>NZ_JBSVWB010000010.1:0-148668 GCF_054071795.1 Pseudomonas sp. SDO5271_S396
CAGCTGACTCATCACTGCCTGATACACCGCCATCGCAGGCAAGCCAGCTCCCACAGGTGACCGTATTTCAAGTCCGGATCGCCCATAAAAAAGCCCGGCTCAAGAGCCGGGCTTTTCATTCAGGCAATGGCTATCAGGCGCCGTATACCGGCAGCTTCTTGCAGATGGCCTTGACCTTTTCGCGGACCGCGTCGATCACGGCTTCGTTGTTCAGGTCGGCCAGGATGTCGCAGATCCAGCCAGCCAGTTCCTTGCACTCTGCTTCCTTGAAGCCACGAGTGGTCACAGCCGGGGTGCCGAAGCGCAGGCCGGAAGTGACGAACGGCGAACGTGGATCGTTCGGTACCGAGTTCTTGTTCACGGTGATGAAGGCGCGGCCCAGGGCAGCGTCGGCATCTTTACCGGAGATGTCCTGTTTGATCAGGGACAGCAGGAACAGGTGGTTTTCGGTACCGCCGGACACCACGTCAAAACCGCGCTCGATGAACACGCTGGCCATGGCCTGGGCGTTTTTCACCACTTGTTGCTGATAGGCCTTGAACTCGGGTTGCAGTGCTTCCTTGAAGCAGATCGCCTTGGCAGCGATCACGTGCTCCAGCGGGCCACCCTGGGCGCCCGGGAATACCGCGGAGTTCAGTTTCTTCTCGATGTCGGCGTTGGCGCGCGCCAGAATCAGGCCGCCACGTGGACCGCGCAGGGTCTTGTGGGTGGTGGTGGTCACCACGTCAGCGAAAGGCACCGGGTTCGGGTAGACGCCCGCGGCCACCAGACCGGCTACGTGAGCCATGTCGACGAACAGGTAGGCGCCTACTTTGTCGGCGATTTCGCGGAAGCGTGGGAAGTCCAGCACCTGCGAGTAGGCCGAGAAACCGGCCACGATCATTTTTGGCTTGTGTTCAACAGCCAGGCGCTCGACTTCGTCGTAGTCGATCAGGCCGTTGGCGTCGATACCGTACTGAACGGCGTTGTACAGCTTGCCGGAAGACGAAACGCTGGCACCGTGGGTCAGGTGACCGCCGTGTGCCAGGCTCATGCCCAGGATGGTGTCGCCGCCTTGCAGCAGGGCCAGGTACACGGCGCTGTTGGCCTGGGAGCCGGCGTGCGGCTGGACGTTGGCGTAATCGGCGCCGAACAGTTCCTTGGCGCGGTCGATTGCCAGTTGCTCGACCACGTCGACGTATTCGCAGCCACCGTAGTAGCGCTTGCCCGGATAGCCTTCGGCGTACTTGTTGGTCAAGACCGAACCTTGAGCCTCCATCACCGCTGGGCTGGTGTAGTTTTCCGAAGCGATCAGCTCAATGTGCTCTTCCTGGCGCACGGCTTCTTGCTCCATGGCGGCAAAGAGATCGGCGTCGTACTTGGCAATAGTCAAATCACGGCTGAACATGGCGGTCCTCAAGGATCGGGGGCAGAAAAGGAGGGCATTCTAACCCAATGGGTTTTAGATGGCATATGAAAGGACATCATGTCGCGGACAAGCGGGGTTCATCTGTGGATAAGCGGTGCCTGTGAGTGCCCCATCGCGGGCAAGCCCGGCTCCCACAGGGAACGCATTCCAAATGTGGGAGCTGGCTTGCCGGCGATGAGGCCATCAGCCCCACAGCAGGTCTTCAGTCGAACATGAAGAGCGCATCATTGCTGAACTGCGCCTCGAACCGGTTCGCCGGCATTGGTCGCCCGAACAGGTAACCCTGCACTTCGTCGCAGCCATGTTCGCGCAGGAAGTCCAGTTGCTCATGGGTTTCCACGCCTTCGGCGATCACCGCCAGGTTCAGGCTGTGGGCCATGGCGATGATGGCGCGGGCGATCTGCGCGTCCTGTTCGCCGGAGGGCAGGCCATCGACGAATGTGCGGTCGATCTTCAGCACGTCGATCGGGAACTGCTTGAGGTAGTTGAGTGAGGAGTAACCGGTGCCGAAGTCGTCTACGGCGATGCTCAGGCCCAGGTTTTTCAGGCTGTCGAGGATCTGCATCGCTTCATTGACTTCACGCATCAGGATACTTTCGGTCAGCTCCAGTTCCAGGCACGCCGGCGGCAGGCCGGTGTCCTTGAGGATGGTGGCGATACGCGTACCCAACTGGCCATCGGAGAACTGCCGCGCCGAGATGTTCACCGAGACTTTCGGCACGCGCACCTTGTTCTGGTGCCAGGTCTTGAGTTGGCGACAGGCTTCGCTGATCACCCAGTCGCCCACGTCCACCACCAGGCCCAACTCTTCCAGTACCGGTATGAAGTCTCCCGGCGGCACCAGGCCACGGCGCGGATGGCGCCAGCGCAGCAGGGCTTCGGCGCCGGTCAGGCGTTTGCCGTCGCCGCTGAACTGCGGCTGGTAATAGAGCACGAATTCGTTCTGGTCCAGGGCGTGGCGCAGGTCGCTTTCCAGCTCCAGGCGCTCCAGGGCGCTGGCGTTCATGTCGGCCTGGTAGAACTGGAAGTTGTTCTTGCCGCGCTCCTTGGCGTGATACATCGCCGTGTCGGCGTTTTTCATCAACTGGCTGAGTTCGTTGCCGTCCTGGGGGCTCAGGGCGATGCCGATACTGGCGGTCACGAAGAACTCACGGCCCTCCAGCACGAACGGCTTCACCAGGCTGGCCAGAATCTGCTCGGCCACGTGAATGGCGCGGTTCAGCGCCATGTCGCGGCTGACCCGGGGTTGCAGGAGCAAAGTAAATTCGTCGCCACCCATGCGCGCCACGGTGTCGTCTTCGGCCACGCAACCGAGCAGGCGTGTGGCCATTTCCTTGAGCATGCGGTCGCCGGCGGCGTGGCCCAGGGAGTCGTTGATCGGTTTGAAGCGGTCGAGGTCGAGGAACATCAGCACCACCCACGACTTCTGCCGCTCGGCCGCCTGCAAGGCGGTGTGCAGACGGTCCTGGAACAACGTGCGGTTGGGCAGGTGGGTCAGGGCGTCGTAATAGGCCAGGCGGTGGATGCGTTGCTCGCTGGCCTTTCGCTCGCTGATGTCACTGAAGAAGCACACGTAACTGGCCAGGTCGCCTTCATCGTCGAACACCGCAGTAATGCCGACCCAGGCCGGGTAATGCTCGCCGTTGCGGCGCTTGAGCCAGACTTCGCCTTCCCAGGTGCTGTGCTGGTGCAGTTGCTTGAGCACATAGCGCAGGTGGGCTTCCTGTTGTTCGTCGACGGTGAGCATGTTCGGCAATTGGTCGAGGACGTCGCTGACCGCATACCCGCTGACCCGGCTGAACGCCTCGTTGGCCTGCACGATATAACCCGCAGGGTCGGTGATCAGGATCGCCGAGGTGGAGTGTTCGAATACCGTTGCGGCCATGCGCAGGTCTTTCTCGGCGCGGCGCTGCTGGCTGATGTCGCGGCCAACGCCGAGGATGCCTTCGAACGCACCGTGTTCATCCCACACCAGCACCAGGCGCAGTTCGATCGGTACCTTGCGCCCGTCGGCGCGCAGGCAGTCGAACAGGAAGAGCTGGGTCTGCACTTCGTCGCGCAGTTGGTTGAGCGCTTCGATATCTCCCAGGGCACGGCTGACCTGTTCGACCAGGGCGTAAATGCCGGTCAATTGTTGCGGGTTGGCGATGATTGACTGCCAGCCGTTCTTGAACACCCAATCCACGTCGTAGCCCAGCACGGTATTGACCGACGGGCTGATGTAGTTGAGCGCCAGTTGGCTGTCGGTGGAGCAGATGACGTCGCTGATGCTTTCGGCCAGCATGCGGTAGCGCTGTTCGCTGTCACGCAGGGATTCGCTGGCTTCGATCTGGTCGGTGATGTCCTTGGCCACGCCGATGATGCGCGTGACCAGCGCGGTCTTGTCCCGCGCCAGGGCTTGCTCACGAATATCGAAACGCCGCCATTGGTTGTTGCGGTGACGAAAGCGCAGCTGGCATTGCAGTTGGGTGGTGTAGCCGATCTGGCGCTGTTGCTGGCGCAGGTCGTGATAATGCTCGGCGTCTTCGGGGTGCAGCAGGATTTCCCAGAAGTACTCGCCCATTTGTTGCAGTTCGGCCTTGTTGTAGCCGAGCGTGTGGCCCAGGTGGTGGTTGCTGAAGATCATGCGCTGACTGATCACGTCCTGCACGTACAGGTGATCGGGCACGGTGCGCACCACGTCTGACCAGAAGCTTTCGCGCTCCACCAGCGACAGCTCGATCAGCTTGCGGCTGGTGATGTCGCTGATGCTGAGGATCACGGCCTTGTAGTCGTCCTGTTGCTCCGGCAGGCGCATCACCAGCCACAGGTATTGCTCGTTGCCGGCCACATCGTTGAGCTGGATTTCCAGCTCCAGCTGTTTTTGCTGGGTGAGCACTGCCTCCAGCACCTGGTAGCCAATGGAGGTGGCGTTGCGAGGGCAGTCGTCAATCAGGCGTTGCCAGGCGTCTTCGCAGGACCCCACGTTCAGCAGGCGCACCGCCACCTGGTTGACCTCGGTGATGCGCAGTTCCTTGAGCAGTTGCTGGCGTTCGGCTGGGTTGTCTTGCAGCCACGTCTTTAATTGCTCGCGGGTTTCCAGGCGGGCTTTGTCGAACCAGGCATTCAGGCCTGAGAGATCAAGCACGCAGAGGGCGACGCCGGTGCCTTCGAAAATATCCTGGTAGCGCCGCCGGCCTTCGTGCACCTGGCGCTGGCGACGGCGCATGTTCAGCAGCACGATCACCGGGATCAGCGAAAGGGCCAGGCCCAGCAGGCATTTGCCGATAAACGCCGGGAGCAGTTGCTCGAGCACCGCGCCGCGGTCGAACATCCCGCGCAACTGCCAGTCACTTTTGCTCAGGGGGGTGACCAGCACGCTTTTGTTCAATTCGTCCGGGGTCAGGGCCGCGGCCCATTGGGCCGGCATGCCGCTGTCACGGCTGACCACGCGATGGTTCAGGCGGTTTTCGATGGCCCACATCGGCCGTGGGCCCTGGCCATCCTGGCGGGTGAGGCTGGTCAGGTAGTTGGGGGCCAGGCGCAAGGCCCAATAGACTTTCGAGCCGCCGCTGGCCTGGTGCAGCAGCAGGTAGATGACGGTGCCGTCGTTGTCGTTGCTCAGGTAGTAATTCTGGGAGTGGCTGCGCTTGACCAGCTCTTCGAGCCAGGCGCTGTCCTTGCTGTCCATCGCGCTGTCACCGATCAATGCGCCGCTGGGTGCAAGCAGGGCAAAGCTGCGCAGTTCCGGGAGGGAGCGTTGCAGGGTGCGCATCAAGGCCTGACGTTGTTCGTCGGTGCGCGGTGGCTCGACGATCGGCAGCAGGTTCAACGCGATTTGCGCGCTCAGGGCCATGTTCAGGCTGATCTGTTCAGCCAGGTCGGCGCTGTAGTCGATGGTGTATTGCTGCTGGTTTTTCTGGTTTTGCTGCAACTGGTCCAGCAGTTGCCAGAACAATAAGGCGAGCAACATCAGGACAAGCGTCGCCAATGCGCCTTTGAGGGTGCCGTGCAGGGGTGCTCCCGGCGCTATATGAGCGGCGCGCAGGGGAGTGGGCGGCGTGACTTTGGACAAGCTGTGATCCTGCGGTTTGGCTGGATTGGCGCGCGACGTGCACTATAAGCCGGACGCCCGGAGGGCGGCTAGCATGCCTTGAGTTGTGGCAAAGTGCCAGTCCTTGCCTGGCTGGACTGACCAAGCGCATTCAGGTAGCTTTGCCGGTTACGCGGGGGCGTTCCAGCCCCAGACAATCAGGCTTTTTCCGCACGCAGGCAGTGATCACCGTCAACGGCCCGCGCGGCGCATGGCCTGGCACGGGCTTGGCCCGTTCAATTCATCAGTCACTGACGCTAGGTTCACCATGGCTCAATACGTCTTCACCATGCATCGGCTGGGAAAAGTTGTTCCGCCGAAGCGGGAAATCCTGAAAAACATTTCGCTGTCTTTTTTCCCTGGCGCCAAGATCGGCGTTCTCGGCCTGAACGGTTCGGGTAAATCCACGCTGCTGAAAATCATGGCCGGCGTCGACACCGAGTTCGAAGGCGAAGCCCGCCCGATGCCTGAGCTGAACATCGGTTACCTGCCGCAGGAACCACAGCTGGATCCGACCAAGACCGTGCGCGAAGTGGTCGAAGAAGCCGTCAGCGTGATCAAAGACGCCCAGGCTCGCCTGGATGAGGTCTACGCCGCCTACGCCGAACCGGATGCCGATTTCGACAAGCTGGCCGCCGAACAGGCCAAGCTCGAAGCCATCCTGCAAGCTGGCGACGGTCACAACCTGGAGCGCCAGCTGGAAGTCGCCGCCGATGCGCTGCGCCTGCCGGCCTGGGATGCCAAGGTCGAACACCTGTCCGGTGGTGAAAAACGTCGTGTGGCCCTGTGCCGCCTGCTGCTGTCGGCGCCTGACATGCTGCTGCTCGACGAGCCGACCAACCACCTGGACGCCGACTCCGTCGCCTGGCTGGAACACTTCCTCCACGACTTCCCGGGCACCGTGGTTGCGATCACGCACGACCGGTACTTCCTGGACAACGTCGCCGGCTGGATCCTCGAGCTCGACCGCGGCGCCGGTATCCCTTACGAGGGCAACTACTCCGGCTGGCTGGAAGCCAAGTCCGACCGTCTGGCCCAGGAGTCCAAGCAGCAATCGGCTCATGAAAAGGCCATGAAGGAAGAACTGGAGTGGGTGCGCAAAGGCGCCAAGGCCCGCCAGTCCAAGTCCAAGGCTCGTCTGCAACGCTTTGAAGAAATGCAGTCGCAGGAGTTCCAGAAGCGTTCGGAAACCAACGAAATCTACATCCCGGCCGGTCCGCGCCTGGGTGACAAGGTCATCGAGTTCAAGAACGTCACCAAGGGCTATGGCGACCGCGTGCTGATCGACAACCTGTCGTTCTCCATGCCAAAAGGCGCGATCGTCGGTGTTATCGGCGGTAACGGTGCCGGTAAGTCGACCCTGTTCCGCATGCTGATGGGCAAGGAAACGCCGGACTCGGGCACCATCGAAGTCGGCGAAACCGTGCAACTGGCCTGTGTGGACCAGAGCCGCGAAGACCTGGACGGCAGCAAGACCGTGTTCCAGCAGATCTCCGACGGTTCCGACCAGATCCGCATCGGCAACTACGAGATTCCATCGCGTACTTATGTTGGCCGTTTCAACTTCAAGGGCGGCGACCAACAGAAGTTCGTCAAGGACCTGTCCGGTGGTGAGCGCGGTCGCTTGCACCTGGCCCTGACCCTGAAAGAGGGCGGCAACGTCCTGCTGCTCGACGAACCGTCCAACGACCTCGATGTTGAAACCCTGCGTTCCCTGGAAGAGGCCCTGCTGGACTTCCCGGGCGCCGCCATTGTGATCTCTCACGATCGCTGGTTCCTGGACCGCGTCGCGACCCACATCCTGGCGTACGAAGACGATTCGCAAGCGGTGTTCTTCGAAGGCAACTACACCGAGTACGAAGCGGACCGTAAAAAGCGCCTCGGCGAAGCGGCTGCCCAGCCGCACCGTGTACGGCACAAGAAACTGGCCTGATTCGGGTTGGTGGTTTGAAAAGCGGAGCCTTCGGGCTCCGTTTTTTTTGCATCTTTTCAGGAAGACCGGGGTGGATTCATCGCAGGCAAGCCAGCTCCCACATTAGAAATCGATCAAATGTGGGAGCTGGCTTGCCTGCGAAGACACTCTAAAGGCTGGTGCATTTTCAGGGTTGGTAATCCCTTTTAAGGTGCAAAAAAGTCCTGTTTTCCTGATTTATTTATATCTAATGCACCATTTAAATTCACAAAGGCGACATTTTGCACTTTTCAGGTGCGAAATGAATTGCTAAGGTCCGGCTCAATCTCATTTAAAAACAATCAATTTGCCGAGACTTCCCATGATCGAATCTGTCGAATCTTTCCTTTCCCGCCTCAAGAAACGTGACCCCGACCAACCGGAATTCCACCAAGCCGTGGAAGAGGTGTTGCGCAGTCTCTGGCCGTTTCTTGAAGCCAACCCCCACTACCTGAACTCGGGCATTCTGGAGCGCATCTGCGAGCCGGAACGCGCGATCACCTTCCGGGTCTCGTGGGTGGACGATCATGGCAAGGTGCAGGTCAATCGCGGGTTCCGCATCCAGATGAACAGCGCCATCGGCCCTTACAAGGGCGGCTTGCGCTTCCACCCGTCGGTGAACCTGGGGGTGCTGAAATTCCTCGCCTTCGAACAAACCTTCAAGAACTCCCTGACCTCGCTGCCCATGGGTGGCGGCAAAGGCGGCTCGGACTTCGACCCCAAGGGCAAGAGCGACGCTGAAGTGATGTGCTTCTGCCAGGCCTTCATGAGCGAGTTGTACCGCCATATTGGCGCCGATGTGGACGTGCCGGCCGGGGACATCGGCGTGGGTGCCCGTGAAATCGGCTTTCTGTTCGGCCAGTACAAGCGCCTGAGCAACCAGTTCACCTCGGTGCTGACCGGCAAGGGCATGACCTACGGCGGTAGCCTGATTCGCCCGGAAGCCACCGGTTTCGGCTGTGTGTACTTCGCCGAAGAAATGCTCAAGCGCAACCAGCAGCAGGTAGAGGGCAAGCGCGTGGCTATCTCCGGTTCCGGCAACGTGGCGCAATACGCGGCACGCAAGGTCATGGACCTGGGTGGCAAAGTGGTGTCCTTGTCTGACTCCGAAGGCACCCTGTATGCCGAAAGCGGTTTGACCGAGGAGCAATGGACAGCGCTGCTGGAGCTGAAAAACGTACAGCGCGGGCGCATCAGCGCACTGGCCGAGCGTTTTGGCCTGGAGTTCCGCAAAGGCCAGACGCCGTGGGCGCTCGCCTGCGACATTGCGCTGCCTTGCGCGACCCAGAACGAACTCGACGCCGACGCTGCCCGCACGCTGCTGCGCAATGGCTGTATCTGCGTGGCCGAAGGCGCCAATATGCCGACCACGCTCGAGGCTGTGGATATCTTTATCGAGGCGGGCATTCTGTTCGCGCCGGGCAAGGCCTCCAACGCCGGTGGTGTGGCCGTGAGTGGCCTGGAAATGTCGCAGAACGCCATGCGCCTGCTGTGGACCGCCGGAGAAGTGGACAGCAAGCTGCACAACATCATGCAGTCGATCCACCATGCCTGCGTGCACTATGGTGAAGAAAACGGCCGGGTCAACTACGTGAAGGGCGCGAACATCGCCGGCTTCGTGAAAGTCGCCGACGCGATGTTGGCCCAGGGCATCGTCTAAACCTCGGGCTCGATCAACAGCACTTCGATCAACTGATCGCCGGCGGGGCGCTTCCACAGCACCTCGTCGCCCAATCGGGCCCCCAACAAGGCGCGGCCCAACGGTGAGCCCCAGTTGATCAAGTGCGCGGTGGCGTCGGCTTGGTCTTCGCCGACCAGTTGGATGCGCTGCTGTTCATCCTGTTCATTGGCGAATGTGACCCAACTGCCAATCTGCACCTTGTCGGTAGAAGTCGCCGGCGCGACGACTTGAGCGCTTTGCACCCGTTGATTGAAGTAGCGCAGGTCGCGCTCAAGGTCGGCCAGGCGCTGTTTGTCGTCTTTGGCAGATTCGATGCTGTGCGCCTGCTGTAACTGCGCCACCTTGGCCTGCAACTGCGCCAACCCATGGGCCGTCACTCGGTTGGGCTGCTCGCTGACCTGGCGCTCCACCGGCTGATCGGCCTGGGCGGCGGCGTTGTCTTCATTTACAAAAGCTCGGCTCATGACGTTCTCCCTCAATGGAGTTTGGGCCATAGTCGCTGCGCGATCGTTCCCACGCTCTGCGTGGTAATGCAGCCGTGGACGCTCCGCGTCCGCTTTAGCGATATGCCCTGGCCGCGTCACGATCCTTCTCCCGCTGCCAGGCACGTTCGCGGTCATCCCAGTGGTTGTCCTTGTAATCGCGCAGGTCCTCGTTTTCACGCATGGCCTTGCACTGGCGAAAGCCATCTTCCCAGCCTTCGGCGTATTCGCGGTCTTTCAAGTAACGCGGTACGTTCTTGCGAAACTCCCCGCTGATCACCCCGGCCGCCTGGCGACCGCTGCTGCAACCGTCGTCAAAACCATCGGCGAAGGCCGGCGGGTAACCCTTGGCCAGCAGATCCTGATGGGTGGACTGGCAACCGGCCAACCACACCATCGCACACAGCATCACCGCATACCGCCACATTGCCTGCTTCCTCGCCGTGTCATGGCTGATAAGAGGAAGTCTAGAAGGGGATTCGTTCGAGGGATGTGAAAGGAAGGTGATAACGGTGTGGTCCGTAGGCGCTGGCAAGCCGGCTCCTACGGGTTGCGCGCACCAAATGTGGGAGCGGGCTTGCCCGCGAAGGCGGTGTATCAGCCAAGTTTGCGGTGACTGACACTCTGCATTCGCGGGCAAGCCCGCTCCCACACTTTTGATCGTTGTACGACTTTGGTCAGTAGTGATACCACTTCACTTCCAGCATCACTTCATTGACCGGCGTGGACAAATGGCTGTACTCGCGTTGTGCACTCAGGCGCAGGCCCAGGTTGCGCGACAGTTCCCACTGCTGGTTCAGGCTGATGCTGCGGCGGACTTCGCCATTGGTGAAGAAGTCGCCCTTGGCTTCCAGGCTGAGGTTGCCCAGCGGGTTTTTCCACAGCACGCCGGTATTGAAACCGGCGGCGGGGGAGATGGCTTCGCTGAAATCATTGTTGTGTTCCACGCGCACGGTGCCGAGGGCGAAGCCGAGCATGTCGTCGCGCAGTTGCCAGGTGCCGCCGGCGCCGCCGTTGATGTGGCTGACCAGGGTTTCGTCATCGTGTTTGCCCGGCACCCGCTCCAGGCCGCCGGTGACTTGCCAGGACCACGGCTGCAACAGCGCGTTGCGAGGGGTCAGGGAGCGAATGGTGGCCAGGTCCAGTTGTTGCAACTGCCAGTGGTTGCCTTCGTACTGGCGCAGTTTCATTTGCAGGATTTCGATCTGTGCGCCCAAGGGGAAGCCTTCGGCGTTGTCATTGAGGTCGTGGTAAGCCATGCGCAGGCCATATTCGCCGTAGGCCTTGTCGCCACGGGTACCGATGCCGGCTTGCCAGGTGCGGGATTCGTGGCCGTTTTCCGGCAGGCCGGGCGGTGTGATCTTGAGATCCGGCGCGGGGTTCTGGTTGATCGCGCGCAGCAGTTCGAAGCTGCGCTGGGAACGTTCGCTGTCGCGCTCCAGGCCATTGGCGCGGTAGCGGCCCAGGCGATAGGCAGCGTCGATGATCAGGGCTTGGCGGTCTTTGGCGAGGGCCTTGAATGCCGGGGCTTGCAGTTGCTTGGCGTCGTCGCTGATGTTCAGTACCCATTGCTGCTCGTCACCGTCCAACGGTTTGGCGCGTTCCAGCAACTCGCGTTCACGGGAAGGGCGATAGTCGATCTTTTCCACCAGACCTGCGTCTTTCACGGCCTTGACCGTGTCCGTGGGGATGGCGGTCAGCGGGAACTGTTCGGTCAGGCGCAGGCCGGGGCGGGCGACTTGCAGCAGTTCCAGCAGGCGGTAGGAGCAGTTCTCGTCGAAGAAGAAGTAGTCGAACTGGATCTGCTTGAGTTCCCACACGTGCTCGACCATGCGCTCGGTTTCGACTTGTGTGAGGTTGAGGCGGTATTCCCACAGGTCGCGGTTCTCGAGGCTGCGGTATTCCGAGAGTTTTTCCTGATAGGGCACCAGGGCGAACAGGCCGGGGTAGCCGCCCATCAGGCCTTTCCAGGCATAGAGGATGCTGTTGTCCGAACCTTCGATATAGGCGCCGAAGTTGATCGCATAGCTGAGCAGAGCGGTTTTGTCCCGTTGCACGTCGGCCTGGTCGATGCGCAGCAGGGTGTGACCGAACATCGACGACGGGCTGTTGAGGTAGGCCGCCGGGAAGATCATCACCGCACTATGGGGCGCGACGTCTTTGAACCATTGTTTGAATTCCGTGCAGTCCACGGCGGGCAGGTCGGTCAGGTGCAACTGATCCTTGAGCCAGCGGGTGCGTGCGGGGTAAACGCATTGAGCGTGTTTTTCGCCCAGGCTGGCCGGCGCGTAGAGCGCTTCCACGGTGGCCTTGAGCTCGGCATCCGGATGATGGGCGCCGTCGGGGGCGAGGAAGAATTTCTTGTCGCTGACGTAACTGCGCCAGCCGCTGAGCTTGCCGGCTTCGTAATGGCCAAGGGAATGCCAGAACGGATCGTTGGCCAATTGCTGCAAACGTTGATCATCCAGATGCGGGGCCGCGTAGAGCGGGGCGCAGGCGAAGAGTGCCAGCCAGGCAAAGCGTTTGAGCATAGGGGCAACTTAAGTCGGAAAAAGAGAGACCCAAAGGGGAGGCGGGTCCAAAAATAAAGCCCGCGCCTCGAAAGGCGCGGGCGGGTCGAGCTTATGCCTGGGTGGCGTATTTGGCCAGACGGGCATCGCCTTTCAAGACGGCGAGGGTGTTGGTGTGCACGTCGTCAGCGGTCACGTCGGCTTTGCTGAAGATTTGCTGGAAGTGCTGGTGAGTCACTGCCGCGAAGTGCTCGCGGTCTTCCGGTGCCACGCCCAGTACCACCGCGTAGGTGGTCAGCGCTTCGCCATTGCCTTTGGCCATGTCTTCGGAGAGCTCGTTCATCATGCCGTTCATGGCAATCCAGGACTTGCCGCCGTAGGTCAGGGCGCTGTTGGTGCTGCAGCCGTTGGTGCCCGAGGTCATGCCGAACGTGGCGTTACCCGAGGTGCCGTTGGTGGTGGAGGCGAGGAAGTGAGCCGGAGTGCCGCGCTGGCCTTCGAACAACATGTTGCCCCAACCACAGTTCGGGCCACCTGGTGCTTCTGCCATTGCATTGAGGGAAACGACGGTGAAGAGAGTACCAAGAAGGATCCGTTTCATAGCTTTGTTCTCTTTGTGTGCAAACCAATGGACAAGGGTTCAGGCGCGTCGCAGCGCCCTGAGGGATCGGTTATTAGTCCAACCCGCGCAGTTTGGAGTTTAGGCACGTTCCAGGGGTTCCGTGGTTTTTTATAAAACAATCAGCGATGTCGCGATTTTTTTGTAGGACGTCTCCCGTGTCTATGCTTTCCCAACGGCTTGCCTTGCCAGAGCGCGCAAGCGAGAGCCAGAATGCCGTCATCTGCCCCGCCTGATGTAAGGAAGCCCGATGCTTGATCCTGTTGCTGCCAGCTTGCGTCTAGCGCCCGAAGCGCTGACACGTCCTTTCTCCGCTGAACAGTTCAGCTTCTCGACCACCAATGATTTGGAGCCCTTTCGCGGTGTGCTTGGCCAGGAACGCGCGGTTGAAGCGTTGCAGTTCGGTGTGGCCATGCCACGCCCCGGTTACAACGTATTTGTCATGGGCGAGCCGGGTACCGGTCGCTTTTCGTTCGTCAAACGCTACCTGAAGGCCGAGGGCAAACGCCTGCAAACCCCGGCGGACTGGGTTTATGTGAATAATTTCGATGAGCCGCGCGAACCCCGTGCGCTGGAACTGCCAGCGGGCGGTGCGGCGGCGTTCATCAGTGACATCAGCGGGTTGATCGACAACCTGGTGTCGACCTTCCCGGCGGTTTTCGAACACCCCACTTACCAGCAGCGCAAAAGCGCCATCGACCGCGCGTTCAACCAGCGTTACGACAAGGCTCTGGACGTGATCGAGCGCCTGGCCCTGGAAAAGGACGTGGCGCTGTACCGCGACAGCTCCAATATCGCGTTCACCCCGATGCTCGACGGCAAGGCGCTGGACGAGGCCGAATTTTCGCAATTGCCTGAAGCTGATCGCGAACGTTTCCATACCGATATTTCCGAGCTGGAAGAGCGCCTGAACGAAGAACTCGCCAGCCTGCCGCAGTGGAAACGCGAGTCCAACAACCAGCTGCGCCAGTTCAACGAAGAAACCATCACCCTGGCCTTGCAGCCTTTGCTCGCGCCGTTGTCGGAAAAGTACGCGGAAAACGCCGCGGTCTGCGGCTATCTGCAAGCCATGCAGGTGTATCTGCTCAAGACGGTGGTCGAGCAACTGGTGGACGACGCCAAAACCGATGCCCAGGCCCGCAAGCTGCTCGAAGAGCAATATTGCCCGAGCCTGGTGGTGGGGCACCCGGTCAACGGTGGGGCGCCGGTGGTGTTCGAGCCGCACCCGACCTACGACAACCTGTTCGGCCGTATCGAATACAGCACTGATCAGGGCGCGCTCTACACCACCTATCGCCAGTTGCGCCCGGGTGCGCTGCACCGTGCCAATGGCGGTTTCCTGATCCTCGAAGCCGAAAAGATGCTCGGCGAGCCCTTCGTGTGGGACGCCCTCAAGCGCTCCTTGCAGTCGCGCAAACTGAAGATGGAGTCGCCGTTGGGCGAGCTGGGCCGTCTGGCCACCGTGACCCTCAACCCGCAGATGATCCCGTTGCAGGTCAAGGTGATCATCATCGGCTCGCGCCAGCTGTACTACGCGTTGCAGGACGCCGATCCGGACTTCCAGGAGATGTTCCGCGTACTGGTGGATTTCGACGAAGACATCCCGATGGTCGACGAGAGCCTGGAGCAGTTCGCCCAGTTGCTCAAGACCCGCACTTCGGAAGAAGGCATGGCACCGTTGACCTCGGACGCAGTGGCGCGCTTGGCCACCTACAGCGCACGGCTGGCAGAGCACCAGCAGCGCTTGTCGGCGCGAATCGGAGATTTGTTCCAGTTGGTCAGCGAGGCGGACTTCATTCGCCACCTGGCGGGCGACGAGATGACCGACTCCGGCCATATCGAACGTGCCCTCAAGGCCAAGGCCACGCGCACGGGTCGGGTGTCGGCACGGATTCTCGACGACATGCTCGCCGGGGTCATCCTGATCGACACCGCCGGCGCAGCCGTCGGCAAGTGCAACGGGCTGACGGTGCTGGAGGTGGGCGATTCAGCCTTCGGCGTGCCGGCACGAATTTCCGCCACGGTTTACCCGGGCGGCAGCGGCATTGTCGACATCGAGCGTGAGGTCAACCTGGGCCAGCCGATCCACTCCAAGGGCGTGATGATCCTCACCGGTTACCTGGGCAGCCGGTATGCCCAGGAATTCCCCCTGGCGATCTCGGCGAGCATCGCGCTGGAGCAGTCCTACGGCTACGTGGACGGTGACAGTGCGTCGCTCGGCGAGGCGTGCACCTTGATCTCGGCCTTGTCGAAGACACCGCTCAAGCAGTGCTTTGCCATCACCGGCTCGATCAACCAGTTCGGCGAAGTGCAGGCGGTGGGCGGGGTCAACGAGAAAATCGAGGGCTTCTTCCGCCTGTGCGAGGCCCGTGGCCTGACCGGCGAGCAAGGGGCGATCATTCCCCAGGCCAACGTCGCCACGCTGATGCTCGACGAGAAGGTGTTGCAGGCCGTACGCGCCGGGCAATTCCATATCTATGCGGTGCGCCAGGCCGATGAGGCCCTGAGCCTGCTGGTGGGCGAACCGGCGGGTGAGCCGGACGAGGAAGGGCAATTCCCCGAAGGCTCCGTGAATGCGCGGGTGGTCGAGCGCCTGCGGGTGATTGCGGAGATGATCAGCGAAGACGATTTGAAAGAGGCCGAAAAGGAGCTGGCGCAACAGGCACTGGCCGAGGCCAAGCCGAGCTGACGCTTTAGCGGAGTCGTTGTTGTCACTGGGTTTGCTGTGGCCACTGGACTCGTCGTGGAGAGAGGGCTTGTCCCGCGTTGGGCTGCGAAGCAGCCCTGAAACCAGTCAACGCAGTGTGCCTGGTGGAACGCACCAGCCTTGTTGGGGCCGCTTCGCGCCCCAGCGCGGGACAAGCCCGCTCACTACAAACGTGCCTGTTCACCCTATGGCAGGTTTGCCCACGCCCGCGAAGGTATTTTTGTCAGTAAATTGACTCTGATTCACTGGGGCCAACGCCCGTTGGTCCCTACAACCTTGGTTTGTCGTGGTTTTCTTCTATTCTCAGCTCAAGGGATATCCACAGGAGTCGCTGGATAGAAACAGCCCCATCGTGCGGTGAGGCTGAACACCGATCTACCGAGGGTCGCCGCCATGCCGCGCAACCTTTGCCTTACCCGCCAGTGCCTGGGCCTGGTCACCCGTATCGAATGCTCCATTCGCCCTCTCGCGGGGGATAACGGGATGTGGACCTTGTTGTTTGCCGCCGGAATGACCGGCGAACAACCCTCCACCATCAAGTCTCAGGGCCCGTTCCCCGGGCCCTTCGTGGCAGAAAACATTCTGAAATCCATCGTGGAGAGCCTGACCTTGCACGGCTACGAGCTGGCAGACGATCCACAGATCTGGTGCCTGCACCTGCAAGGCCTGCTGCGCCAGATCAATGGCGGGAACAAGCGCCTGGCCCTCTAGGCCGGCTACTTGCTCTCGGGTTTGTCCAGTTTGACCTCGAAGCCGTATTGCACGGTGCTCAGGTCGGTGCGCTGGTAACTCTCCAGCACGGTCGGCTGGCCGTAGAAGTAATGCACATCAAACAGCGCCGTGCCGTACTCCTCGGCGCGATGGCTCACGCCGAGAATTTCCTTGAGGTAATTGCCGCTGGCGTCCTTGGCGTAGAAGCGCCAACTGTCGGACGGAAACGCCTTCTGGTCGACGATCAACGCGTTGTCCTTGAGCGACAAGCCCTTGGGCAGCCGGGCCGCATCCAGCGTGCCCTTCTCGATGGTCGCCAGGAACAGCGGGATCGAGCCCACCACGAACGCCGGATTTTCCGGGAACAGGTTGAGGTCATAGGTGAGCGTGCCCCGCGCCGGGTTCAGTTCGAACGCTTCCACCGGCAGTTCGATGGGCTCCCCGCGCTCGCCTTTCTCGTCGGCGGTGAAGAACGTCACCGGCGATTCGCTGCTGTTGCGCTCGCTGCCCACCAGGTCGTCGTTGAAGGTGAAGGGGTGGTCGAACACGATATGCGCGGCGCTGGCGTCTTCGACGGACTGGCTGATGGTGACGCTGTTTTTCAGTTGGTCTTCGGTCAGCGTGGCGTCCTTGAGCCAACTGGCGGCGCTGTCGTCGTACACGGTCACGGGCATCGGCAGCGGCTGTACGGTTTTTTGCAGGCTGTTCTTGTCGAAGCGCAGCACCGGCAGGTCCAGGTCCCTGCGGGTAAGCGACGCGGTGGAAAAATCCATGACATTGACCTGCAATTGCTCGATCTGCCCGTTGAAGTAGACCTTGGCGTAGTGGTTGCTCTGGGTGTGCTCAAAGGCCTTCTGCTCGTCGGTGAGCTTTTTTTCAAAGGCTTCGGACCAGGCCGTCTGTTTTTGCATCTCGGCCAGTTGCTTCTCGTAGAACGCGACTTGGGCGGCGTTTTCATTGATCGAGCCCGCGCGGGTGAGGAATTGCCCGGTGCTGTCACGGGCCTGCACCAGCAGCGGGTTGGGGGACTCGTCACCGACTTCCGGCGCCAGGGGCGCGTTGTTGGTCAGCTCGATTTCGGCGTAGTTCTTTTCCAGGAGCAGCAGGTTGACGGTGATCGCACCCTCGGTGCGCTTGTGGCCCACGTCTTTTTTCGTCAGGTCGAAGGTCAGCACTTTGCCCGGTGCCACCACTTCGACCGTCCCTTTGAGGCTGACGGGTTGTGGTTGGCTTTTGTTTTCGGTCTCGATGCCGTCGATGAACGGGTAGGTCACGGTCAGGTCATCGGGGTTGGTCAGGTTGGAACTGCTGGGGCTCAGTTGGATACCGGGATCGGTTTCCGACCATTCCGGCTGAAAGGGGATGACTTTATTGTTGCTCAAGGTCACCGACTGCCACTCCAGGCCATGGGGGAAGGGGAATTGCTCCGGCAGGCTGAAGTTGAACGGGAAGACGGGTTGCAGGTCCGTCAGGTAGTCGGAGTGGGAGGTCTTGCGCAGCACGAACAAGCCGTTGATATAGGTGTCCACCAGTGCCTGGGGCGTGGGGTAGTGCTTGAGCAGGGCCAGGGTGTCTTCGCCGTATTCGGCTTCGATCGGCTTGGTTGCAAGCTTGACCCGGGCCCGCTCCAGCAATAGCAGTGAGCCGCCCAGATCAGCGATGGCGTCACGCAGTTTGGGGTCCTGGATGCTGTCGAGGGACTGTTCGAACTTTGCGGTTTTCTCTTCGAGGGTGGTCTGCTTCTGCTCGTCGCTGGGGGAGCAGCCGCTGGCCAGCAGCAATGCCGCTGAAAGGCCAAGGCTGGCCAAAGGGAATCGCACATCCATCATCTGGGGGTTTCCTGTCCGACGTCATCGAGCCAAGTGGATGGGCTCGACACTAGCAGAAAAATTCTCTTACAGATGCCGCCTCGGGCAGTTTTCTCGCGCGGTGACAGCGCTCCAGCGGCGGCTGGTATACTCGCCGCCATTTTCAGCCACGCTGTGTGAGAACCAATGGAACGCTTTATCGAAAATGCTATGTATGCCTCGCGCTGGCTGCTGGCGCCCATCTATTTCGGCCTGTCCCTGGGGTTGTTGGCGCTGGCGCTGAAATTCTTCCAGGAAGTGGTGCACCTGCTGCCGAGCGTGTTCTCGATGGCCGAGTCCGACCTGATCCTGGTGCTGCTGTCGTTGATCGACATGGCGCTGGTGGGCGGCTTGCTGGTGATGGTGATGATTTCCGGCTACGAGAACTTCGTCTCGCAGCTGGACATCGATGACAACAAGGAAAAGCTCAACTGGCTGGGCACCATGGACTCTTCCTCGCTGAAGATGAAAGTGGCGGCCTCCATCGTGGCGATTTCCTCCATCCACTTGCTGCGCATCTTCATGGACGCCAAGAACGTCGATCCCGAGCACCTGATGTGGTACGTGATCATCCACATGACGTTCGTGATCTCCGCGTTCGCCATGGGTTACCTGGACAAGGTCACCAAACACTGACGCCCTGGGCCGGCCTTACTGCTCGATGAAGTAGTAAGGCTGGCGGTTGACGGCCATCTGCTTGATCACCGTCACCTTCTCATTCAGTTGGTCGGTGTGGTCCAGCAACGCGACGCTGCCGGGCTTGGCCACCAGGTAACGGCGCAGTTCGGGCTCGGTCTGCAAAATCGGCAGATAGGCCTGGGTGTAGAACACGCTGGCCCCGGCAATCCGCTCGTTGGGTCGATACAACACCACCTCTCTGCCCTCGGCTTGCAGTGCCTGGATCTGACGAATCAGCGGCACGAAAGAGTGATGCGCGTCGGCCTTGGGCGCGAACCAGAACGCTGCCGTGAGGTAGCAAGCCACCGCCAGGGTGAATACACCACCGATCACCGGGCGACGGAGTGTGTATAGCGCCGGCTTGTGGTCTTTCAGCCAGGCCAGCAGCACGCCAGCATACTCGGCGGCCAGGACCGCAGCGGCTGGCGTCAATGCCATCAGGTAGACCGTGCGCTTGCTCGAAGCAAGGGTCAGCAAGGTGAACTGCGCGACCAGCCATACGCTGAAGAACAAACGGTAGCGGTTACGCACCAGGCTTTTGCGGAAGTGCCACAAGCCCAGGTACACCAGGATGTTCCACGGCAGAAACGCCTCGGGCAGTTTCACCAGGTAGTAATAAAACGGCTCGTAATGCCCGGCCTCGACGAACGAGCCGCTGAAGCGTCCCACGCTGTTGGTCCACAGCACCTCGCCCACCGCCTGCAGGCCACCTCGCTGGTACAGGAAACCCAGCCAGATCAGCAGCGGCACCAGCGCCAGCACAGTGAACAGCGCGGGTTTCAGCCAGTCGCCGACGCGCAGGCGCTTGTCCATCAGGCTGGTGGAGAGCAGGTACGCAAAAATCACGATGCCCGGCATCGCCAGGCCCAATACGCCTTTGCTCAGGGTGGCGATGACCATCCCGGCGGTAAACAGCGCCCAGGCCCACGCAGCGGAGCCCTGGCGATCAGGCCGCACGGCCTGGTAGAACGCCAGCAGGGCAGTGGTCACGCCCAGGCTGAGCAACGAGTCCTCACCCACACCGCGCACATTGCCCCAGTAACTGGCCATGGTCGCCAGGATCAGCGCGGCGCAGAACGCCATAGGCTTCGGCCGTCCGAATTGGCGCAGCATGGCGTAAAACAGCATCACGCTGAACAGCCCGGCGAACGCCGACGCCAGGCGCACGGCCCAGGTGGTGCCGCCAAACGCGCGGATCGCGCCGGCATCGAGCCACAGGCTCAGCGGTGGTTTTTCCAGAAAAGGTTCGCGGAACAGGCGGGGCACCACCCAATCGTTGTCCAGGTGCATGGCCATGGCGATCCCGGACACCCGGGCCTCGGTGGAACCTTGCAACTCATGGTTGCCCAAAGCGAAGAAGAACAGCAGGCCAGCAAGCAGCAACAGCAAGGGAGCGGGACGCGTCATGGCGGGGGATCACCGGGCAGGGGGCCGCTCGACGGAGCGACCCTGGCAATCGGCTAGTATATGTATGGGTTTCTTAACAATTCGTGAACGAACAGCGGATAGTGCTCACGGCGCCTTCAAACTGGGCAATGCGGCTCGACCTTCTGCGGTCAGTACCGGCTCCAGTTGCTCCCAGGTGAAGCTCAGCTCATTGTCACAACCGTCGCCCTGAGCCGGTGTCGACAGTTGCAGGCCCTGGGTGTTGAAGCTCAAGTCGAAGGTGGAATAGCTGGTCACGCTGGGACAGCCTTCGTCGACCGTGGCTTGCCTGGCCAGCCACGTGCTGAAGGTGGCCGGCAGCTTGACCTGGCCGGCGTAGGGGCCGTCCCATTCTTCTTGGGTGCCCAGCCAGGTCCAGGGGTCGACACTTTCACCGGTTTGCAGGTTCCAGCTGTGCAGGCCCCAACTGATGCCGCCACGTCCGTAGCCCGCCGACCAGCGATAGAAGCGCACGGTGACCCAGTGCGAGGACCAGTAGACGGGGTCCACGGTGATCTCGCTGGTGGTGGTGCCGCCGCTCTGGTCCAGGGCGTTGCGCCGCTCGCGATAATAGTCGGTCTGGCCCTCGGGGCTTGTGGCCATGCGCGCGAGGTCGCGATTGATCTTGTCGAGGGCAGGGCCGTCACCGCTCAGTTTGAGCGTGACTTCCCCGCCCTGGGTCTTCACTTGATAGGGGCGCTCATTGAAGGTCTTTTTCTCGATGCTGACCGGCGGAGGGATGGCTTCGAGCGGGTTGTTATAGGCGTCGCTGGCGCAACCGTCCGTGTCTGCGCGGGTCAACGTCACGGCCAGGGTCTTGCCGCCAGGGGCCTTGCTCCAGGTGCCGTCCAGGTGATCGCCTTGTGGATCGTCCAGTTGCCAGAACCCGGTTTGCCCTTCTTCCACCCACGGCTCGCTGGCGTTGGCCTGGGTCAGCTGGATAGGCGTGCGAATACGCTGGTAGTAGTAACTGCCATTGGCGCCATGGGCGCCGTTGAAACACACAGTGATCGCGGATTTGCCCAGGGTGCCGCGCCACACGCCCGCCAGGTCGGCGGCGCAAGCGAGCAAAGGTGAGCAGGTGAGTACGAGAACAGCGAGAGGCTTGAGCACGGGTATCGGACTTCCAGTTGTCTGATCAAGGCGCTCAGGGTAATGGCAAGTCCGGATGGCTCCAAGGGGCGCCGTCGTTGATGGACGGCCTTTGCGACGTGCCGATCGACACATCGGGACGTTAACGGTTTTGGCAGGCCCTATGCTACGCTCGCGCGATGCCTAGAATGACCAAATCCGAACTCAATGCCGAAATAATCGACCGTGCCGCCGGGCTGTTTGCCAAGCATGGTTTTGCCCACACGTCACTTCAGCAGATCGCCGATGCGGTCAGCTATTCCAAAGCCGGTCTGTTGCACCACTTCCCCAGCAAGCAGGCGCTGTACGATGCGGCGCTGCGCACCGGGCTCGAGCATATGCAGGCGCTGGTCGAGCAAGTCGCCGACCTGCCCCCGGGCCCTGCGCGTGAGCGCGCGGTGATCGAAATTCTGGTGGATTTCACCTTTGACTGGCCGGGTATTTCAGCGTTTGCCAACCGTCTGGTGGAAGGCGAGCAGAGCGAACTGCCCGAACTGATGCAGATGGGTCTGATGGTGTACGAAGCCCTGGGCATCGACCTGACCAGCGCCTCGCAAGAACGTCTGGTGCGGGTCACCAGCGCACTGACCGGACTGGGGGCTACAGCGCTGGTGGCAGTGCGCTCAGGCATCCACCACGTGTGGCGCCCGCTCATCATCGTCGCCGCCATGGATGCGCTGGGGCATCACAGCGTCACAACCCCCTGACCAACCCCAGCAACTTGTGGCTCCACACCCCGTGCCGCGTCCCCAGCGACAGCCGAAACTCGGGGAACGACACTGTCATCGCCACACTGTAGAACGCGACGCCCAGCAGGATCAGCAACCACTTGTGTTGCTTGATCAGCAGGCTGGCATGACGAAACGTCTTCACACGAGATACGGCATGAGGTAAATCACTTCGAGTGCCTCATAGACCGCCCCGATCAGCAAGGCCAACATCACCAGCACATACAACCGGCCCGTCGCATGCAACCCCGCCCGGTACCCGCTCCAGCGCGAGACCAGCCCATAACGCGCAGGCCACAACCACATCCGCCCCTGCACATACACCGCAAACGCCGCCAGCACATAAGCCTGCCCTTCGATCAGCAACGTCAGCGAATGCGGAATCAACGTCGCCCGATCAGCCCCCACCGGCGAAAACATCACCCCCCACAAAAAGCCCCGGTGCAACGTCACCGCAATCCCGGCGAACGGCAACACAAGCGAAGGCAGCGTCGTCATCCCCACCGCAACACCCAGATTCACCAGAAAGGTGATGGCAATCGCCAACGGCACATTCTTGCTGGCATAGGCATCGCCCGCCATCTTGAACAACCCGGGCTCGGCGAAGGCTTTGTCGATATTGGGCTTGAACACCCCTTGCAGTTCGGGGGTGAAGGCGGTGACCAGCATCAGCAGGGCGAATAGCCCGTAGAACGCCAAGTTGAGGGCGATAAACGCCCGGCGGTGCTGGTGAATGAGAGCGAAAGCGCTGCGCAGGAAAGGCACCGGAAAGTCCTTGTGGGATTTTTCGGGATTATTCTACCGAATTGGTTGGTATGCAACCTTTTTGGTTTGGGGGGTGGTGGGTTTCTATTCATCAGAAACGACAAAACCCGCAGGGGCGGGTTTTGGTGGGCCGGGGTAATCTGAACAGAAGTTATAACTTATTGATTATAAAACAAAATATCGGTTTGATTTTTTTGTTGGAATGCCATTTGGAATGCCGATAGGATTTGCTTGGTCCTTGGGGGGGCTGACAGTGTGCTATTGCTAGATCGTTCCTTCACAACCGCTTACCTAGGGTCCGTCCGCGAATGTAGCTGACGTCACCCAGGTCGCAGAGCTGCTGCATGCGACGAAAACGCGGTGTACGCGGACGCCGGATATACCGGTGTCGAGAAGCGCGAGGAGCACAAAAGTCGTAAGGTGATCTGGCAGATCGCTGCCCGGCGCGGCACCTATTCCAAGCTCAACAAGCGCGGTCTGATCTACAAGGCCAAGCGTAAAATCGAGTATCTCAAAGCCCAAACGCGCGCCAAGGTCAAGCACCCGTTTCGGATGATCAAGCGCCAGTTTGGATACGTGAAAGTACGCTTTCGCGGGCTGATGAAAAACACGGCTCAGTTGACCACCCTGTTCGCTCTGTCGAACCTGCGGATGGCTCGAAAACACCTGATGAGTATGGGCGAGTCACGCGCTTAATACGGAGAACCGGGCAGAAAACGCCCTCGACGCACGCTGCGTCAGGCTGTTTTCAGCAAATAGCGCTGCTTGCCGAGCAGATTACGACTTGCCGTCACTGCGCAGCAAGTTGATCGAGGCATCCCGAGAGATCGGACTGGCTGATGTGCGCAATGAGCGAGAAATACTAGGTCACGGATTTTCTGGGGTGTCCGCCCGGCACACAACAGACAGGCCGAACAGCTTGTACAAGACTACGTGGATTGTGCTGCATATGATGCTTTCATCTTTGTTCGCACAGTAGAACTCTGCAGGGCGGATTGGTGGGATTTGATCTGGATCCTGTCCGAATTGCGTCTTCCGGCGGTCGAGTTTCTACGTGAGCTTCTCACCTATACGGAGCGAATCGGTTGCTATTTCCTTATTATCGCAAGCCGGATGAGTGCATGACAGCAACGACATTGAGTCCAGGACCCGAACGCATGGGTAAGGACCGCATCGGCTTTTCAGCCCATGACATTCGCGCCAGCGCCTGGACCATGCTCAACTAGATGGAATCTCGCTCGGACGTGCTCGAGCGTGAATTGGCGCATGCCGAGAGGAGCAAAATCCGGACAAGTTATAATCAGGCTAGATATCTCACCTAGTTGTGTCAGGTGATGCAGTCTTAGGCTTACATGACCGACGCTATGATCATGAGTTATAAAGCGTTATTGATTTTTTATTTTGGTTGCATAAGGATTTCCTTGGTGGTTGATAACTAAATCCCTAGCGGCAAGTTGGCTTTCGCCCGACTGTAATGAGCTGGTCATGCAATTAGTATAAAGTTTCTTGACGCTTGCGAGGATATGTTGAAGGGTCAGTTGCTACCCTGAGGGTACTTACTTTGCGAGGTATTAAGAATTTGTATCTTTCACTAGCTGCTACCTGGTGATGTTTTCGCCGGTCCAGCCGGCCAGGTGCTGGATCTTTTTTGGCTGAAGTGGCCAATCAATCAAGAGCAGGTTTGGAAAGCTTTGACCGAGTTTTAGCTTTTGAGTATTTTGGTCGTCTATAGAAAGATAGTCTTTGAGGGTTTTGAAAGGAATAAAAGTCGGGTCTAAGTAGTGTTGCCGAGTTCGCGGATCTTACTCCAAGACTACCTAAGGTGACGGTGCAGCATCTCCCGTAACAGACCTGACGGAATACTTCTGAAAACTTGGTTGTGGCAGAGGTGCTTTCCAAGTATGGGTGTGATTTGGTACCAGTGGCCAGGCTAGAAAAGTCGGTCAGAAGGTGCTGGGTGACACGCTAAAGTTTGGTCTTAGTGATTCTCCAAGTCGTATCTTCAGACGTATGAAGCCTCGGTTTAGTAAGTAAAGAATATCTAAGGTTGCTGGTGTAATTGCATTGTTATGCCGAAAATTAAAATTCATAACCAGTTAGGTATCAGACGGAAATAAAATACTGAGCGCAGGACGCGGTTTATCTTCCGATGATTTTTCGGTTGCAGTACTGATTGGGTGATTTTTAGGAGCTATTCATTTCTCCAGCTCCTGCTCAAGGTGGTGGATTGTTGGTTGTATCTGCCTTTCGTGTATGCGTATGGCTTCTCTTTTGATGATTGAACTTGATTTCAAGAGTGTTGATTTTTTCTTTCTGAAAAGATTTTCGATCTGGTCCTTATGTGGGGTTGGAAGACTTTTCGGGGTGGGAGTTAATGCTTCGATTTGAAGGGTTAATTTGCAGTTTTCGGTTAGAGATTCGCTTAGTTTTTCAGTGAGAGTGATAGCCGCTATTTGATAATCGTCGAGTTGTTTGCGGTGGGACTTGTTTAGCTCGTTGAGTTGGTCGCGGTATTGATTTTTTATTTCAACTCCATTTTTAATTAACCACTCCAGTGTTTCGGTTATGGTGCTGTGTCTTGATTTGGCTAAATTTTCCAGACATTTCTTTGCTGAATTCGAAAGTATAAAGTTGCTGGGCTTTTTCCCATTTAGGCTTTCTCTCAGTTTCTTTTGGCGCCAGGCGCCTTTCATCTTTTTTAAGAGCTCTCGTATTTCACTGCCTTCAGGCCATTTCTCAGATTCCCTTATAAGCCCGTCGTAGGTGATTTGCTCGGGAATACTTGCTCTGTGATTGTTTAAATATCGAATGGCCCACTTCAGCATGTCTTGGTTGTCTTTTTTTATCCATCCAAGTCTGTTTTGTGCCTTTTCCAAGGAATCCCTCGCTAATGCGCTTATTAGAATTAAAGGTTATATAGGGTAATTTTTAATGCGCCGTTACGGAGTGACGTTACGTAGTAGCATAGACTATTCTACATGTGCTTGAAACAGGGTGTTATTCTACGATTTAATGGCTGCCTTCCTGAAGAGGTGAGGGTGGGTGATGCACTGCGTTCTGTTGGGTCTTGGATTGGCTGGGGTGAGCCCTGAGGCGAAGTTTGTCCTTGTAAGGTTCGTGCAGATGTACGGGTTGTGGGAGTCGATCACAATCGGGGTTAAGGAGTTAGCCAAGGCCTCAGGTGCTACGGATCGTGTGGTATCTAGCGCTCTGGCTGAATTGGTGGCCGAAGATCTTTTGATACGCACACCTATCGTCTGCGGGCGGGGACGCCCCAAGAGTGGGTATCGGGCGTCAAGTAAGTTGTCTAGGTTGTTAGAAGACGAAAACAAAAAGCTCAATGTGATAAATAGACCGAGAATTGATCACGTACTGAACCCTTCTGCGGAAAATTGTAAGGGTGGCTTGAGTGTTTGTAATCGGTTGCTACTGTCCACTCTGCTTCTATACGCCGATCAATTTGGGGTTGTACGGGGAATCGGAGTATCCAGGCTGTCCCAGGCTACTGGTCTGAATCGAGATCGAATAAAGGCCCAGGTGCACAAGCTGATCGCTCTGAGGGTCATGAGAGGGGTGATTCCGGGTGTTGCAACATCTGTTGTATTGGGCGTTTCAAAGTCAGTTTACTTTATTAATTTTCATCATGGTTTTTTTCAAAAAGGTACTTCGGGAGCGATCGTGCTAACTTTCGTCTCGAAATCCAGTGGGGATTCGGGGGAGATGAGTGAGGTTGCAGTCATCATTGGCTCTGCGGGGCTTGGCAAAGGGCTGGAATTCGAGAGGCATAAAAAGTTTTCTGGAATACTGCCTGATAGCGATAGATTTAATGCGCTGGCGGGGTTGTTTTCTTCTTTAGCCAAGGATAGAAGCTCGTCGAGGGCGCTTCAGGTTAGATTGGAGGAGTACGCGTCAGGGCTACTGTCCAAGCATTGGAAAGCCTTGGAACTAGGTCAGTTTAATTCTGATGATGAATTGCAGCTGCGAATTAAGAAAGATTTCAGTAAAGGAACGGGCACAGGGCGAGATTTCAAGGATGATGGCCTTCGAAGCGAGCTGTTTTTTGAGTTCGTTTATGTAGTCGCTGTTTTGATGGCTCGGCGTGTGCAGAGTTTGGTTTTAAGTGCTAAGGGTTTTGCGTACGAAATTGCCGGGTTGCAGATCCTGCCGAGTTTTGAGCCCGGCACATACTTTGGGCGGTTTGCTGTTGGCCGGTCTCTGTTGATTGTTCCTGGTAATAGTTTTCGAGCAGGAGAGTGCTATGTCATGAATGAGAGCAATCTTGGCGAGCCTACGTGTGAGAGGTTTTCAAGTGAGGAGGAGATGCCTGAGATTGACCGTTATCGTTTTGGCCTTCTTTTTCAGGTTCATACTCCCACGCGCTATCGGTATCGGGGGTAAATCGCTCTGTATGCCAGTAATGGTCAGTAACTCTTTACCGGCCTCCTAGATCCTGTGTACGGATTTGAGGAGTTGGTCATGCGCATACTTCGAATGAAAACGGTTATTGAAATTACTGGTCTGGCCCGATCTACGGTGTATAAGTACGTTGCTGAAGGGATATTTCCGAAGCCTATTTCGTTAGGCGGGCGCTCTGTTGGCTGGTTGGAGTCAGAGGTTCATTCCTGGATTCAGTCTAGGCTAGTTGAGAGAAATTAGTAGGTATTGATGGGGTTGTTCTTGGCAGCTGGTCTGCTTCTTGTTTGCTTTATTTTCTTTCAATGAAAACATCATGTCCGGTTGACTCCCGGACATGATGTTTTTTTGCCGGACCTTTTGGTGGCGTTGTTTTTCTGGCTCTGAACAGGAATGCTTTAACTTTCTCTAGGGTTTATGCTTTTGGAGCTTTCGGTGCGGGTAGTATGCTTTAGTGTTCTAAGCGCTACTGTTTAATAACTCCTGCCTGTCACTCATGCAGGGCCTGATATTGAATCATTAGGTTAAGGTCATAGATGTCCCTCTAGCGGGTATCTATCATGAATGTCTACTTTATACCTTGCGGTTGGCAGTATGGTTTAGGTGATCGATATTGAACTTTGGTATCTGCGTGATGAGCTCGTTGAGGTCTAGCTCAATGGGTTGCGGTGAACGTGTAAATAACTACCAAGCCGACTGAAGATATGAACTTCAGTAGAGTAGGTAGTAACCATGCGTCGTTTTTCAGAGAACCGTAATCTTCGTTTGTACTCAGCAGATACTTTTCAGGGCCTGCCGATAATGGGTGAAAAAGGCCCTTTTATACTTGGATACCTTGAAGCCCTGAGTCGCACCATCAACCTTGCACTTGATCAGTATCCTAGGGTGATTGCGTTCAGGGTGGACCTGCGTCTTCCGCGTTTTGGGGGTATTCCGGATGATGCGTTGTCAAACCGTGTGATTAGTAGGTTCATCGAGTCGTTCAAAGCAAAAATTGAGCACAATCGTGAGAAAGCACGTGAGCAGAACAAGTACGCCCATGACTGCAGGGTACGTTACGTCTGGGCGAGAGAGAGGAGCGAGGCAGGGCGACAGCATTACCACCTGCTGATCCTGCTCAACAGGGACGCCTACTACACAATCGGGCGGTTACAGCCACAGAGGCCGAACATGATCAGCCGCATGCAGGAGGCTTGGGCCAGTGCGTTAAAGTGCGAGGTTGAGCAAGTGAGGGGCTTGGTACATATCCCGTCTAATGCGGAATACCGAGTAGACCGGGAGGTCCGGCCAGGGAATGTGGATTACTTACCTGATCTGTTTCATCGTGCCAGCTACCTTTGTAAAGCTGCGACGAAGCGTTATGGGGAGGGCGCTCATGGCTTCGGATTCAGCCGAGGATAGAGGGTAAGTAGCTTGTTCCCAGTCCAGCCCTCAGGTCAGTTTGCCTTCCTGAGGGCTTGGAGGGCTTTGTCACTGAGGACAAATTCGAGCCCCGAATTCAAATTCTTGTTGCGTTGACTTCCTACAGGCAAAGCATTCGCGCATATTCAAACGCGTGTTAACGCCTTCCACTCAGTGTAAGCAGCAAGCGGAATCACTTGGTTTGTCACCGGTCATCGCGGGATTGGAATGTGGTCTGCCTAAGCAACAACCGGATAACAAGCATCACCCCATAGCGTTTCCGGGTTATCCAACATCAGCAAAATAATCACAGGCACCAGCTTGCCGAGGAGGTTCGAGCAGTCGCGCAGTTGATCCCGGTTCACACTGCTGTTCCAGGTTGCGCCCCCATGCATTACCTGGTTACGCAATGTATAGATTCGATTGAACAGAACACCGAGTACTGCTGGGGTATTGCGGTTGGCTAACGCTTGCTGCGCTGCTCGTCGACCGCTGGCAAACCGCTCGGTCCACTGTTGCTCGCTGATCTTGCCGTTCTGGTTGTCCCAGAAACTCTGAAATACGTAGGGGTTGTCCAGCAATGCGCGGATACTGCCTGAGAACTCGGACCAGACCAGGTTCTCGATCAGGTTGGCCGTGTCTAGCGCACAGAGTTTGTCCAGGAACGCCTTGAACGTGGACTGCTCGGAAAGTCGGAACTGCTCATCAATGTCCGTGGCATAGGCAGAGTTGAAGGCGATCCACAGAAAGATAAAGCGCCCATCAAGATCATCCGCCTGCTCGGCGCGATTCAGCCAGCTTAATGCGCGATGAACGCGCAAGGTGAGGTTGGGATGGTGGCCTTCACGTTCCTGGCGGTGACGGGCTTTGAGTGCTTGATGGTCCATGAAGTGCCGATCCTTGAAGTCGTGGGCGGTCGGTAAAGAGGTAGCGTGTGCCTGAAAACTTTACAGGTGGCCGGGCCAATCGCCGCTGGCGTTGAAAAGCGTCTATTCAGGGCATTAGAACCTGCTCAATTTGTTTACCTGTATGAACAGACAACGTGGACGTGGCCTGCCATTTTGCTTAGGGTATGGCCATTCGACATTGCCCGCAAGGCGGCTTGCATGAAGCGTGAACAGTTCCTGGCACAACCCGAAGTGGAATCTTTCGTTGCATGGCTGGCAGCCAACTTGCCGGCGCTCACGTTCAAGCTGCGCTTCAAGTCCAGCAAGTTTGTACCTGGCGGTTTGACGGTTGATGTCCAGGGGATTGAGCGGGTACTTGAGCACTATCGCTGGAAGGCAAGCTGGCACGACTCCAACCAGAGTGTGGTTGAGTCTGAAACCTGGGCTGAAACCCAACGCTCTTTGGGGCAACTGCGTGAGTGGCTGACGAGTGCGGTCAACGCAGGTGATGAGCAACAAGCGCTTCAGGCGTGTTTGCAGATTCTTCGTTGGGGCGGCGTGCGGGGCGCCATACCGTTCTTGCACCGGCTGGCGGCCAAAGGCGAGTTGTCGGGCTACCTGAAAAAGATGGCCGGACTCATGACGCTCGAGGGTGACAATGACCTGGATGACCTCGACGCTAGCAGTGTCGAGCGTTTCGATTCTGGACTGACCAAGATTCACGCCTTGCTCGATTTGTCCGGTTCTCCAATCTATGACAGCCGTGTGGGCGCTGCGATTGCCATGTTGTATTCGCTGTTTCGCCAGCAGTGGGCGGGGCGTGGTAAACCCTTGCTGATGTTCCCGTCCGGCGGCGCGCGAGGCAGCCAGATCCGCAACCCGGGAGCGTTCCTGAACAGCGTGGCGGCGCCGCAGTTTTCGACGATCGACTATGCCGAGTGGGCGCGTTGGCAAGTGCGCTTGGGCTGGATTATTCGAGCGCTGCTCGAGCGTACCAATTGGTTTGCTGGGCAAGGGACTCTCCCCGCGCGTTGCCATGCCCTCGAGGCCAGCCTGTTCATGCTTGGCTATGACCTTCGCTGCTTTGGTCTGGCGCTGGCGTCTAATTCCATAGCGGGTAAGCCAGAAGTCGAGGCGCAGGACTGCGAGCGTGGAGGCATTAATTGGGTGCCCACGGGGCATCCTTTCAGCCAGGTTCTCAAGGATTATCTGGCCTTCCGCTACAGCGGTGCTCTCGATAACAAAGCCTCGTTTGTTGAATGGCTGGTGGCCCAGCCGCGTGACGAGAAGCCGCTCACGCGTACCACTGCACAGGGCTACTGTTTCCCGTTTTCCATTGAAGAGTTCGACTTGTTCGGCCGACCGCTTGCACAGCTTGAGCGCATCGTCGCCGGTGGTGAGGACGGATTGCGTGCGGCCCTGGCTACCGAGGCCCTCGAGCCGTTCACAGTCGGTGATGAGCGCGTCAGTGTCTGCTTGGTGGATGTGTTGATCACGGGCAACGCGTATGCGCGAGCGACGACCGACAAGGATCGTGTCGACTACATCGTGAGTGCCGGCTATGCCGGTACCGAGAACTCTGCAAGGACACTCATGGCCCTGGGGCGTAACGTGGGCAAGCACTTCGGCCTGCTTGATGCGCAGCACTCGCCAACGAGTCTGTTCGAGCAGTTTTACCAGGACTGCTCGCTCGACGCCTGAGCAACACACGCAACATTTGCGCAGCACCATGTGCCCCTTGGCCTTTCACAGGGTGGAATACAACCATGCAAACCCGGAACGGCGTTCAGTTGTATTCCGCCTCAGACATCTGTGGTTTTCTGGAGTGCCAGCACCTAACGGCACTGGACCTTCAGCATCTTGTTGCCCCTATGGAAAAAGCGCCGGCAAGCGAGCAGAACCGCCTGATCCAGGGCAAGGGGCTCGCTCATGAAGCGACGTTTCTTGAACGACTCAAACGCGAAAATGCTCACGTAGTCGACATTGCCGAGGGCAATCCGAGTTTCGCGCGGCGGGTGGAACTGACCATTGAGGCCATGAAGGCTGGTGCGGACATCATCTTCCAGGCTTCGCTCCAGGAAGGTGCCTTTATTGGGCATGCCGACTTCCTGCGTAAGGTGCCGCGGGCGTCGACGCTGGGCGATCATAGCTATGAGGTGATCGACACCAAGCTGGCCAAGTCTGCAAAGGCCAAGTTCCTTGTGCAGGTTGCGCTTTACTCGCGAATGCTGATTGCAATCCAGGGCATACAGCCGCAGTTCATGTATGTCGTACTGGGTGATTCTGCGCGTACGGAGCAGGCGTTTCGGGTCGCTGACTACGCCGATTATCTGGAGCAAGTGCTGCAGCGTTTCACGGCGTTCGTGAACGGTGACGGACAACCTGTGACGTACCCGGAGCCATGCGGGCATTGCGGGTTTTGTGTGTGGCGCGATCGCTGTGACGAACAACGGCTGCAAGACGATCACCTCTCGGCAGTCGCCGGCATCAGCCGCTCGCAAATCAAGAAATTGCAGGCTGGTGGAGTGACCACATTGCAGCAGTTGGCGAACAGTACCGATGACTTGCGCATCCCCAAGTTGCAAGTGGAGTCGCTGGGCAAGTTGCGCCATCAGGCGCGTTTGCAGTTCCAGGGGCGTTCCAGTGATGGCCCGTTGTTCGAGTTTCTGCCGGTCGTGGGGAAAAGGCGTGGTTTTAGCCGAATGCCCACGGCGGTTGAAGGCGATCTGTTTTTCGACATGGAGGGCAATCCGCTGGAGGAGGGCGGCCTGGAATATCTCTTCGGTCTGTATATCGACGAAGGTGGCCAACAATCCTTCAAACCCTTCTGGGCACATAGCCGAGAGGAAGAAAAGATCGCGTTCGAGCAGTTCATCGACTGGGTCATCGCCCACCTCAAGCGTTACCCCAGCGCACATGTCTACCACTATGCCAGCTATGAAGAGACGGCCATCAAGCGCCTGATGAGCCAGCACGGTACACGCGAGGCACAAGTGGACTGGTTGCTGCGCAACGGCAAGCTGGTCGACCTCTACAAGGTCGTGCGCGAAGCGATCCGGGTGTCTGAGCCCAGCTACTCGATCAAGAACATCGAGCATTTTTACATGGGGCAGCGCGACGGCGACGTTACCAATGCCGGTGCGAGCATCGTGTTTTATGAGCGTTGGAAAGAGACTGGCGAGTCGGCGTTGCTCGAGCAGATCGAGCGGTACAACGAAGACGACGTGCTATCCACCTATCTTCTGCGCAACTGGCTTTTGAGCATTAAACCTTCGGATGCGAGCACTCTTTCCGAGCCTGAAGCAGAAAGCGAGAAAGCTGTAGCGGAACAAAAGGAGATCGAGGTTCGTCTGGAAAGCTATCGCGATCGTTTGCTCGCTGGCTTGTCCGCCGCCGAATGTGCTCTGAGCGAAGCGGATCAAGTCAGGTTGCTCACCTTCCAACTGCTCGACTTCCACCGTCGGGCAGACAAGCCGACATGGTGGCAGTTGTTCAGTCGTCAGGACATGACCACTGAGGAGCTGCTGGAGGATATCGAGAGCCTGGCCGGTTTGCGGCGTACAAAAACGCCGCCCGAACCGATCAAGAAATCATTTCTGTTTGAATACAGTTTCGAACCTCAAGAAAGCAAGATGCGCACGGGTTCCCAAGGCGTCATCACCGAGTCCCTGGCCAATGTGCAGTTGGTTAACCTGGACAGTCACGCGTGTCTGGCGATGTTCAAAGCCACCGCGAACAAAGCGCCACCGGATGACTTCGACATGATTCCCGGTAGGCCGATTCCATCGACTTCGCTGCGCGAGGCACTGTTTCGCTATGCCGACAGCGTCTTGGCCGGTGAGCAGCGCTTCCAGGCGGTGGCGGACTTTCTCCATCGACGCGTTCCACGGGTGAAAGACGTCCAGCCGGGTGCGCCACTGCTGGATCCACGCCTGACGACGACGGATGCCATCAAGCAGGTGGTACGCAACCTCGAGAACAGCGTGCTGTTTATTCAGGGGCCACCGGGTGCCGGCAAGACCTACACGGGCTCGCACGTCATTGTTGACCTGCTCAAAGCAGGCAAGCGCATCGGTGTGACCTCCAATTCGCACCATGCCATCAACAACCTGTTGGCTGCTGTTGAGTCTCGTGCACAAGCAGAGGGCGTTGCATTCAAGGGGTTGAAAAAGTCATCGGAGGGAGATGGCACTGAGTTCACTGGTCGCTGCATTCGCTCCATCGAAGACAAAAAGGATTTCCTTGATGCCTGGGGGCCGGGAATTGACCTGACTGCGGGTACCGCCTGGCTATTTGCCGACGAGACCTTCACCGAGGCGTTGGATTACCTCTTCATCGACGAGGCCGGGCAAGTGAGCGTGGCGAACCTGGTCACCATGGGCATTGCGGCACGCAACATCGTCTTGATGGGAGACCAGATGCAATTGTCGCAACCCGTGCAAGGCGTGCACCCTGGCCGTTCCGGTGACTCTATCCTCGATTATCTGCTGGATGGCACGCCCACCATTGCGCCTGACCGTGGGGTGTTTCTGGCGCAAACCTGGCGGATGCATCCGCACGTTTGCTCATTCATTTCTCATGCGGTGTACGAAGGTCAGCTGTCGTCGGCACCAGGAGCCGAGCGGCAGGTGTTGCGACTGGATGGCCAGCGCCCGGACGTACCGGGCAGCGGTCTGATGTTTTGCCCTGTTGAGCACGACGGCAACGGCCAGAGTTCCGATGAAGAAGCCGCGTACGTCAAAGCGCTGTACACGTACTTTCTGCAGCAGCGCTTTGTGGATAACACCGGCGAGGAGCACGCGGTGTCTCTCGAAAACATCCTGGTCGTGGCGCCCTACAATTTGCAGGTACAGCTGTTGAAGCAAGTGCTGCCGGCGGGTGCGCGCGTCGGCACTGTGGATAAGTTTCAGGGGCAAGAGGCAGAGATTGTCATCGTCTCGATGGCGACGTCGAATGAAGACTACCTGCCCAGGGACATCGGCTTCCTGTACTCGAAAAACCGTTTGAATGTAGCAGTCAGTCGGGCGAAGTCGCTGGCTTGTATCGTCGCCAGTCCTGATCTGATGGCCATTCGTTGCCAGACGCCGCAAGACATGAACCTGGTCAACGGCTTGTGCATGGCGGTCAGGTTCGGAACGGTCGACGAAACCCGTCAATCCCAAGAGGTTGTGCTATGAAAAATCTGTTCGCAATTATCGGTGTCATCGTCGTTGCCAAGAAGGGCTACGAGTTTGTCCGTGAATACATGGAGATGAAACAGGAGCTGGACCGACGTGCCTCTGATTCGGCCTGACAAACGCCGATAACGTCGACAACTCCGTCCTTTTTCTGCTTCCAACGGGTGTCTGCTTGGGCCAAGTTGGCGCGACCGTTCAGCTAAGGTCCCATTTCAACGCGAGGTTCGTGATGTGTAACGATCAAGAGGATGGTCACTCGGATGACCCAGCACCTGCGCAAGTTGAAACCGAGGGTGAGGTCGAATACAGCGAGGAATTCGCCGCCATGATCCTGGAGCAGGAGGCGAAGGGCTGCTTCCAGGAAATTGACGTCGATGACATGCTCGCTCTGCTCGACTGCATGATCATCGAGGCCCAAGGCATGGGGCGGAAGCTACAGTGACTGGGGACAGCCCTGACTGTTGATACAGATGTCGCCAGCCGGTATGGCTGAAATCCTCGACGGTTGGATCTCTTCTTGGCTGGCCGTGGGTGAGTCGTCCTCCGAATAGGGTTGAGCAGATACACCCGCGGCTGAACGAGCATTAGCTGGCCATCGACTCGGGACGTCATGCCCCTCGTCTCAGGGATTTGAGCGTCAGTCATTCATCAGCCACGGCCTCAGTTCCTTGAGGTTGCTCACCACAATTTGCTGGGCCTCAGGGCTCGTCGCCAGGTTGCGCGGGTCGATCCGATAACGCATCAACACATACTTCACCAAGGCCCTGCGGCTGGGCACCACCAATTGTCCTTGCGTCATTCCGAAGTCGGTTTCAATGATTGCCTTCTGTGCCTCGTTCAATCGCCCATCGGGCTCGAAGATAACCGGAATCTCGACATTCCAGTCTTCATCCAGCTCCCGTGTGTTCGGCGATTCGTCGAGCAGGTCCGGCTGCCCGCGCAGGCGGCTGAGCACGAAGTCACGGTACTGGCCATTCTTTTCGCAGTAAGCCCGCACATGCCAACGCATGCCGGTGTAGACCAGCGTGTGAGGGGCGATGAGGCGAACCTCTACGTTCGGGGTATTAAACGACACGTACTCGGTTTCCAGGCGCAGGCCTTCGCGGCAAGCCTTGAGCAAGGGGCGCAGGATCTCCGGCCGAATGGGGCGATCCGGCACTTCCAACACTTTGGTGTGCGCATAGGCCAGTGCCAGTCCGTCGATGTGCGGGGCACGCTCATTGTTCTGATAGAGCAGGTGCAAATAGGCACTGGCACTGTCGTCGATGAACAGGGGTTTGAACTGCTTGCTCGGCACATACCCTTTGAGCTGCTTGTCATATGTCAAGTTTTTGGGCGCATGCTCGCTGATGTAAGTATTGATGTCCTTGGACGCCTGCTGGCGGCTGATGCCAAAGCTCTGCATCAAGTGCCCCGTGGTCAGCCTGCCTTCCCACCAGGTAACGGTCTCGATCAAACGATAGCGAAGTGCCAGGTCCCAGCGTACCTGTTCAATGGATTGCTTGCGTTTCATACCCTCTCCATGTGCGCGAATACTTTACCTGTATAAGTCTACATTCTAGACCTGTCGTTAATCACTACATATCGTGTGTCTGTCTTCGAAATAAGTTGAAGTCACGAAAGGAAGTGGACATGACTATGTCTGAAGCGGTTTCGACAGGGGCGCTGGTGTTGATCGGGATGATCCTGACGGTGCTCCTGATGCAGTACCTGAGGTTGCGAGAAATCTGGCACGTGGCGCTCGCCTGTCGCAAGGACGCGCGTTGGGCGCGGATCTGGGAAATGGAAAACCGGGAGCTACGTTCGGCACTGCGTGCTGAGAAAAGGCACATCGAGCAGTTGCAAAGCAAGCTCATGATTTTGCAGAACTTGATCTGTGCAGAGCGATAAGAGAAGGGCATGAACAGACTTGAACGGATCAAAGGCTGCCTGCTAGGCGGTGCTGTCGGAGACGCGCTTGGCGCCCCCGTGGAGTTTCTTGAGTGGCCTGCCATCGAGGCCAGGTTCGGTCCGCAGGGCATCATTGATTTTGCCCCGGCTTACGGCATTACCGGTGCCATCAGCGACGACACGCAGATGATGTTGTTCACCGCAGAAGGTTTACTGCGCGCTTTTGTGCTTGGCAGTTCACGGCAGGCGTGCCATGTCCCGAGCGTTATTCACCACGCGTTGCTGCGCTGGCTGCTGACCCAGGATTACCCCTCGACGACACCGGTCGCCGCAGATGGCTGGCTGATCGAGCAGGTGGAGCTCTGGTCTCGTCGCGCCCCTGGCACAACCTGCCTGAGCGCACTCAAGGCCAGCGCGCAGCTGGGAGCGGTTGCCGAAAACAACAGCAAAGGCTGTGGCGCGTTGGTACGTGTTGCGCCCTGTGCATTCTTTGCCAATGCATTTGACTACGCAGCGCAATCTGGGCGCCTGACGCACGGGCATCCGACGGGCTACCTGGCGGCTGGGCTATTCGCAGACATTCTTCAGCGTGTTGTCGATCTACAAGACAGCCTGGAACACGCCGTGACTCAAAGTTTGGCCAAGTATGGGCAAGTGCCTGGTATGGAAGAAACGCGCAGCCTTATTGAACGGGTGCTGTTCTTCTTTTACGAGGGCTATAAGCCAACCCCGCAACGCATTTGCGATCTTGGCGGTGGTTGGGTCGCCGAACAGACGCTGGCGATTGGACTGTGGTGTGCGCTGACAGCACGATCACTCGAAGAAGGGGTGATCACGGCGGTGAATCACAGTGGCGATAGCAACAGCACAGGGCTTGTCGCCGGGCACTTGTTGGGTGCCCAGTATGGTGCTGCTGCCATTCCTGCCCGCTGGTTCGAACGCCTGGAACTGCGCCAGGTGATCGTGCAGGTAGCCGAGGATCTTGAGCGTGTTCCACGTGATTACTGCGGGGTTGGTGGCGCGTTCGACGAGCAGATCGAATTGGCTTATCCGGGCAGTTGAATGCACCGATGGCAATACATCAGCGAAGAGACCAAGGAGCTTTAGAATGCCCATCAAACCCAGGCCCTTCACCTTTGAATGTGAAGGATGCGGTTGGACAAAGACAGTGGCACCGCAAAGTGATGTGCTGATGCCCGGCGAGTGGTTTGACCAGTGCCCGAGGTGCGGGAGCAAGGCACTGAAGATGCGCACCGCCGGGTGGCTTGAAGGGGCGTTGGCGGAGTTGCTGGCGCGGCGGCGATTTTGAGCGCACAGGCCAGGGTTCAGCGCCCTGGCCAGCAACGGCCTGCCAGCAGGCAGGCCTGGGTTAGTAACACGCTGTGTGCCGGCGTTTAGCGGCGTATTCGAGTGCGAAGGAAGTCATCAGACTCGACAGAGGTTCTGGTGCGAACGAGTTCGCAAACCTCCAGGGCTTTTCGAGCGGCCAGCTTGAGCGTTCGACGAAGGCCTTCGCATTCATCAACGAGTTTTTCCAGCCCGGAAGAATCGAACATTTGCTCAGAGATGGGGAATGCTCGATCAATTCTGTCAAACAGCGCCGTTCCGCCTATTTCCAGTGCATCGAGCTTGAACGCATTGAACTCGCCCTTGCGGCCTTCCAGTTGCGCAATATCGGCCTGGATGGCCTGCTTGTAGGCATCGAATACGGTATCGAGCTTGCTGTTAACCTTGCCGACTACATCCACTTTACGGTTGATCGAGCGCAGGAACTGCTCGAACGTCAGGCCGCTGGAGGGGTAGTCTTTCTTGCGCGTGGACGAATAGGCGCACATGCCGGCGTACTCGATACCCGCGAAACTCAGGTCGTCGGCTACTTGCTCCATGATCTCGAGAATATCGTCCTGAGACTTCACATCCGCCTTGTTCAACACGATATACAGCGACTCTGCGCGGAACGGCGTGGACTCGATGAACTCGATGTCGGACTGGTCGATGGTCCCGGCCGGGTCAAGGCCGATGACCCAGACCAGCGCCGATGCCTGATTGACCAGGGAGGCTGCAGTGCTACGGTCGGAGGCCGCGGCCCCACCCGTGGTACCCGGGTTGTAGCCGGGCGTATCGATGATGCACAGGTTGCCGAACAGCTCCGGGTCCATGGGAACCTTGACGCTGATGAAGGGCAGGATGCGCCGCAGGTCGAAGCCGAAGGCCTGAACATATTCGTGGCACATCGACGCGTACAGGCTGGGCTCCAGGTCGATGGCCCCACCGTTATACGAATAACCCTTGATCCGGGTTTCTTCGGAGCACACCACGTAGCTGGGGACCACGGTCACCGGGTTGATGCCGGTCGCCAACTTCACGCTCGGGTTACGGATGAAGCTGTTGACGAACGCCGACTTTCCGCTGCTGAAACCACCCGCAATGCTCAGGATGGTTTTGCCGGCAATGCTCGGGAAGTTGTTCAGCATCTGCATCTCGGCGAGGATCGCCTGCATGTCGAGCACTGCTTGGGCTTCACCGGCCAACGACGATTCTCGGCTGGCGAATTCCATATAGTCGTGGTTGATCAGGTCGGCGAATTTGGCCAGCTCTTCATTACCGGGCGGTTGCTGGGCCAGGACTTTGCTCACCAGGGAAAATTTCTCGGTTAGCGACAGGTGCTGCTTGTTGATGTCGGCGTAGTTGTCTTCCAGGTGCTGCTGGGAGGCCTTCAGTTGTTCGGTCAGGCTTTCCAGTAGGTCGACGTTCTGCTCCGTGGAAATCAACTGGTTCTTATGTTCCTCCAGGTACGTCTCCAGCTCGGCAATTTGTGCCAGCGCCTGTGCCTTGCGTTCCTCCAGCTCGGCCGCATTGGCTCGTTCTGCCTGCAGCTGGGTTGTTAGCGCTTCATTGTCCGACTCCAGCGAGTCGATCTGTACAGCCTGCCCGGTGCACTGTTCGGCCAACTGCTGTTTGGCATCGTTCAGTGCTTCGATCTGCTGTTGCGCGTCCGAGAGGGTGTGCCCAAGTTCAGCGATACGCTGTTCTTTTTCCACCAGCGCCTGCTTGCGATCTGCTAGCTGCTGTTGAAGGGTGGCGATCTCGGCAAGCGCCCGGTCCTTGCGTGCTTCCAGCTCTGCCGTATTGGCCTGTTCTGCCTGCAACTGGTCGCTGAGCGTCTCATTGCGCGACTCCAGCGTGCGGATCTGCTCAGTCTGCTCGGCGCACTGCTCGGTCAACCGCTGTTTGACGTTGTTCAGCGCTTCGATCTGCTGTCGAGTATCGGCCAGGGTGTGCTGGAGTTCCTGAATGCACCGCTCTTTGTCGACAAGCTCCTGCTTGTGATCGGCAAGGTGCTCTTCGAGTCCTGCGATCTGGGTCATGGCCTGAGCCTGCCGCTCTTCCAGATCCTTGGCGTACACCTTGGCCTGGGCCAATGCGAGCATAGCCTTCTGGAGCTTGCCCTTCTCCTGCGCTAACGCTTCGGAGGTCGAGGCCAAATTGGCTGTTTCAAGCTGCAACGAATCGACTAGCGAGCCGTTGCGCGATTTTAGCTCGCCGATTTCGTCGTTCTGGCCCGCGCACAGCGCGGACAATTGCTGATTGGTGCTGAAAAACGTGTCGAGCTGGCACTGGGCATCATCCAGGTGGCCCTGAAGTTCAGCTGCCAGCTTCTTGCGTTTGAACTGCCAGAAGCGGGACAGCGACTCCAGCGTCGAGCGTGCCTGTTCATGAATGGCTGGCGGGTTGCTCACAGGGTGACCTCTTCGGCCTTGCGTGCCAGACGTTCAAGCCGGTCAATGGTTTGAGCCGCGTTGTCGACCTGATCCTTGAGCACATTGATCCGGCGTTGAATCTCATCGACGAAGGAGTTGGAGATGGTGGAAGGTGCGTTGCGTTCAACATCGTTGATGAACGAACTGATCTTGCTTTTGACCTTGCTACCCAACGAGCCGATGAAGTCATCGGCGGCATCCTTGAAACGTTCGGCCTCGTAGCCCTTGAGCGTGCCGTTGCTTTTCAGGGAGTCAGGCAACGGAATGCCCAAATCAAAGTCATCGTCAGGAATCGATTGAATGATCGAAAGAATCGCGAGCTTGATCATTTGCGCATTGGCATCCTGTTCAAGCACCTCACGGATCTTGGGCGTGAGGGTCCGGGCCAGCTCTTCGTTCAACCCGCGATGAGAGCTCTCCACCTTGGCGCCCAGCTCATCCTGGATGTCGTTCATGAACTCGTTGATGGTGGAGATGACCTGGCTACTGATGATCTTGGCGCGGACGACCGTTTTCTCGGTAGTGCCGCCGCCCCAAAGCTTGCGGGCAAACCAGCTGCCAACCCCAGGGTTGTCGACGACAATGGTTTCACTGAAAGAGCCTTCCGCGTCTTTGACAGAGGACTGCGTCTCGCGAAGCAATTGCGCAGCTGTCTTGCGCATGTCGTCACGCAACTTCTGGCGGTAGTCGGCCATGGTGTATTTGAAGCTGACATCCAGTTCCAGCGAGAGATCCAGTCGTTTCGATTCCAGCGAAGCCAGTTGTTCGTCCAGCTGATCGACGTTGGCGTTCTTGATCTGGATGACCTGGTTGCGTGCCAGGGTGATGATCAGCGCCTTGAATGCCTCAAGGTTCTTTTGTTTGCGAACCATCAGGTTGGCGATTTTTTCCCGTGTGATCTCCGTTTTCTTCTCGCGCACCTGGGCAAGCATGGCGTTGATCGCGTCAATGTTTGCCAAGCTGTCCAGGCTGCTCAACGACAGTGCCTGGTTGTCACGAGTGAAGTAATCCGGGTAATCGGTGGACAGGTTGTCCCAGGTCACCTGCTCGTTCGAGTCCCAGGTTTCGGGCGTTTCGAAGCGGCGGTTGAGGCTGTGGCACAAGCCGGAGCTATGCAGCAGGTTACGGTGTACTGATCCGATCAGGTTGTCGAACACCGAGCCCACTTCCGGGCTGCTCATCTTGAGGTCTGCAAGGGTGCTCTGTGCCCGTGCCGACAGCTGGGCACGGATGGCTTCCACGGCATCGCTCAAGCGCGCGCGTTTTTCGCTGCCGTACAGTTGTGTGTCGATCTGGCTGGCCACCAGTACCAGTTCCTGAATGCCTTCCTTCTGGGTAATACGCCCCATCACCTCAAGGTCTTGCTCATTGAGGAACTGGCCAGCCGGGCTGACGATGAACACTACGTCGCAGGTTTTCAGCAATTCGACCGTGCGCTCTTCGCGCGACTGGACCGGATCGTTCATGCCGGGGGTATCGATGATGCAGATATCGCGCAGTGCCTCCAGCGGCATGGCGACATGAACCGTCTTGGTGAACGGCATGTATGTACCGTCGGCACCGACATAGTTATGCAAAAGCGCCGCCAGCTCTTTCGGGTTACCTGCCTGAATCTCGCTGTGCAGGTGCAGGGTGGCTGCATCGAGCTCTGACTTCTTCATGCGCTGGAACTGGTCGTATGCCGCGAACAAGCCTTCTTCGCGTTGCAGTTCGCTCAAGGCTTTTTTATCGGCCATGCTCGTCAGCTGCGCCATATCGAGGGGCGCGCCATTGGCCTGGGCGTTTCGACGCTTCACCAGTTCTTCCAGACATTCACGCTTGCGCGTGGCCAGGCGTTGCTCGAACTGGTCCGATTTGAAGCGGATCGCGGCGATGTCCGTTTCGCTGTAGAACTCAACCTTGGCCTGGAACACTTCGCCCCAGGTAATGGTGGTCAGTGCAGCGGTCATGGGCGTTGCGGCCTTGGGCAGGATCGGCTCGCCATTAAAAATCAGCGCATTGAGCAGCGATGACTTTCCGGCTTTCACACGGCCAACGATACCGATGTTCATCAGCCGGTTCTGGTCCTGCAGCGTCTGGCACGCTTGCGCGAGCTGTTGCGGTTGGTCGATGCCGTTCAGCCGCTTGAACTGCTCGATTTCGCGCTCAAACAGGTCCTGGTTGCTTGCTGCCAGCGTGTGCAGGCTTTCGCTAAAAGCGACGAGTGATTGGTAATCCATTAGGTCGTTCGCCTTACTTGTAGAGGTGTTCGTTTGCAGCGGCTTTTACTGCGGTGGCAAGGTTTTCCAGCACAGCGGTCTTCTCGCTGATCTGCGCTTCAAGCTGCAGGCTTTCCTGTGCAATTGAGTCGATAACGTGCTTTTGCTTGGTGATCTGCTCTTCGAAACCGTCGCTGATTTTCTTCAGCATGGCGTTGAGCTGCTCGTCGATGATTGCCGGAATTTTCCCGCGCAGTTCCGCCTTGATGTTGGGGAACACTTCGCCGGTCAGCTTCTGGCGAAACTTCTCGCGCTCGTTACCGCCACCGTTAAACATCTTGAGAATTTCGGGCAAGAAGATGATCACCAGCTCTACCAGCGGATTGACTACGGTGGTGGTGACAGCGAGCACGGTAGAGAGGCTGCGGTAGAGCATGACGCCGCTGTTTTTGTCTTTCTCGGCACGATTGCTCAGGCGTGTCGACCAGTCGCTGAGCATTTCCGTGGTGCGCTCCAGCGAGAATTTGACCTTGTTGGAAAGCTCCTCGCTCCAGTTGCCGCTAATGTCCAGCACGGACATCTGGCTGCTGGTGGCACTGAGGTTGCTGGCAATTCGGTCGACCATGTTGGTGGAGATGTCCTGCACTTCAGATTTGATCGTGCTGGACAGGCTGCTGCGGATGATGTCGGAGAGTGCATTCGACAGGGCACTCGGGTTCTTACTGCTACCCAAGGTGACCAGCTCGTCGAGGGAGTCGTTGAGGGAGTTGTCTAGGCCGCGGAGGCTACGGTCGAGCATTTTTCCCGAGTAGCGATCCTTCAGGTCCGACTCGACGTCCTTGCGCTGCTCCAGCAGCTTGGCCAGGGCCTGTTCGAGTGCGCGTGCGGTTTGCTCGCTCTCGGCCTTGTCCTTTTTCAGCATGCTCAACGCCAGGTTGATCTGCGCCAGCACTTCGAAGTTCTGGTCTTTGAGAATGTCGATGAACAGACGCGAGAACAACGTGTCGGGCTGCAATGCGGTCAGTGCATTTTTCAGTTCCTCACCACCACGGTTGCCGATAGTGATGCTGCGGTAGTGCTCGCCGAAATACACCCCGAGCTGGTCGTCAATGTAGGCCTGCACGTCTTCAACCTGGTCGGCGGCGCGCAGGTTGCATTTGCTCAGCAGGAAGGTGAAATCGGTGTTGTAGGTTTTTAGCTCGTCGAGTTTGCGCAGCATCGACTGCGTAATGTTGCCGTCCTCGATGCTGGTCAGCACCACGAAGTGCACACCGCGCGGCAGGTAGTAAGCAATGGCCTTATTGTGGTTTTCCAGCGATGAGCCGAATCCCGGCATGTCGACCAGCACCAGGGGCGCAATGGCTTTCAACGCCTCGCTGTCGAGGTACAGGCGCAAGTGTGAAAACTCGCTGGAACGACGATTGATGGTACTCAGCGCTTCAACAGGCAGACGTTCCTGCACACCGTCGGGTTTGATTGCCAGCAGATAGGGGTCAGATGAATAACGCAGTTCTGTCGCCAGTTCAGTTTCCGGCGCAATTCCAACTGGCAAAATGTCCTGGCCCATCAGCGCGTTCAACAGCGAGCTCTTACCGGCGCTGAAGGCCCCGATTACAGGCACCACAAGCTCGGTCTCCATCACTTTTGGAAGCAATGACTGATCGAATGAAAACGCTTGGTCATTGAGCAGCACCTGCATTTTCTTCAAGTAAGTGGCGAACTCTTTCTGGCTTTCGAGCATGGTGATATTCCTTTAAGTGTTGATGGTCTGCGCGAAGACATGGCATAGGGTGCACAGAGGCTTATGCGCTGGGATATTCAAGTAATCGCTGGTCTTTCCTCGTCGTGCGAGACGGGGCCCGGCCCGAGAAGGTTACAACCGCAGTTGCCGCATTCGGGTCGCGTTCAGGGCGGTTCACGAGGTCAGTGCGTCACTGCTTGGCTCGTGGTCTTGTTACAGAAGCATTGAGTGCAATGGAAGGGGAGGGCAAAGGCATGCACACGTCCTTGTCTGTAGGGTGTTGATCGCGCATGCCCAATAACTGATGGCATATCGCTTCCCGGATGAGATTGCGTTGGGTGAAACCAATAGATCGGCGTAATCTGTTCTGCCTGTATGATGGCACTTTGATTCGGCATGGTAAACTGTCAACAAAACGCCCATATCCCGGGGGTTTTCTTCAGATGCAACGCGCATTTTCAAAGCCTTGCGCGGAGGCGCATGATTGAAATATTTACCTGTATGTTTAACCAGTATTTAGACGCTGCAGGTGTAACTGCAAGCGGTAGGGATAGAACGAAAGCCGGCCAAGCTATTTTCTCGCCAATAAGCATTTGGCGAAGGCTTCATTTTTAGTGGTGGCGTATTGGCATTATGCTGGTCGCGTTTTTTGGTGATGGACCTCGCTTGGTTATCCAGCGAACTGGCAGGAGCAGCAATGAATGGTGTGGGTTATTGGTATCGTCGTCGCGTTGATCGGCTTTGCGATGATGTCTCGTCCTTTCAAGATTGGTTTCGCCCTCTATTTGGCCTTTCTGGTTTACTACGTCTACCTGTATGGCGGTAAAGGGGATCTGGCAGAGGCGTCCACCGCACTTTCACTCGTGTCCGGGGCGGTAGGCCTTTTGGCCCTCGGGGCAGTGCTGGGTGGTATACGGTCGAGTGCGGGCAGTGAGTCGGAGTACATAGCCAAACGTAAGCGAGTCTGGATTTTTCTGCTGAAGTTTGGTGGCGCATACGTTGTGTTTACCCAGCTGCTGACTGTGGCATTGTTTTTGGGCGGAGGGGGCGGTTCTTGGGAAGACTGGACAGCAGCAGGGTTCATGGTGAAATTACTGCCCTACAAGTGGGTTGGGTATTTGCTGATGTTGGCGGGGTACTACTGCTTGAAAGGCAAATCCAAAACGCCCCGGCCCCTACGCACTTGATGCCTTTTTATCTCTTTCAGAACTATCAAGCTTTACCACAACTGCTGGACGTGCGCTGCCACTGTCGTCGATGAACAGCGGCTTGAACTGCTTGCTTGGCATATAGCCCTTGAGTTGCTTGTCATATGTCAAGTTTTTGTGCGCATGTTCGGTGATGTAGGTATTGATGTCTTTGGACGCCTGCTGCCGACTAATGCCAAAGCTCTGTATCAAGTGTCCCGTGGTCAGCCGGCCCTCCCGCCAGGCTACGGTTTCAATCAGGCGATAGCGAAGAGCTAGGTCCCAGCGAACCTGTTCGATGGATTGCTTGCGCTTCATACCCTCCCCATATGCTCGAATTCTTTACCTGTATAAGTCTACACTCTAGACGTGTCACTTTGAGCTACATATCGTGTTGCTGTCTTCGGAATTATCAGGGTTTTGAAGGGGGGGCGAACATGGCTGCGTGGGATGGGCTTTCTATAGGCGCATTGCTGTTGATGGGGGCAATCTTGCTAGTGCTTGTACTCCAGTGCCTGGGGCTACGCGAGCTCTGGAAAATGGCTCTCGACTTCAAAAGGTATGTGCGTTGGGCTCGCATTTGGGAGATGGAAAATCGGGAGCTGCGTTCAGCACTGCGGGCTGAGAAAGCGCACATTGAGCAGTTGCAAAGGAAACTGGTGATTCTGCGGGAGTTGATTCCGACAGAGGGTTAAGGGGAGGGCCTGGGCAGCTTTGGGCGTGTCAGCCCGATGGATGGTGCTGCCACTGATGCGTTAGGTGTTCCAGTGGATTTCTTTAGTGCTCCTTAACAGGCTTGACCCAAATAAATCAGTCTTAACCCTAGCAAGTCAGCTAGAATCCTCGACTCTTAGTCGATATGGATCTGGAAATGACAGATCGGTGGTTGAGTGTCGAGGAAATCGGCGAGCACTTGGGCGTGAGTAAGGACACTGTTTATGCATGGATTGCAAAGCGACACATGCCTGCGCACAAGGTGGGGCGGCTCTGGAAATTCCAGAAAGCTGAGGTCGATTCGTGGGTTAAAGCTGGTGGGGCTAATGATTATGCGACCTTGGGGTCAGCATGAGTGCCGAACGTTACCGCCTGTCATTTACCACGGGAGGTCTATTTCTGCAGGAGGCCCCGTTGGTTGCCGAGCGTTACTTGTCACTGCGCGACTGGTCGAAGACCCGTACAGAGGTACGTAATGGCAACCTCCTGCAGGCGCGTACAGCGAGCGCTGCTAAGCGCATTAGCATCGAGTTGTTCGGGCGACTTGTACTGCTTGATGTCGAAGAGCTGGAAGCTCTGGTCGAAGGTAACCGGCGTGAGCGCAGTTACCTGCTCTGGTCGGCGGTTTGTCGCCGTTATGGGTTCATCCGTGATTTCGCCATTGAGGTACTGCGCGAGTACTACATCAACCGACGTCACCAGATCATGACTGCTGACTACGAGGCTTTCTACAACGCTAAGGCACTTTGGCATGAGGAGCTGGACGAGATTGCAATTTCTACCCAAAAGCGTCTGCGCCATGGTGTATTTCAGATGCTGCGCGAGGCTGATCTGCTTTCCGAACAAGGTCAGATCCAATCTGTGCTGCTTAGCCCGTATCTAGCCCGGCTGATAGCCAAGCATGGGCGTGAGCATCTGTTGGTTTTTCCTGCCACGGATAGCGAAATTCAGAGGTGGCTTCAATGAGCCGGAAAATCAGCCAGCAGCCGCTGGCAGCACGCTTCGAGCATCTGCTGGGCGTTATCAGCAGCCAGCGATTTCTAGAGATGAGAGGGCTAAATAACGATCTGCCCTTTTACATCTGCGAGTTCAAAGCTACTGAAGCGGTGGAGATGGAGCGAGTGCGTCGACAGCTGGTAACGCGGTTGGGGAACATGAGCATCTCCTGTCTCGAGGGCAGAGGCATCCAGGTTCTGGAAATTAACCTGTATGACTTGTCCATTGAGCTGCTCAAAGCCCGGGAGGGCAGCAGCGAGGAGGGCAGCCTCTGGGATGACCTTCTCACCATTGAGCAGGAGGCAGAGAAAGAGCAGCTGTTGGAAACTCTGCAGAACGTTTTGGGCATCGAGGAGTATCTGATCCCCGCTATTGGTGAGCGGCTGGCTGCTGCTGAGTACGACGTTTTATTCCTCTCTGGGATTGGTGAAGTGTTCCCCTATATCCGGTCACACAACGTGCTGAACAACCTGCAAAGCACTGCTAAGTCCAAGCCCACTGTTATGTTCTTCCCCGGCGAGTACCGTTACTCGCTGGAGCAGGGGGCTTCGCTGGAGCTGTTTGGCTTGCTGCACGACGACAAGTACTACCGCGCATTCAACATTTTCGAGACTCAAGCCTGAGGAAGCAGTAGATGGAACTCAACGGCATTTTCCTGAACCCCGTCAGCCGTCCTATCGAAGGGGTGATTAAGGCTGATGATGAAGCCAGCCTGTACAACGAGCTGAGCGAGTATGTGCTGACAGACGAGGTCGCCAAGCGTCTGGAGCAGTTCCTTGATGCTTACATCGACTATCACGGTGCCAACGGCGTGTGGGTCTCTGGTTTCTTCGGGTCGGGTAAATCGCACCTGTTAAAGATGCTGGCGCTTTTGTTGGAAAACCGACGCATCGATGGCTCTTCTGCCCTGGATATCTTCCTGCCCAAGATCCACGAGGATGATGCACTGTTGCGCAGCATGCTCAAGCAGGCCGTTGCCATCCCCTCGAAGAGCATCCTGTTCAACATCGACCAGAAGGCCGACATCATCAGCAAGACGCAGATCGATGCCTTGCTGTCAGTCTTCGTCAAGGTCTTCAACGAGATGTGCGGCTACTTCGGCAAGCAGGGCTACATTGCCCAGTTCGAACGTGATCTCGACAGTCGCGAGCAGTTCGATGCCTTCAAGGACGCCTACCAGATCATTGCTAAAAAGCCCTGGGAGCGTGGTCGCGAGCAGGCCCTGTTGGAGTCCGGCAACATTGCCAAGGCCTATGCGCAGATCAACGGTGAAGATCCGACTCTGGCCAAGGGAATCCTCGACAAATACCGCACCCAGTACAGCGTCTCCATCGAGGATTTTGGCAACCAGGTCAAAGCCTGGCTAGACAAGCAGCCAGCAAATTTCCGCCTGAATTTCTTCGTCGATGAGGTAGGCCAGTACATCGCCGAAAACACCAAGCTGATGACCAACCTGCAGACAGTTGCCGAAAGTCTGGCGACTAAATGCCAGGGGAGGGCTTGGATCATCGTCACCGCCCAGGAGGATATGAACTCTGTGCTCGGTGACATGAGCAAGCAGCAGAGTAACGACTTCACCAAGATCCAGGCTCGTTTTTCCAATCGTCTCAAGCTCACCAGCGCTGACGTGGCCGAGGTGATCCAGAAGCGTCTGCTGACTAAGAACGATAGCGGTGCAGGCCTGCTGAAAACCGTCTATGACCAGCAGTTCAACAACTTCAAAACCCTGTTCGAGTTCGCCGATGGGGGCCAGCATTACCAGAACTTCCGGGATCTGGAGCATTTCACCTACTGCTATCCGTTTGTGCCGTACCAGTTCCCGCTGTTCCAGTCGGCCATCCGTGGCATTTCTCTGCACAACGGTTTCGAAGGGAAGGCCAACTCGGTGGGCGAGCGCTCCATGCTCGGTGTGTTCCGCGAGGTGGCCATCTCCATTGATAACGAGCCGGTTGGGCAGTTGGCCACCTTTGATCGAATGTTTGAAGGCATTCGTGGCGCGCTGAAAAGTGCGATCCAGAGTGCGATCAACACTGCTGAGCATCACCTGGGTGATGAGTATGCTGTTCGTGTCCTCAAGGCTCTGTTCCTGGTCAAGTACGTCAAGGAGTTCAAAGCCACTCTTCGCAACCTCAGTGTTTTGATGCTAGAGCGTTTCGGCGAGGACGTACCAGCCCAGCGCGAGAGGCTGGAAGCTGCGCTCAACCTGCTTGAACAGCAGACCTACATCCAGCGTAACGGCGATCTGTACGAGTACCTTACAGACGAAGAGAAGGATATTGAGGAGGAGATCAAGAACACCGAGGTGGAGTCTGCGGATATCCTCAAAGAGCTAGAGGCTCTGCTGTTTGATGGCGCGATCAAGCAGCGCAAGATTCGCTACGAGAACGGCCAGGACTACTCCTACACCCGCAAGATGGATGATCGGGTGCTCAGTCGGGAGCATGAGGTCACCATCCATGTCGTAACACCGCTCAGCGACAACTTCGACAATCTCACCGTGCAGCGCATGCAAAGCATGGGGCGGGATGAGCTGCGTGTCGTGTTGCCTGCCGATGCGCGTTTCATGCAAGACCTGACCATGTACAAGCGCACGGAGACGTACATTCGTCAGAACAGCAGCACTCCACAAGAGGCTGTCAAACGAATCCTTGACTCTAAGAGCTTCCAGAATACCGAGCGCCTTGCAGATATCCAAGAGCGTGCCAAGCACCTGTTGGCAGGTGCTCAGCTGATCATCAATGCTGCTGATATTGAAGCCCCCAGTACTGATGGTCAGACACGAATTCTGAAAGGCTTCTATCAGCTTATCGAAATCACCTATCCGAACCTGCGTATGTTGCGGGATGTGCCATTCAGCGAGGCTGATATTGGTAAGTACCTGCGCCAGGGGCAGGACGGACTACTTGGTAACGATGCGACCAATCTGAGTGAGCCCGAACAGGAACTATTGGCTTTTATTCAGACCAACGCCCGCAGTGGTGTTCGCACCACGGTTAAAAGTTTGCTCGATCGCTTCGAACGTAAGAGCTACGGTTGGTACTACGCCGCAATTCTCTGCAACCTCGCCCTGCTTTGTGCGCGAGGAAAGGTCGAGGTGCGTCAAGACAGCAATCCCTTGGAAGGGGATCTGCTGGAGCGCAGCCTGCGCAATACTAATGCCCACACCACCCTAGTGCTGGAGCCGCAAATCGAGTTCACCGCGTCCCAGGTACGGGCACTAAAGGATTTCTTTGCGGACTTTATTGGCGAGCCTGCCAGCAGCAATGAGGCTCGCGCTCTGGCGCGTGAAACCATAGACGCCATCAAGGAACTGGAGATCGACCTGGCTGAGTTGCACGGTCAGAAGGTTCAGTATCCCTTCCTCAGCGCCTTGGACGGTGTGCTGGCAACTCTCAAGGAAATAGCCGCCAAGAATCCAGCCTGGTTCCTGACGGATCTCGCTCGCGCAGAAGATGCGCTGCTAGAGGCCAAGGAGCAGATCATCGACCCTGTGCAGCGCTTTATGAAAAGCCCGCAGAAAGAGATCTACGATCAGGCCCGTCTGCTGGTGCAGGAGCAGCAAGAGAATTTTGCTTACGTCGGCTCGGCGGAAGTTGACGCTATTCGAGCGGTGCTCGCAGATGCAAAGCCCTGGCAAGGCAATCGCCTTCAACAAGCTCGACAGCAGCTTGAGGCGCTTCAGCTTGCCATCGCCAATCAACTGGCCAGCGAGCAAAAAGCCAGTGAGCAGTTGCTCGATGATCTGGAGCAGCGCCTGCAGGGCGCAGAGGGATACGGGGCTCTCGACGCTGCGCAGAAACAGCAGCTCTCAGCCCCCTTTGCGCAGACTAAGCAGCAGTTGAAAGGGCAGAAGCTCATTGCGGTCATTCGTGACCAGCGCAATCGATTCGAGGACGAACAATATCCTCAGTTGTTGCTCAAGCTGGATCAGTTTGCGCGTCCAAAACCGGCTCCTGCTAAGCAAGCCTCGCCATATACGCAGCCCGAGGATACTGAAACGCTTGGCGCTGATAGGCCTGAACAGCCAATGCTGAAAGTGGCAGAGCCACTCATCGTGCAGTCTCGTCATATCAAGGTTGGCTACCCAAAGCCCTGGCTGACCAGCGAAACAGAGCTGGACGATTATCTTCAGAAGCAGCGGGAAGCCTGGCTGAAGGAAATCCAAGCCGGCAACCGAGTGCAGATTTGACACTGAATAAATACAACTGGCCCGCTCGATGCGAGGCTAAGTCTAGGGCCGTTCGGTTGAATGGCTGAGTGGGGATTGATGGATACCAGCAAACTCAAGAAATTTGCCCAATACGCGCGTCGCATCTTGCTTGATCAGGTGAGCGGTAAGTTGGATGTGGTACTGGCACCACAAAGTGCTGCACGCCGTGAGCGAGCCCAGGTAGTGGCTGCCCTGGAAAAACTGATCAGCATCTCCGGTCGCGAGCATGTGGAAGAGCGTGTTGCCTACACCTGGTTTAACCGCTTCTGTGCCTTGCGCTTCATGGACGTCAACCGCTACACCCGCATCGGCGTGGTGTCGCCGGCTGAGGGGCAGTTCCAGCCCGAGATCCTGGCTGAAGCCAAGATGGGGCACATCGACGAAGAGATGGTATCGGCTCAGGTTCGTCAGAGGATCCTGGATCTTCTCGCGGGTCGCGCACCGAGTAACGACTCGCAAGGTGAGGCCTATCGCCTACTGGTAGTTGCCGTGTGCAATGCCTGGCACCAGTCCATGCCCTTCCTGTTTGAGCGAATCGACGATTACACCGAGCTGCTAATGCCCGATGATTTGCTTTCGGGCAATTCCATCCTCGCCTACACTCGCGAGGCCATGACGCCCGACGCCTGCGAGGATGTCGAGGTGGTCGGCTGGCTCTACCAGTTCTACATCTCCGAGAAGAAAGATGCGGTGTTCGAGGGGTTGAAGAGGAATCAGAAGATCACCCCAGAGAACATCCCGGCCGCTACTCAGCTGTTCACCCCGCACTGGATTGTGCGCTACCTGGTAGACAACTCTCTGGGCCGACTCTGGCTACTCAACCGGCCCAACTCACGGCTGGCAGAGCAAATGGAGTACTACATCCCGCCAGAGAAGCCAGAGAGTGATTTCCTCAAGATCACCGGTCCGGAGGGCATTAAAGTCTGCGACCCGGCGTGCGGCTCCGGCCACATGCTCTCCTACGCCTTCGACCTGCTTTATGCGATGTATGAGGAGGATGGCTTTGACCCGGCTGAAATCCCGGAGAAGATTCTCACCCACAACCTCTTCGGTATCGAGCTGGATGAGCGTGCTGGTGAGTTGGCCGCTTTCGCACTCACCATGAAGGCTCGTGCCCTCCAGCGGCGCTTCTTCAATAAAGGCGTCGAACCCAACATCTGCGTGCTGGAAAAGGTGAGCTTTAGTCGCGAAGAGCTGGACGAGTACATTGGTTTTGTCGGCCGTGACTTGTTCACCTACGGCCTGCGCGAAACGCTGGAGCAGTTCAGCGAAGCCGACAACTTCGGTTCGCTGATTGTGCCCAAGGTCCCCAACGTGGCCGATGTGCTGGCCACGCTGGAGAGCAAGGACATGAGCAGCAACCTGTTCCTGGCTGAGACGCACAAAAAAGTCCTGATTGTTCTGCGCATGGCTGACGCGTTGAGTCCGCGTTACGCAGTGGTCGTGGCCAACCCACCTTATATGGGCGGTAAGGGCATGAATCCACGCTTAAGTACTTGGGCCAAACAGAATTTCCCCAGCAGCAAATCCGATTTGTTTGCGATGTTCATCGAACGCAATCTGGATCTAGCAGTGAAGGGCGGAGCTGTCGCCATGATCACCATGCAGAGCTGGATGTTCCTTTCCTCATTCGAATCCCTGCGAGGTCGTATCCTAAATCAGCACACCATCCTATCCATGGCGCACTTGGGGGCACGGGCCTTCGATAGCATCGGTGGTGAGGTTGTTTCGACCACGGCCTTTGTGCTGGAAAACGCTCACAAGCCCGATTACCGGGGCGCCTATGTGCGCCTGGTGGATGGAAATTCGGAAGCAGAAAAGATGGAAATGTTGGCCACTGCCATCGCTCAAGGACGGGTTGCATGATCACCAACCTGAAGCTCAAGAACTTTACTGCATTCACCGATCTGGCGATCGACTTCTCACCGGGTATCAACATCATCATCGGCGAAAATGGCACGGGTAAAACCCAGTTGCTCAAGGCTATTCTTGCGCTGTGCGGTCCAGAGGTCCGCACTGAGCAGCCCGGTGAGCAGCTAGCCAGCAAACTCTGCCGCCTTTACCAACCCCTTAGTGGGAAAGTCGGCGAGCTACGCCGCAGAGGTACGAGTGGGGAAGCCGTGTTGAAAGCAGCGTTTTCACAGGGGCAAGAACTCATAGTGCGTTTCAACGGGAGTGCCACTACCGTCAAGATTCCCAAGGTGCTAGGCCCTGCTATTGCTCCGGCTACGTTCCTCCCTACAAAGGAAGTGCTTTCCCTTGTGCGTGGTCTTACCGCCGAACAACCCGACTTAGCGACCATCGAACGAATTTTCGACGATGGCTATCTGGATCTGGCAAGTCAGCTCAAAAAAGAGGGTATTGAGGATCTGCGCAGTAAGGTGCAGCTCAACCCTCGTTTTGCTACCATCGTCCCGCGATTGGCTAACTTGATAGGCGGACAATATCTCCTAGAGAAGGGGCGCTTTGTCTTTCAACCAGGGCGTTACCAAGAGAAAAAAGCATCTACGCGCACCAGCGAAGCCAAGAATGCTCTGATGTATCAAGACAGTACCGAATGGAGCTTCATCCCGGCTAGCAAGAGGCGTCTCTCCAGCACTATGACAGCTGAAGGTTTCCGCAAGATCGGCGTGCTGCAGCGGTTGCTCAGCAACGGCAGTCTAAACCCGGGAACGGCCGGCCCGCTGTTATGGGACGAGCCTGAATCCAACCTCAACCCCAAATTGATGAAGGATCTTGTACAGGCACTGCTGGAGATCGCCCGCAACGGGCAGCAAGTGATTCTCGCCACCCATGACTACGTATTGCTCAAATGGTTCGATTTGCTGATGGACAAAGGCAAGGGAGATCAGGTGAGGTTCTTTAGCCTCTACCGCGATGCCTCTAATCTCGAAGTCATGTCCACGAAAACAGATGACTATCTGGCTATCAATCCGAATCCCATAGACGACGCTTTTGGCTACCTGATCAACCAGGAAATCGAGAACGACATGGGAGGCTTGGGCAAGTGAAGGTTGTGATTGCCGATGGCTTTGAGTTTCGTTTCGCTGATGCGATAGACGCCTACGTATTTGACGAAAAGGACAGCTCCAAGCCTACTTTTCACGGCGCGCCGATGAAGGGGGTCGATATCGTAGCCGAGTTCGAGGACGCCTATGTCTACGTCGAACTGAAAGACTACGACGATCCGTCAGGCTACGACGTGGCAAGAGCAGCTAACGATGATGAGCGTGAGGCGCGTCAGGATAGCTTCAAGTGGCTCAAGAACTATCTGAAGTACAAATTCAGAGACTCTCATCTCTATCGTCTTGCTGAGGGCAAAGTCGATAAACCTGTTCACTTTATCTGCGTCTTGACCTTCGATAATGCACTGAATGGCAGGATGCTGAAGGAGCTGAAGCGGGAGCTGCCTGTCGGAAAAAAACCAAGGCGCTGGATCCATGCATTGGCTACGAGCTGTCAAGTTGTAAATCTCGAAAAATGGAACGAGGTTTTCCCGAAATGGCCTGCGACCCGTATCGCGCCAGCGGAAAACGCCTAGAGCAAAGGAAGAGGACACCATGACCGTCAATACGCTCAAGACTCGAGATGATCACATGCTGCTGCAGTTCGCTGCAGACGGCGACACGTTCAAGCTGCAGGCAGGTTCAGAGGCTTCCTGGTTGAGCGGTGAAACCTTCGGCCACAAGGAGCTGCGCAGCCGTATCGAGCCTTGGCTGACGTCATTGTTCCAGTCGGAGCACCTTTCGCTGCTGGCCGGCTCGGGCCTAACCCATGCTGTGCATTACCTGGCCGCCGGAAAAGGCGCTGCCGGTATGGGCGCCTTGACACTGAGTAACCACCAGGCCGAAATCGATCATGCAGCAGAGAAAGCGGCGGAAGCGGCTGGGCGCAGGAAAGGCAATCTGGAAGACCAACTGCGTATTGCCAACGAGTTGCTGCGTGGCTTGGAGATTCTGCAGAAGGACAGCGAGGTCGAGGCTCTGCGTGCGGAGCTTCAGAACGGCATGCAGGACTTCGCAAAGTCGATTCTGGGCAGCGAAGCGGGAATTGCCACTGCAGAAGAGGGCAGGCGCGAGCAGGCCTTCAATACCCTGGTCACCTTCCTGATGAGCTTTGCCAGCCGCACCGGGGTGCGCGACCGTCTGAACATCTTCACCACCAACTATGACCGGCTGATCGAAGCTGGGGCGGAGCTGGCTGGATTACATCTGCTGGATCGGTTCTTGGGAAACCTCATGCCGATCTTCCGTTCCTCGCGGCTGGATCTGGACATGCATTACAACCCGCCAGGCATTCGCGGCGAGCCGCGTTATCTGGAGGGTGTGGCGCGCTATACCAAGCTGCATGGTTCGGTGGATTGGGTGCAAACGGGCAAGGACATCCGACGTATCGGTCTGCCATTTGGGGCTGTGAGTGTAGAACCCTATTTGCAGGCGCCGGGCCTGGGCGGGGCCACCGCTCATCAGCTGATGATCTACCCCAACGCGGCCAAAGACAGGGAGACTGCCGACTACCCGTACGTGGAGCTGTTCCGTGATTTGGCGGCAGCTGTGTGCAGGCCGAACAGCACGTTGGTGACCTATGGCTACAGCTTTGGCGACGAGCATATCAACCGTGTGATTCGCGACATGCTTGCAATTCCCTCGACGCATCTGGTCGTGATCTCGTATGACGACCCACTTGGTCGCATCATGCAGACCTATGAGGAGATGGGCCGGCCATCGCAGATCAGCCTGCTGATCGGCCCCGCAGTGGCTGATCTGACCACATTGACCGAGAATTACCTGCCTAAGGCCGCCATCGACAAGACCACCTTCCGCATGAGCGAATTGCTCAAGCAGCGTTGGGGGGCAGTTCAAATACCTGCGGAGCGTTCTGTCGCTGAAGTCAGCATCATGGGTGTGGGTGATCTGATATGAGCCTGTCCCCACTGGCTTATGCCGACTCCCTGCGCATCGGCACCATCGACTTTGTCTCTCCCGACGAAATCAAGGTGCTGATCGACATCGAGGCCCCCGACGGTGTGGCGCTCAATACGGGGACGCCACGCCCTTTCCCACGCATCAACGGTTATGTGCTGCTCCCCAGTGAAGAAGGGTATCTGGTCGCCCAAGTTGAGTGGATCACCATCGAGCGCTCGCAATACCCCAAGCGCAAAGGCATGCAGGACTTTGGCCTGGTGGATTTGCCTTATCCCCTACGCAAGATGAGCCTGAACCCGTTAGGGGTGCTGACCTATGAAAGCAAGGACAGCAAGGGCAGTGAAGCCTATCGCTTCCGGCGCGGCGTCGAAAGCTATCCCACCGTTGGCGATGTGGTACTGCTGCCCACTCAAAATCAACTGAAGGCCATCGTCGAGTCTGGCGAGAACCGCCATGTGCTGATCGGTACCAGCCCGCTGGCCGCCAACGCCAAGGTCAAAATCGACCCGGATCGTCTGTTTGGCCGCCATTTGGCGGTGCTGGGCAACACCGGTAGCGGCAAGTCCTGCTCGGTCGCGGGGTTGATCCGCTGGTCCATGGACGAAGCCCGCAAAGCTCGAGGCGGCGATCCTAATGCCCGCTTTATCGTGCTCGACCCCAACGGCGAATACGCCAACACCTTCCGTGACATGAGCAAGGTGCGGGTGTATGCCGTCGAGCCTAGCGAGGGGGTGGAGCAACTGCAAATACCCCTGTGGTTCTGGAACAGCACCGAATGGAGTGTGTTCACCCAGGCAAGCGCCAAGGCCCAACGACCGACCTTGGTACAGGCGCTGAGATCCGTCCGTGACGGCGTATTCACCGCAACTGTCACGCCCAGCCATGAAATGCGTCGTTATTTGCGCACCCTGGTCAGCATCCTGCAGTTGGAGCGCAATGCCGGCAGCCCGTGGGCGAGATTTCCTCATCCCAAGAACTTTCTGGAGAAGCTAAAGAAGTGGCAGGAAGGACTGAGTGATCAGGACACCTTCCAGGACGACGAAAAGACGGTGCTCGGTACGGTCAGGGACAAGTTCACGGCTTTGATCAATGCTCGCGGCGGTCAATATCCAACCTATGATTTCACACGCGGAGAGATTGACGAGCTTCTTTCGTTGATCCAGATGGCGCACGCCACCTTCGGCGGTAGCGACACTGACATCCTGCCAATCGATGCCGATGTGCCGCGCTCATTCACTGGCGATCAGCTGCTCAGAAGCGTCGAAGCTACGGCGGAACTGCTCGGGGTTTCTGAATACGTCGAGACCATGCAGATGCGCATCCGCACCCTGTTGTCGGACAGTCGCATGAAGGTCGTCTCAGGCGATGCCAAGGATCTGAGTCTGGATGATTGGTTGCGAAACTATATCGGCGATGACCAAGCGTCCAATGGCACCGTCACTGTCATCGATCTCTCCCTGGTGCCTGCCGAAGTCGTACACATCGTCACGGCAGTGATCGCCCGCATGAAGCTGGAGGCACTGCAGCGCTACCGCAAGCTGCACCACGGCAAGACCCTGCCCACCGTGCTGGTGATGGAAGAGGCACACACTTTCATCAAGCGCTACAAGGACGACGCGGAAAACCAAAACTCGGCCGCCATTTGCTGCCAGGTGTTCGAGAAGATCGCCCGCGAAGGGCGCAAGTTCGGGCTGGGACTGGTGCTGTCCTCACAGCGTCCAAGCGAGCTATCGCCGACTGTACTGTCCCAGTGCAATAGCTATCTATTGCACCGCATCAGCAACGACCGTGACCAGGAACTGGTACACAAACTGGTGCCCGACAATCTGCGTGGCCTGCTGCGCGATTTGCCCTCGCTACCCTCACGCCACGCTATTTTGCTCGGCTGGGCGTCGGAGCTGCCGGTCCTCGTTCAGATGAACGCGTTGCCCGAGCAACACCGGCCGAAATCGGACGACCCTGATTTCTGGGCGGTGTGGTCAGGCCAGGACAGCGACGGTCAGGCGGTTGAGCGCAGCGTAGATTGGAAAGCGATTGCAGATGACTGGCAGCAGATCGGTGCGTCAGTACAAGAACAGGATTCGGAGAGTAGCGATGAGTAACAACCAAGTCAGCAAGGTCGAACAAGGTGCAGAGAAGTTTTTTTTTCGCGCCTCGTCAGAGAGTTTTTCGAAAGTGCCTGGTGCACCAATAGCCTACTGGACAACAGACCCTTTTCGAGCGACTTACAATTCAAGTGAGTTGCTTGGGTCTGCGGTTCGTATTTGTGCTGGATTGCAGACGGGTGATAACAACAGGTTTCTTAGGTTCTGGCATGAGACGGCGCTTGAAAAGCAGAATCTAGCCAATGGGTCGCGAGACTCGGGAAAGTGGTTTCCTTACAACAAAGGGGGAGAGCTGAGGAAGTGGTATGGAAATCGCGACTACGTTGTTAATTGGGAGTCGGAGGGGAAGGAAATATACGAGTTTCGCCCCCGCTCAGTATTGAGGAATCCTGATTTTTATTTTTTGGAAGGAATTACGTGGTCAGATATTACGACTAGGTCATTTGCTGCCCGTTACACTCCCTCTGGTTGTTTGTTCGATGTTAAAGGGTCTTCCGCATTTCCTTCGGCGGATAAATTGGGGCTAGTGCTTGCGCTGATGAACTCTTGCTTGACTAACAAGTATATGCATGTGCTCAACCCGACAGTTACGTTTCAAGTTGGTGATATCTCTCGTATTCCATTGAGGTATGTGGCATCAGTGGATGGGAAGGTCAAGAAGTTAATAGAGTTCGCGAAGAATGACTGGGATTCCTACGAGACCTCTTGGGACTTCACCAGCCTCCCGTTGCTGCACCACGACCACCGACAGCCCACACTCAAGGCCAGCTACCAAAGCCTCCGCACTCACTGGCTTGAGATGACGTTGGAGATGAAGAGCTTGGAAGAAGAGAACAACCGTATCTTCATTGACGCCTATGGCCTGCATGATGAGCTTGATGAGAAGGTTGATATCAGTGAAATCACGCTCACCTGCAATCCGCACTATCGCTACGGCGGCGACAAGAGCGTGGAGGAGCTTGAAGCCCAGCTGCTGGCCGACACAATGCGAGAGCTGGTGTCTTACGGCGTGGGCTGCATGTTCGGCCGCTACAGTCTCGACAAGCCGGGGCTGATCCTGGCCAACCAGGGTGAAACCCTGATGGACTATTTGGCCAAGGTGCCGCAGCCCAGCTTTCCGGCCGAAGACGACACCGTCATCCCGCTGCTAGATGGTGACTGGTTCCCAGACGACATCACCCTACGTTTTCGTCAGTTCCTGCGCGTGGCATTTGGCGATGTGTCCTACGAGGACAACTTGGCTTTCATCGAGCAAGCGCTCAATGTCAAGGGCAAGCGCAACTACAGCCTGCGCGACTACTTCTTGGGTGAGTTCTATGCAGATCATGTGAAACGCTACAAGAAACGCCCCATCTACTGGCTGTTTAGCAGCCCGAAGGGGACGTTCAGCGCACTGGTTTATTTGCACCGTTACCGCCCGGACACTGTCAGTGTGGTGCTCAACTATCTGCGTGATTTTCGCAAAAAGCTCACCTCGCGTCTGGATTATCTGCAGCAGGTGGCCATCAGCACTTCCGTCAGCCAAAGCGAAAAGACCAAGGCCAACAAGGAAGCTGAGATCATCAAAAAACAGCTCATTGAGCTGGACGACTACGAGCGCGATACGCTCTATCCGTTGGCGACCGAACAGGTCGAACTGTATCTAGACGATGGAGTTAAGTTCAACTACCTCAAGCTGGGCGGAGCCCTAAAGAAGATCGTCGGGTTAGACGCCAAGGCTGAGGATTGATCCGCTCATGAGTAATACCAAGATCATCCAGGCGCTGACCAACCTGTTCGAGAAGCAGCGCATCGTATTCTGGTACGACAATCGCCTGGAGTTCCGTGCGGATTTCGAATCACTAGAGCTACCTGGTATCGAGAAAATCGAGCTGGCCAATAACGAGTTCGGTGTTAAGTACCGCATCCTGCGCGAGCAGCCCGAGCAGAAGTTTCTGCTTTATCGGGAAGGTGCCGAACCAGCCTATCTGGATAACTGGTTGCTTGATGTGCAGCTGGCCAGTGGCAATACTTTCCGCACGGATCAGCTTGCCCTGTGGCTGGCTGAGCTGGAGTTGGGGCCGGACTGCTATCCGGTGCTGGAGGAGCATGCAGCCTTCTTCACTGCGGCCAAGCGGCGTGAGCAGTTGCATAAGCTGCTGCAACCAGGCGACTCGCAGAGCATGCTACGTTTCAAGATGCTTGCTGTCTGCGCTGGCGCAAAGGGTGAGCCGCGACTGGATGTGATTGTTGAAGAGCTGCTGGCTGAGCTCGCCAATGTTGAAAATGCGTGCATCAAGCTCATTGAAACAAGCGGCCTGGATAGCTTCCTCTGGGAGCAGATGAAGCGCGCCTACGGTTATGTGTCGGAGCAGCCGGGACTGCACGATTTCGTGATCGAGCTTTTCAAGGCTTGCTTCATGATGGGCACGGATCCTGAGTACAAGGCGCGCTTGTCAGCCGAGTCTTTGGTTTTTCTCCGACGCTGGAAAGACAGTCGTTCACATGAGAGCAGCTTCGAGCTGCTTTCTGCTCAGTGTGCAGAGATACTACAGATTGGTGACAAGCTGCATAAGCTTGATTACCGGATCCTCCTGGAGCTCGACTACTTCGAGCTGATCGACCGCAAGATCCTCAGTGAGCTTGTTCGCGCGACGGTAGCTCGGACGGCGACAGCTGCCGATGTTGAGCAGTCTGTTCGTCAGCGACGCCAGAGTCATTGGTTCAGCCATTTCGAGGATGTCTATCTGGCGCTGGACCATGCCGCGCAGTTTCTGCAAACATTGGATGCAGCAAAGCTGGAAATGACCTCCTTGGCCGATGGCGTGGCGAAATATGCGAAGAGCTGGTATCGGCTGGATCAGCTGTATCGCAAATTCGTCCATCACGCGCGCAAGTCTGGCCAGGCTTCCTTGCTGGAGGAGCTCAGCACCCAGATCGAAAACCAGTACACTAACAACTATCTGGCGCGTCTCAATGATCGTTGGCAGCAGTTTGTGGACTCTGCTCCGAGCTGGACGGCTGCTCCGATCATGCTGCAGCGGAATTTCTTCAGCCGCTGCGTAAAATCCTTCCTGGAGCGCAAGACCAAGGTCTGCGTGCTGATCTCGGATGCCTTCCGTTATGAAGTGGGTGAAGAGCTGCAGAGCCTGATTCGCCGTGAAGACCGCTTTGAGGCCGAGTTGGAGCCGGCGCTTTCCATGTTGCCGAGCTTCACGCAGCTTGGTATGGCCGCACTGCTTCCTAACCAGGCATTGCAGCTGGCTGAAAATGACAGCGGTGATGCGATAGTGGATGGTCAGAGCGCTCAGGGCTCGGCCAATCGCGGCAAGATCCTTGCCGCTGCGGTGACGAGTTCTGCTGTTGTGTTGGCCAAAGACCTGCTGGCTATGAATCAGGCGGATTCACGGGCACTGCTGCGTGATAACGATGTGGTTTACGTATACCACAACCTGATCGACAAGACTGGCGATACGCGAGATACCGAGGAGCGGGTGTTTGCTGCGGCAGAAGAGACATTGTCCGAGCTTGTCCGCCTGGTGAAGAAGCTGACCAACGCCAATGCCAGCAACCTTTTGGTCACCGCAGACCATGGTTTCATCTACCAGCACCGACCGCTGGAAGAGAGCGATTTTCTCAGCAATGTGCCGGATGGTGATGAGGTGCTCTATCGCGACCGGCGTTTTGTCCTTGGGCGCGGTCTGCGTAGTCAAGCAGGTTTCCGGACATTCACCCCTGAACAGCTGGGGCTTGAAGGATCGCTGGATGTACAGATCCCTAAGTCGATCAATCGCTTGCGTCTCAAAGGTTCTGGCAGCCGGTTCGTGCATGGTGGTGCCACGTTGCAAGAGGTGGTGATCCCGGTTGTGCGCATCAACAAAAAGCGCCAGAGCGATGTTGGAAGTGTGGAAGTAGAGTTTATCGGAGGCGGGAGCAGAAGCATCACGACTGGCCAATTGGCTGTTGTGCTGTATCAGTCCGAGGCGGTCACTGAGAAGAAACAAGCTCGCCGGTTGCGTGCTGGGCTGTACACCTTGGACGGTGAGTTAATCTCCGACTCGCATGAACTGACGTTCGATTTCGCGTCCGAAAATCCGCGTGAGCGAGAGCTGTCGGTGCGCTTCATCCTGAGCCGGAAAGCTGATGAAGCAAACAACCAGCAGGTTGAGCTGCGGCTCGAAGAGCAGATTGAAGGCACCTCACATGTAACCCAGTACAAGGTCACTCGGTATACGATTCGTCGTTCGTTCACCAGTGAATTCGATTTTTAAGCGGGAGCCCTCATGAGTCAGCTCGATGAGAAGATCAACCAGCATTTTGCGGGCTTAGTCGTTCGCAAGGATCTGGTCAAAGCTGTTAAGGGCAACGCCATCGTGCCGTCTTATGTACTGGAGTACCTGCTGGGCCAGTACTGCGCAACGAATGATGAGTCGACGATTCAAACCGGTATCGAGACGGTTAAGGAAATCCTGCGCAAGCACTATGTGCATCGCAACGAAGCGGGGTTGGTACGTTCGATCATCAAGGAGAAGGGGCGTCACAAGGTCATCGACCGGGTCAGCGTTTCTCTCAACGACAAAGACGATGTGTACGAGGCTGAGTTTGCTAACCTCGGGGTAAAAAAGGTGCTGATCGACTCCAGCACGGTGAAGGCACATCAGAAGCTGTTGGTTGGAGGGGTGTGGTGCATCGCTGATCTTGAGTATGACTACACAGAGGATAAATCCGCCTCTCCCTGGGTGCTGGCCTCGCTCAAGCCTATCCAGATCTCCCGTTTCGATTTCGACGGTTATCTGGAGGCCCGCAAGCAGTTCACGACGGATGAGTGGATTGATCTGCTTATTCAGAGCATCGGCTTCAATCCCCAGATGTTCGGCAAGCGCAACAAGCTCTTGCAACTGATCCGACTGATTCCATTCTGCGAGCGGAACTACAACCTGATTGAGCTAGGGCCGAAGGGCACCGGTAAGTCGCACGTTTACTCCGAGTTCTCCCCTCACGGGATCCTGATCTCCGGTGGCGAGGTAACGGTGCCTAAGCTGTTCGTCCACAACGGCACAGGCAAGCTCGGCCTAGTGGGCTACTGGGATGTGGTGGCCTTCGACGAGTTCGCCGGCAAGCAGAAGCGGGTGGACAAGGCACTGGTCGACATCATGAAGAACTACATGGCCAACAAGTCGTTCTCGCGGGGAGTGGAAACCCTTGGGGCCGAGGCCAGCATGGTGTTCGTGGGCAACACCGATCACACAGTGCCGTACATGCTCAAGCACAGCGACCTGTTCGATCCGCTGCCGGAGAAGTTCCACGACTCGGCCTTCCTCGACCGTCTTCACAGCTACATTCCGGGCTGGGAGGTGGACGTGATCCGTGGGGAGATGTTCTCCACGAACTACGGCTTTGTAGTGGATTACCTTGCCGAAATTCTTCGCTCCTTGCGTAGCCATGACTTCTCGGATCGCTACAAAGGTCTGTTCACGTTGTCGGATGAAATCTCCACACGTGATCGTGACGGCATCAATAAAACCTTCTCCGGTCTGATGAAGATCCTCTTCCCACAGGGTGAGGCGACTGAGTCGGAGGTCGAAGATGTACTGCGCTGTGCCATCGAAGGGCGCAAGCGAGTCAAGGATCAGCTGCTGCGCATAGACACCACCTACCCAGCTGTGCGTTTTGCTTATCAAGGAAAAGATGGCGTGGAGAGGCTGGTCAGCGCCCTTGAGGAAGGGGAGTACCCGAACCAATACCACCGGCGAGTGGCGAGTGAAGTCTCGGAGTCGGATCTGCTCGATATTGATAAGGTCCTTCCCAGCGAGCCGGATAACGATGCAGCCAGTCCTCAGCCCATTCAACAACTTGCTGTTTCGGCGAGCAAAGAGCTAGAGCTGAAGCCTCAGCATCTGGTTATTCAGGAGAATCAGCGCGGCGTTACCTTCGATAAGTTGTTTGGGCCCTATTTAAAAGGGGCCAAGCGGATCATCGTTATAGATCCGTACCTGCGGATGTTCCATCAACTGCGCAACCTCATGGAGCTGCTGGAGACGATCAGCAAGCAGCTGATCCCAGGTGAGGAAGTGGCTGTACATGTGGTCACCGTGGCGGATGAGTTCAACGGTGATCGTCAAACCGAAAGTCTGCAGAAAATTGCCGACGCCTGTGCGGGGGTGGGTATTCAGTTCAGTTGGGCGTATGACACGACAGGGACTAAGCATGATCGTGACATCACTACCGACACTGGCTGGAAAATTATTCTTGGACGTGGGTTGGACATCTTCCAGCGCTTCGAGCTGAACGATGCGTTTAGCTTTGCCAATCGTTTACAGCAACATCGCCAATGCAAGGAGTTCAGCGCGACGTTCGTCAGGGTTGGGGATGCCGGAGAGTGAGAGGCCGTGGTTGCGTCTCCGTAGATCAGCAGCTCTTAGGGGCGTGGCACGGGACAGGCCCAGTGATTCGGTATGACTGCAGCGTTGTCACATCAAGACAAAAAAAACTTCCTGTTCGGAGTGTTTACCCCTGGGGATCCCCAGGGGCAACCTTCATATGCCGCATTGGTTAGAGGTCACCTCGTTCGGCCAAGGATACGCAACCTTCATGGCCCACCACCACATGATCCAATATCCGGGTGCCGACCATGTTCAGAGCGTTCTTGAGGGTGGTGGTCAGGGTGCGATCAGCTTGACTGGGCTCAGGATCGCCGGAGGGATGATTGTGAACCATAATGACGGCCGCAGCGTTGTGTTCCAATGCGATTTTGACCACTTCTCGTGGGTACACGCAAGCCCCGTCCAGCGTGCCTCTGAACAGTTCTCTAAAGCCTATAACCCGGTGTTTGGAATCGAGTAGCAGGAGGGCGAAAACTTCGTGCTCGTGGTACTGCAGTAGTGTTTGTAGATGGTTGAAGACCTGCTTCGGCTCAGTCAGTGCGCGGCCTTTAGACAGGCGACTCATGGCCAGTTGCTGCGCCATCTGCAGGATATCGGCCTCGGTGACGGGTGATTCCATGACGTAGGTTCCGCTCGCCTCACCGGCTTTGAGCTTGTGATATTTCATGACGGTACTCCTGTGTGAATTGGGAAGCATGCTGGGGAGGTTGAGATGAGCGTTACTGGACTGAAGGCCTAGTGCTGTGCTGGATAGTCTGAGCCTCTAGCTTCTGAGCCAGTGAGGGCTTTGAAGGGGCTGGCGGTTGGAGCTCGGCGTTGTTAGGTTGGTTTTCAGCAGTGGGAAAGAACTCCTCGACGATGGCGTCGGTGTCCTCCTCGCTGTATTCAAAGGCGCCATTGATAAGGCCCTGTCGGGCCGCGTGATCCAAGGCGCTTTGGTCAAAGCCCGTGGCTTGTCGGTTTTCATCCAGTTGTTTGGCGGCGAGCAAGGCCTCTTCTAAGGTCAGTCCACTGCGCACCGTGATGTCGACGTAGAAGATCGGTGTGCCGTGGCTCTGACGAGTGGATTTGCCACGCAGACGCAGCTCTAGGGGGAGACATGCCAAGCGATTGCCAGAGATGGCTTGCAGGTAATGCAGGCGCGCTGTCAAGGTGCGGATGCTGTTGAATCCAGTGGTCCGGAAGACAAAACTGCCCAGTGGGTCGTCATCGCCAATCACCACGTTCAGCCGACCGTAAGGCTTACAGGCATTGCCTTGGGCCATTGGGCAGCCATCGGGTGAAGGGCAGGGCAGCGACTGGATGCCGTCCTTGGTCAAACGCTTGCACGTTTCACCGTTGCCGACGCATAACGGTCTGCCGGTGGTACGGTCGAACAGGCTGTAGTCCGCGCGAAAGTTGAGGTCCGGTTCGTTGAACAGCAATCGGATCGGAATGCTGCGCAGCTTGCCATCCAGGCCATTGCGCAGTTCCTCATTGAGTGGATGCAGTAACCAGCCGTCACGGCTCTGGACTTGCGAGGTGATGGTGAACTGATCATCTTTCTCGGGCAGGCGCTTGCCGTTTTTCTCGACGATCTTACCGATGGAAATGCGCCCGAGTACCGGCGGAGTGATGGCTAAACCTTTGAGCATGGTGGTGCTCCTTGATCTGAAAATAAAAAAGCCACCGGGACGTGAACGGTCCGGGTGGCTAGGGTGAGCAGGTTGTTTCAGGCGAGCAGGAAGCGACGAGTGCCTGCTTTGGCCTTGGGGTAGCGAGCCTGCAGGTAGGGCTTGTCTTTGAGTATCTGTTCGACATCCAGACCAATGCTGTCCTTGGATTTCTTCCAGCTGATGTAGCCCTCAGCAAACTCTGCACGGGTGGCTTCCCCCATGGCCTGCTGCAGAATTTGCTTGAGCTGCGCCTCACGCGTTTCCTCCTGAGCAATGTTCTGACGAACTGACTTGAGCTCCAGGAAGGTGCTGGTCAGCGCCGGGTGCTGGCTGAAGTCCAAGGTCTGTCCGTTATCCTCGGGATAGAGGCAGCGCAATGCCGCTTCCGCAGATGCTGTGCCATCGGCCGGTGGCGGGGTGTCACTGATGACGTAATCCCAGAACAGCCGTTCCAGATCAATCAGCCGAGCAATCAGCGCCTCGTCGCGTGTGATGCGATGGATTTCCAGATGCTGGCCACCGAGCAGCACCGCCACATCAGCGGCCTGCTTGCCTGTGACTGCAAGCTGGTGCATGACTTGCAACTGCACATATTCGGGCACGCCCTCTTTCCAGAGGCGCGCCCCGTTTATGCCGGCAGTTTTGCATTCGAGGATTTGCACCTCTGGAGCACCGATTACCTCGCGGTCGATATTGGCGAGCATCCACGGGAGCGCCGGATCGGGATGCTGTAGTACAGCGTTGATCCGTCGAACCTTGTTCTGGCTGCGTTTGCTGTAGTGCCAGGCCACGATGGGTTCCAGCACATTGCCCCAGTACAGCGGGCTTTCCTCATCGTGAGGATCGGCCTTCGGTAGCCCAGCATCGCGACCGGTCTTCTCTAGCCACAGCTCCAACTGCGACTTGTAGGGGTTCAGACCTACTGCAGCGGCGGCATCCGAACTGCCGATGCCTTGCTTGCGGATCTGCAACCAGTCCTCGCGGGGCAGCTCCATGGTGTTGACCAGGCGCAGGGCAGGGCGTTTCTTACGGGTGCTACTATTCAATGACGTTGCTTTCATCGTCTTTACCTGTTGGCATAAAAACGCCCGACCAGCACAAGGCTGACCGGGCGCGAGGATTGATGTGAGTGAGGGTTAGGCGGCGAGTTGCAGAGCGGCATCCAGGGCGCGTTGCTTGATCTGCGCCCCCTGACCGAACCATGCCGAGTCCAGGCGGTACTCGTTACTGCGGGCACGGCGTTCGTGGTCGACATACTCGGTCACGGCATTCAGCAGGCCCCAAGCGGTGCCGCGTGCCGACTCTAGCTGACTGCCTCGACCACGCCCTTCGTACAACTCCTGCACCTTGCGCAGGGCTCGCTCATTGGGGAGTTGCTCCGGCAGAGCACCGGTTGGGCTGGTCTCACACATCACGTTCATGAAGAAACCCAGCGCCTCATGCCACTGCACCTTGCGTTCAGCCAAAGCCCTCATGCGATACATAAATTCGTCCCAGCCAGAGACGGCGATGCCCAGTTGCTTCTTCACCGTCTTCGGTTCAAAGCGAGTGTTGTGGGGCACCTTGATGGCGCGGCTGCTGCCGTCCAAGGCGATGGTCAGGGTGTTGTTGCACACCACACGCACGGTGGTTGGCGTTGCTGTGGTAGCCAGAGTGCCGTCACAGGAGGTGGCGAGCAGGAGGTAGCCGTTGACCTGGTCGTTACCCTTGAGCGTTGCGCCTTGCCCGGTGCGCGCCAGCGCCCAGAACTTGCGACCACCCTTGAGCACGCCGGCCGTTTCCAACTCGTAGCCGGAGACCTCGGTGAGATCGCGGTAGAACTCCAGCACCTCTCTCGGCTGCACGGTGTGGTAACGTTGCGAGACCACCGACAGAGGGGCCTTGGTGTCGGAGCGGTAGAGCACTTTCTGCTCGGGGAAGGAATGGATGGTGCCCAGGTGGCCGATGGCGTCAGACTTAAAATGGACCGGGCTTTCCTGAATCTCCCAGTCCATGCCGGCTTCACGCTGCCAGACCTCAATAGGTTGTTTGCGGGGCAGGTTGTTGCCCAGGCCATGCCAGGGAGTAGCGCCAGCGTAGGCCATGGTTTCAACGAGATGAGCCATGAGAATGATTCCTTGCGGATGAAGGGGAAAGAGCGTCGCTTCATCAACGAGCGACGCCTGTTCACAAAGGCTTAACGGCTGGCGCTGAAGCTGTAACCGCACTCCAGACATTGGTAATTGGCCAGCACCTTGTCGTCGATCTGCTCGCCCAGCGTGGCCCCGGCGATGCCGCCAGCGACCCCGCCAAACAGGCCACCCAAAATCGCCCCGGCGATGCTGCCGATAGCAATGCCCACCGGCCCACCGACTACACCCAGTACCGCGCCGGCTTCCGCACCTGACAGGGCACCGGCGGCGCCACTGGCTGCACCGCCTGCGGCACCAATCAAACCTCCCGTTTGTTTACCGATATTTTTAGTGATGACGCGTCCAGAGTTACAGCTTGGGCAAGGTGTATACATACGCAGATCCTCTCAAGTGATGAGCGTGCCGAGGTAGAAGCTGGCACGCCAAATCCCCCAGCAGCAGTCGATACTGCGGGGTGTTCATTGAGGTGATATAGGTTTGAAATATTTTTGGATCCAATTTCGATTAATCTAGCGCTGTAGACGTAACCGGATAGTGGTCCCTCAGGCTTTGAGAAGGGCGAGGAAGGTCGATAATTAAATTATGAGGAAGTGGGGCGCTGGCGGTCTTGAGCGAAAACTGATCCAAGTGAACCACAGCACATGGGTCACCATCGGCAACCCTGTGAGGTAGCATCATGTCCGTAGCCTTGGGCTAGGGCTGACGTTGGGTCAACGTATCGAGACGACTTTTTTATCTTGATTTTCTCTGATGGCTGACACCGACAGGTTGCCTGTAGCAGCTTCCTGAATGTGGTCGCTCCACCACGCCATCAGAGGACGTCTGCGTTCTATGTAATCTGCTCGGTTGTACGCGCTACGTACCTCGTCTTTATCGACGTGGGCAAGCGCAACCTCGATCAATTCAGGATCCCAGCCGTGCTCGTTGAGGATGGTGCTCGCCATAGAGCGCATCCCATGGCTTACCAAGCGCCCTTCGAAACCCATGCGCTTTAGCGCCATGTTGGCGGTTTGGCTATTGCAGTGGGTACGAGGGTTTCGGTCTGCGGGAAACACAAATTCCCGATGTCCACTGTAAGGCTTGATCGCTTCTAGGAGTGCAAGAGCCTGGTCCGTGAGTGGGACAATGTGCGCGCGGCGCTTCTTCATGCGCTCCGCAGGAATCGTCCAAATCTTCTTCTCGAAGTCGATATCTGCCCAGCGGGTGGTTGCTGCCTCGACTGGCCGGGTCATGGTGTGGAGCTGCCACTCAATCAGGCAGCGGGTAGTTCTTTTTATGCTGGCATTGGCGATTGCCACCATGAGCTCTTTCAGCTCATCGGGGGGTAGTGCCGCCATGTTTTTCTTTTTCGGTTTCTTGAAGACGGAGCGGATACCGCTGAGCGGGTTCGCGTGAATCAGTCCCGAGTTGACCCCGTAGGTCATGATCTCGTTGAGCCGCTGCGTCAGCCGCTTCACGGTTTCAAGGCTGCCCTTGGTTTCGAGTGGCCGGAGCAGGTTGATGACTTGAGGTGCGCTGATGGCTGAGATCGGTGTGGCGCCCAAGTCCGGGAATATGTGCAATGTTAACGAGCGCCAGATGTCCTCAGCGTAGGCCGGCGTCACAGCATCCTTCTTCAGTTCATACCAGGACGTCGCCACATTCTGGAATGTGTGCTCAGTCGCAGCTTGTTTAGCTTGCAGCACAGCGTCCCGTTTCTCTTTAGGGTCGATGCCGTGGGCAAGGGCTTCCCTCGCTTCAACGGAACCCTTGCGTGCTTGCGCTAACGAGACTTCGGGGAAGGTTCCTAGTCCCATGTTGATCCGCTTCTTCGTCACGGGGTGTCGATAGTTGAAGTTCCACAGCTTAGAGCCATTGCTTCTCACTCGCATTTGAAGCCCGCCGCCATCAAATAGGACGTAGTCCTTTTCAGCAGGCTTGGCAGATTTGACTTTGAGTTCAGAGAGGCGGGTAGCTTGTGCGCACATTGGCATTCCAGACTTGATTTCGGCATTCCAAAAATTAGCACCTACGGGCTTGGAATGCCATTTGGAATGCCAAAAGGCGTAGCTGCTCATGGACGTCCGTGGACGCCGATGGCGTTGAAAGCCTTGTATTTACTGGCTTTCAGGCACAAAAAAAGACGTCCGTGGACGTCTTTAGATGTGAATTTGGTGGAGCCGGGGGGATTTGAACCCCCGTCCGCCAGTACTCCGCTGTCGGTACTACATGCGTAGCCGTGTCTATTGAGTTAACCCTCAGCGACCCGACGGGCAGGGTGCTTTGGGCGAGTTGTGTAAGTTTTAGCCGCTTCGTCCACAACGTACTGCACGGCGATTCTGTTCTATATGACAATCATTTTGGGTTTACAGACATCCCCTGATGATTGCTGGGCCCGAAGGCACCAGGAGTGCATGTCAGCTGCAATTAAGCAGCGAGAGCAGCACCGTATTGGTCGTCATTGGCAACTATAAGAAGTTGCAACAGTGGATTTACGAGTTCTGTTACCAACTCGGCATGCACCTAAAGTTTCGCAACCGGCGTCGAATCCTAAACGGCCCCGTGCTTGTAACTCATTGTTTCTTGGTGAGTGACAAGCCTGTGCAGTGTACGCCAAACGGTCACGGAAGGCCAACCCGAAGGTTGGCCTTGAGCGTTCGGGCTATTGGCCGCCTTTGGCCATGTTCTTCAGGTCTTGAATGGCCTTGGCGGATATTTCGATACATTTTTTATCGTCGCCGGCTGCCTGGGCGGCCTTGGCTTGTGATTCGGCGGTGTTGATTTCGCCACTTTTCCCGGTGCTGTCCGTGGCCAGTGTGGCTTTGCCGTCGTTGATTTGCTGCAGGTTGATCTGGCATAGGTCCTTTTCGTTACCGGCTGCAAAAACAGGGGAGGCCAGCATCGCAGCGGTAATGAACAAGCCAGCAAGAGCGGAACGCTTCATAGGGTATCTCCTTGCGAAAAAGGGCTCGACGCTGCTGGCGTTTGACCGCGGCCAGCGACATCACGGTTGAGCCTCGTGCGTCGAGGCCTATGCAGATGACTGCGCCGGCGCGCAGGGGTTCGGTTTTTTTGCAGGTTCAATGGGCGCGAGGCCGGGTTACCCGGTCTACCAGGTAGACGAGCCCGTGATAATCGATGCCGCCGTGCTGGCTCAGGCCGATCTCGCAGGTGCGGCTGGTGGAGATGCCTTCGCTGCAATATTGCACGGCGTCCTTGAGGGAGCGCAGTGAGTGAGCGTTGAGCTCCGGCGTGGTGAAGCCTTTGTCGCCGGCAAACCCGCAACAGTGGATGCCTTCCGGAATCACCACGGTGCTGGCGCAACGCCGCGCGAGGTCGATCAGCGCCTGGCTTTCTCCCAGGTGCTGGGTGCTGCACGTGACATGGACGGCAATCGGCGCCTCCTGGGGGATGAAGTCGAGGCGATCCATCAGGTAGGTGCGGATGAAACGCACCGGGTCGTAGAGGTCCAGGCGGGTGTCGCCGAGGTCTTGAACCAGGCGCAGGGTGCAGGGGCTGGTGTCGCAATAGATCGGGTCGAGCCCGCCACGGCTGGCGTGGAGCAGGGCGCCGATCAGTTCCTGGCGCTTGTGCTCGGCTTGTTCGGCGTAGCCTTTGGAGGCAAAGGGCTGGCCGCAGCACAGGTTGTCCTGGTTGTCGGGAAAGACGACCTGGTAACCGGCCTTTTCCAGCAGCCCACGGGTTTTGTCGTACAGCGACATTTGCTCTTTATCCCCGGCGGCCGGGCCCATGGCGCGTGAGACGCAGGCTGCCAGGTACACCACCCGTGGCCGCTCATCGGTCACGGCGGGGCTGAAGCGAATGGCTTTTTCCGGTTGCGGCATGGCGGAGGTCCACTGGGGGATTTGCCCTTTGGACAGCCGCGTCAGGGTGGCCGACAGCTTGGCCAGGCGCGGCGCGCCGAGCAGCATGCGTGCGCCGTTGGCGACGTGCAGGGTAAAGCGCGCGCCTTGCATGGCGGTGGCGAAATGGCTGGCCAGCCACTCGGCGGTTTTCGTACGGCTGGCGTCGTGGCTGCGCAGCTTTTTCACCAGGTCACCGGTATTGATTCCCACTGGGCAGCGTTGGGCGCACAGCCCCGTGGCGGCACAGGTGTCGATACCTTGATAGTGGTAGGCCGTTTCCAGTTCTTGTGTGTCAATGCCGGCGCGTTTCTTCGCCTGAATATCGCGCCAGATGACGATGCGTTGGCGCGGGCTCAAGGTCAGGCCTTTCGATGGGCACACCGGCTCGCAGAAGCCACACTCGATGCACTTATCCACAAGCTCGTCCGCCGCCGGCAGCGGCTTGAGGTGCTTGAGGTGGATCTGCGGATCCTCACTGAGCACCACGTCGGGGTTGAGAATGCCGTTGGGGTCGAGCAGGCGTTTGAGCTGCCACATCAGTTGGTAGGCATCGCTGCCCCATTCCAGCTCGACGAACGGCGCCATATTACGACCCGTGCCGTGCTCGGCTTTCAGCGAACCGCCAAACTCCACGGCCACCAGTTGAGCTACGTCGTCCATGAATACCTGGTAGCGTGCGACTTCTTCCGCGCTGTTGAAGCCTTGCGTGAATACGAAGTGCAGATTGCCTTCCAAGGCGTGTCCGAAAAGGATCGCTTCGTCGTAGTGATGTTTGTCGAACAGGTCGATCAAGCGATTCACGCCGATGGCCAGTTGTTCCACCGGGAAGGTCACGTCTTCGATGATCACGGTGGTGCCGGTTTTACGCACGGCACCGACGGCAGGGAAGGTGTCTTTGCGGATGGCCCACAGACGGGCGTTTTCCTGCGGGTCTTCGGTGAAGTCGACCTGTTTCTCCATCGGGAACGGGGCGAGGGACGCCATGATCAACGCCAGTTGCTCGTGCAGCAATGAAGATGACGCCGCACGGGATTCGATCAACAGAGCGCAGGCCCCTTCCGATAGGTGCTGTACGAAAGCGGGCATGCCCGGCTTGTTCTGCACCGAGCGCAGGCTGCGTCGGTCCAGCAGCTCGACGGCCGAGACCGGCTGGGTCTTGAGCACGGTGACGGCGTTGCAGCAGGTCTCGACATCCGGGAACACGATCAGCGCCGACGCTTTGTGCGGGTGATCAACGACGGTGTCGTAGGTGACCGCGCTGATGAACCCCAGCGTGCCTTCGGAGCCTACGAGCAAGTGGCTGAGGATCTCCAGCGGGTCGTCGAAATCCACCAGGGCATTGAGTGACAGGCCGGTGGTGTTTTTCAGACGGTATTTGTGGCGGATCCTGGCCGCGAGTTCAACGTTTGCCCGCGTCTCTCGGCCCAATGTCGCCAGGCGTTCAAGCAGGGCGCCGTGCTGTTCGCGAAAGCTATTGACGCTGGCGGCATCTTCGGTGTCCAGCCGACTGCCATCGGCCAGGACCAGACGAATGCCCGCCAGGGTGTGGTAAGTGTTCTGCGCCGTGCCGCAGCACATGCCGCTGGCGTTATTGGCGACGATCCCGCCAATCTTGCAGGCATTGATCGATGCGGGGTCGGGCCCGATCTTGCGCCCGAACGGGGCCAGCCAGGCGTTGGCCTGGGCACCGATCACGCCGGGTTGCAGGCGAATCTGCGTGCCTTGCCCGCGAATCTCGCGACCGTTCCAGTTGTCTCCCAGCACGATCAGCACCGAATCGCTGATGGCCTGTCCCGAGAGGCTGGTGCCCGCTGCGCGGAAGGTCACGGGTACGTGGTCCCGCTGGGCCAGTTTTAGCAGCCCGACCACTTCGTCTTCTGACTCCACGCGGATCACCAGTTGTGGGATCAGTCGGTAAAAGCTGGCGTCGGTGCCGAAAGCCAGGGTGGAAAGAGGGTCGTCGAAGCGTCGATCGTTCGGGATCAGTTGTGTGACATCAGCAAGGAAAGCGGCAGGCAGGCTCATTGGTCCTCCAGGATCAGTACCACAAGGTCCTTCGGACCATGGGCACCGTAAGCCAAGACTTGTTCGATGTCGGCGGTCTTCGACGGGCCGGACACCAGCAGCGCATTGGTGGGCATGCCCTGGGCCCAGGCGAATTGTTGCTGCACCTGATAAAAATTGTCGTGAATCTCACTGGCCTTGAGCAGCGCGAAGTGGACCGGCGGCACCAGGCTCATCAAGCGCGGTTCTTCCCGCGTCGGCCACAGAATCAGGCTACCGGTGGCGGCGATTGCTCCGAGGGTAGTCGTCAGGCTGGCGGATGTCTCGTTGAACAGCTCGGCTTTCCACGCTTCGATGGGTCGATCGTAGGCCTTGAGCAACGGCAACCGTGGGTTGTTTGCCCAGTGTTCGGTAATGCGGCGGCCGTGGGGCGTGGTGGGCGCGATCAGCAGATTGGGCAGCTTGCGCGCCGTCAGCAGGTTCGCCAGCAGAGCTGGCCAGTCGGCAGCCGTGGTCAGGTGGACCTCGGTGTGCACGGCTTCCATCAGCTTGCGCAGTTGCGCGATGCGTTGCTCGGGTGGGTAGGTGTAGGCGTCTGTCACCAAGGCTTCGTCGAAGTTGTCGGGCACTGGTGTGGTGCCCGTCAGACTCTGGCGCAGCTTGCCGAGAATAGTGTGCTTGGCGCTCATCAACGCGCTCCCTGTTTGGCCAAATGCTCGCGTGCCAGCTCATGCAGCGAGCGAGCGGCGGGTTTCGGTGCGCTGTGGTGTTGTGTCCATGGCCCGAGCTGGTTGGGGGTCAGGGCGCGCAGGCGGGTGACGCCAAAGGTGAACAGGCGATACAGCGTCGGCGAACGGTTGAGCCGGGCCCAGGCGTTCCAGGCAAATCGTTCCTTGCGCGAGTATTGGCTGCCTTGGCCGCGCAGGGTCGGGTGGGCGCCGCCTGGGGCTTTTACGTTCTCTTCCCGCAGGCGGCGCAGCAGTGTCGGGATGGGGATCTTAACCGGGCACACCTCACCGCAGGCGCCGCACAGTGACGAGGCGCTGGGATGGTCCGGTACCTTGGCCAGACCGACCATGTGGGGGGTGATGATTTTTCCGATAGGGCCTGGGTAAACCTCGCCATAGGTATGGCCACCGATTCGGGTGTACACCGGGCAATGATTCATACAAGCGCCGCAGCGAATGCAGTTGAGGGTCTGGCGCAATTCGCTGTCGGCAAACGCCTGGCTGCGGCCATTATCCAACAGCACCAGGTGCACTTCTTCAGGGCCGTCTCGTTCATCGGCTTTGCGCGGGCCGGAGATCATGTTGACGTAGGTGGTGATCGGTTGGCCGAGGGCGGATCGAGTCAGCAAGGACAGCAGCGGTACTACGTCCCGCAGGTTTTCCACGACTTTCTCGATGCCGGTCACGGCGATATGCACCGGCGGCACGCTGGTCGACATCCGGCCGTTGCCTTCGTTTTCCACCAGCAGCAGGGTGCCGGTTTCGGCTACGGCGAAGTTGACGCCGGACACGCCGATGTCGGCCTCGAAGAACTTTTCCCGCAGGACGCGACGACCGATCTGAATCAGTTGGTCCACATCTTCGGTGTGCTCCACGCCCAGTTTGTCGTGGAACAGCGAGGCGACCTGACCCGCGTTCTTATGGATGGCGGGCATGATGATATGGGACGGTTTCTCGTGGTCGAGTTGAACAATGAACTCGCCCATGTCGGACTCCAGACACTCGACGCCTTGGGCGGCGAGCACATGGTTCATGTCCATCTCTTCGCTGACCATGGACTTGCCCTTAATCACCTGGGTCGCGCCCCGCCGGCGGATGATCGACAGCACAATGTCGTTCGCCTCTTCGACCGTTTCGGCCCAATGCACGGTGACGCCGTTGCGGGTCAGATTGGCTTCCAACTGCTCAAGCAGGTCCGGCAGTTTCGATAAGGCGCGCGCGCGTATGGCGTTGCCCAGGCTGCGCAGGTGTTCGCGCTCGTGTGCATCGCTGAAGGATGTCGCTCGCTTGGTCATCAGCGAATCCATCGCGTTGCGAAAGTTGTTTCGTAGTTGTGTGTCAGCCAAGGCCGTATGGGCACGGCCACGAAAATCGTCTGATAGTTCGACGGCAGGGATTCGCGCGGCAGTATTCATCGCGAGCCTCCGGTTCGTTGCCATAAAAAACTGGCCAGGTGTTGCCCGCGCAGGGCGGCCTGTTGCTTTTCCAGGGCACCATTGATGTTCATCAGGCAGCCACAATCGGCACTCAGGACTTGATGCGCGCCGGATGCCTGCAATGCGCGGGTTTTGTCGGCCACCATCGCGCCGGAAATGTCTGGCATGCGCACACTGAACGTCCCGCCAAAACCACAGCATTCGCTTTCATGGCTGTGCTCCACGCGCTCGACATTGCGCAGTTGGGACAGTAGCTCACGACCATGCAGGTGGGTGTTCATTTCCCGGCGCGCGGAACAGGAGGTGTGCAGCGCTACTTTTATCGGTGCGCCGCTGTCGTGGAGTTGTACCTTGCACACAAACAGCAGGAATTCGGCAAGTTCGTAAGTGCGAGCGGCGAGGGCTTGCACCTGTTTCAGTGTATCGGGCTCATCCTTGAACAGGTCGGCATAGTGCTCGCGCAACATGCCGGCACAGGAGCCGGAGGGCACCACCACGGGGTAGTCCTCGGCGAATAATGCCAGCTGTGCGCGTGCGACTTGCCTGGCCTGTTCGGTGTAGCCCGAGGTGTAGGCCGGTTGCCCGCAGCAGCTTTGATCCTGCGGATAGTCGACACGAATGCCCTCGCGTTCCAGCAAGTGAATCGCGTCCATGCCGGCTTCGGGATAGAACAGGTCGACGACGCAGGTGCCGAACAGGTAGACCCGCTCTGGCCTCGCGTCGGGGTACTGGCGCGGCGGCGCCGGAGGTGGAGCCACGCGGGTGGCATTGGGTACGGCGTTGTAAAAAAGCTCGCTCATCAGGCGTGTTCTCCGGGTGGTCCCGGTTATCCGTCGGTCGGGGCGCCGACGGGTTGTGGAGTGTTGACGCCGGAAACGCTGCCCGGCGTCGGTGAGGGGCGTTAGTGCACCAGCATGCCGGTGAACCAGTAGGCCTGGACCAGGGTGATCAGCCCGACAATCGTGGCGAAAAACAGACTGTGTTTGAGGGTGAAACGGAACAGGTCGGATTCCTTGCCTACCAGGCCGGTGGCGGCGCAGGCCACGGCGATCGATTGTGGCGAGATCATCTTGCCGGTCACGCCGCCGCTGGTGTTGGCGGCGACCAGCAGGGTGTCGTTGACACCGATCTGGTGTGCGGTGGTGGCTTGCAGCGAGCTGAACAGCGCGTTGGACGAAGTATCGGAGCCGGTCAGGAAAACGCCCAGCCAGCCGAGGAACGGTGAAAAGAAGGGGAAGGCCGCGCCGGTGCCGGCCAATACCAGCGCCATGGTCGACGACATGCCGGAGTAGTTGGTGACGAAAGCGAACGCCAGCACCATGCCGATGGAGAGGATCGGCCAGCGCAGCTCGAAGAAGGTTTCTTTTAAAGTGGTAAGACCAGTTTTGATGTTGATGTTCAGCACCCACATCGAGATCAGTGCGGAGAAGAAAATCGCGGTGCCGGTGGCGGAAATCGGGTCCAGCTTGAACACCGCCGGAATGGCGGTGGGGTTGACCACGATGGGCGCGACTTTGATCACCAGTTGGTCAAGGTGAGGGATCGCGAAGTTGAACACCCAGCTGTACATCGAGCCACCTGCGACGAACATCGCCTTGAAGGGCTTGAGGGTCCAGATCGTGACCAATACGGTGAGGATCAGGAAGGGCGACCAGGCCTTGAAAATCTGCCCGAGGCTGTAGGGCGAAGCCTGTGTGTTGCGTGGTTGGCCAAAGCCGCCGAGGCTGGCGGTGATGGCCGCGCTGGAGGTGGCACCGGCAATCTGCGCGCCAGCGGTGCGCTTGGGTTGCCAGACTTTGAGGAACAGGGTCAGGGCGATCAGGCTCGCGAGGGCGGAAGTGATGTCCGGCAGTTCCGGGCCGATGAAGTTGGAGGTGAAGTATTGCGTGACGGCGAAGCTCAGGCCCGCGACCAGCGCTGCCGGCCAGGTTTCGCGAACGCCGCGCAGGCCGTCCATCATGAATACCAGCCAGAACGGCACGAACAGCGACAGCAAAGGCAACTGGCGGCCGGTCATGGCGCCGATCTTGAACGCATCGATGCCAGTGACTTGGCCTGCCACGATGATCGGAATGCCCAGTGCGCCGAATGCCACCGGTGCGGTGTTGGCGATCAGGCACAGGCCGGCGGCGTACAGGGGGTTGAAGCCCAGGCCCACTAGCAGTGCGGCGGTGATGGCCACGGGAGCGCCGAAACCTGCCGCGCCTTCCAGGAACGCGCCGAAGCAGAAGCCGATCAGCAGGACTTGCAGGCGCTGGTCGTCGGTGATGGACAGGACCGAACTGCGGATGATCTCGAACTGACCGCTCTTTACCGTGAGTTTGTAGAGGAATACGGCGGCGACGATGATCCATGCAATGGGCCACAAGCCATAGGCAAAACCGTAGCCGGCGGCGGCCAGCGCCATGTCTGCCGGCATCTGGAAGGCGAAGATCGCGACCAGGATCGACAGCGCCAGGGTGATGCTGCCGGCGACGTGGCCTTTGAGGCGAAACACAGCCAGTGCCAGGAAGAAAAATACGATCGGAATGACGGCGGCCAGTGCGGACAGGCCAAGGCTGCCGAGTGGGCTGTAGAGCTGTTGCCAGGTTTGCATGTGGGAGGGCCCCTAATTGTTGTTGGTCAGGCACTTTTTGATTAGCTTGGGTAATTGGTAATACCAATTTACAGTCGCCGTCGGCTAGATTAAAAGCCTTGATCGGGGTGTGTCAATTTGCCGCCCGCGAAACTTTGGTCGTAAGGAGGTGAAAGGGGTGTGCTGATCGGGTGTAACGAGGGCGTTCTGATAGGTGCCGCCGACGCGGCGATAGGCCAGAATAGAGGGCCCGTCGCATGGTCGGGATCGTGGAGAGTGAGTTATGGGGTTTGATCAGGTGCGTCAGCGCCGTTTGTCTGACGATATCGTCGAGCAGCTTGAGGGCATGATCCTCGAGGGCACGTTGAAGTCTGGCGAGCGCTTGCCGGCCGAGCGTGTGTTGGCCGAACAGTTTGGTGTGTCTCGCCCGTCATTGCGTGAGGCGATCCAGAAGCTGGCGGCCAAGGGGCTGCTGATCAGTCGCCAGGGTGGCGGCAACTATGTGGCGGAATCGTTGGGCTCGACGTTCAGCGACCCGCTGCTGCATCTGTTGGAAAACAACCCGGAGGCCCAGCGCGACTTGCTTGAATTTCGCCAGACGCTCGAAGCGTCCTGTGCTTATTACGCGGCGTTGCGCGCGACTGAGGTTGATCGCGAGCGGCTGACAGCTGCCTTCGAGGCGCTGCAGGACTGCTATGCCCGTGCTGATGAAGTAAGTCGGTTGGAGGAGGGCGCTGCCGATGCGAGGTTTCATCTGGCCATTGCGGAAGCCAGCCACAACGCGGTGTTGCTGCACACTATTCGCGGCTTGTTCGACCTGCTCAAGCGCAATGTGGTGACCAACATTGGTGGCATGTACCAGCAGCGTACGGAAACTCGCGACATGCTGATCAGTCAGCACCGGGATTTGTACTTGGCGATTATCGAAGGGCGAGCCGAGCAGGCGCGCGAAGTCTCGACACGTCACCTGCTGTATGTGCAGGAAGTGTTGGAGGAAGTGCGTCAGGAGGTTCAGCGCGTGGCACGTGCGGAGCGGCGCAAAGGTCTGTAGCCAGGGCTGGGTCCGAGGCTACAGGGCGGCGAGGATTATTCTTCCTTGCCCTTGTTGCGCACGGCGCGATGCAGCTCGCGATTGGAGTCGCGTTCGCGCTCGGTGTCGCGCTTGTCGTATTCCTTCTTGCCCTTGCCCAGCGCGATCTCGCACTTGACCAGGTGCTTGCTCCAGTACCAGGACAGGCAGACGCAGGCGTAGCCTTTCTGTTGTACGGAAGCGGCGAGCTTGTCCAGTTCGCGGGCGTTGAGCAGCAGCTTGCGCGTGCGCACCGGATCGGCAATCACGTGGGTGCTTGCAGTGGTCAGCGGGGTGATATGGCTGCCAAGCAGCCACGCCTCGCCATCCTTGAGCAGCACATAGCTGTCGACCAACTGCAGCTTGTTGGCGCGCAGACTTTTTACTTCCCAGCCGGCCAGGACCAGACCAGCCTCGAAACGATGCTCGATGAAGTAATCGTGTCGCGCCTTTTTGTTTTGCGCGATGGTCCCTGTGGGGTGTTTCTTTTGTTTAGCCATAGGGGCGGCATTATAGGCAGTTGCGAGCGTGTCGGCTACGGTCAACCTGCGTGCTTGAGCGTGTTGGATGAATCCCGGACAATGCAGGCAGTTCTTTGGTTTTTTTCTTGCGCGAATTGGCTGTTCTTTCGCGATGTTTGCCTCAGCAGTGGAAATAACGCACACATGACGACGCATATTCAACGTTCGGCATTACTGCCCTATCCGGCACAGGCGCTCTATGACCTGGTCAACGACGTGGCGCGTTACCCGGAGTTCCTGCCTTGGTGTTCGGCTGCCGAGGTGTTGGAGAGCAGTGACGAGCACATGGTGGCCAGTGTCGGCGTAGCGAAAGGTGGGCTCAGCCAGCATTTCGTCACGCGTAATGTGCTGGTACCGGGGAAATCCATTGAAATGAATTTGCAGGAGGGGCCTTTTACCCAACTGCATGGTGTGTGGGTGTTCAAGGCGCTGACGGACAAAGCCTGCAAGATCAGCCTGGACCTGTCATTTGATTACGCAGGACCGATTGTGCGGGCAACGTTGGGGCCTCTGTTCAATCAGGCGGCTAACACGCTTGTGGATGCCTTCTGTCAGCGGGCCAAGCAACTGCATGGTTGAAATTGAAGTGGTGTACGCCGCCGAGGATCGCCAAGTGTTGCTCGCGTTGGCGGTGCCTGCGGCGACGAGTTTGAGAGCGGCAGTGCGCTTATCCGGTATGGCGGCGCAGTTTCCGGGAGTGGACCTGGAGGGTTGTCCTTTGGGGATTTTCGGCAAGGTGGTCGCAGACGCGAATACGCGTGCCGTGCAAGCAGGCGACCGCATTGAAATCTATCGACCTCTGCTCGCAGACCCCAAAGAGGTGCGCAGGCTGCGTGCGGCCAGGGCGGCACTGGCCAGGCAACAGTCTTCATGACATTGCCTTGCGATAGATAGCAAAAAGCCCGGCATGCCGGGCTTTTTGTTGTACGTCGTTTTTATTGCGGGCTGGCGTCCAGAGGTTCTGGCGTTGGCACCGGTACGGTTTTCACGCCGTCGACGTCTTTCTGGATCTGATCGAGCAACGAGCCTGGCTTGGCAGGTTCTTCTGGTTTCGGCTTGTCGGTGTTCTGCGCAGGCGCGGTCACGCTATTGCCGTTGTCCTTGCCGAGCAGAGCTTCATCACGGCTGACGCCAGGCATGAAATCACCGGACAGGCTGACGAGCTGGTCATTGCCATTGAAAATGACGCTGACACGTTCCTGTTGGCGTTCACCGCCACCTGGTTGAATGCTGTAGAGATAATCCCAGCGATCGGCATGGAAAGTGTCGGTCAGCAGGGGGTTACCCATGATAAACCGTACTTGCCGTCGGGTCATTCCCGGACGCAACTGGTCTATCATATCCTGCGTGACGACATTGCCCTGCTGGATGTCGATTTTGTAAACCCCGGGGAATGAACAACCGGCGAGTGCGAGCAGTCCCACAAAGGTGAAACTGGTTAGCAAGAGCTTGGTGTTTTGCATCGGTGGGCGACTTCCACTATCTTGGCTGGGACAACGTAAACGCCGATCATACCCGTATTAAGAGAAGCTGCGAAGCAGCATCCGCGAGAAAGCTAACCATGGTTGAAAATAGCGAACTACGCAAAGCCGGTCTCAAAGTGACTCTGCCACGAGTCAAGATTCTACAAATGCTCGATTCTGCTGAGCAGCGCCACATGAGTGCCGAGGACGTTTACAAGGCGCTGATGGAGTCTAACGAGGACGTCGGCCTGGCCACGGTTTACCGTGTGCTGACCCAGTTTGAAGCCGCAGGACTGGTGGTTCGCCATAATTTCGACGGCGGTCATGCGGTGTTCGAATTGGCTGATGGTGGTCATCACGATCACATGGTTGACTTGGATACCAACGAGGTTATCGAGTTCACCAGTCCGGAAATCGAAGCTCTGCAGCACAAGATCGCTGAGGAGCACGGCTTCGATTTGGTTGACCACAATCTGGTCCTGTACATCCGTAAGAAAAAGTAAAAAGCACTGCAGATTCACTTTGCAGAACGATCGAAGGCGACCTCAGGGTCGCCTTCGTGCTTTCTACTATAAAGAAGCCGTTTCAGCTCAAGCCTTCGCCGCCACGACCATTTTCTTCGCGTGCGCCAAAGACTCCTTGGTCAAGTCGATGCCGCCCAGCATCCGTGCCACCTCTTCTACGCGTTCCGATTTGTTCAGCTTGGACACGGCTGTGTGGGTTGCGTCGCTGTTCCTGACCTTGTGTACAAACAGATGCTGATGCCCTTGGGCTGCCACTTGCGGCAAGTGAGTTACCGTGAGCACCTGGCCTCGATCCCCGAGGCGGCGCAGTAGCTGGCCGACGATCTCTGCCGTCGGACCGCCGATGCCCACGTCCACTTCGTCGAATACCAATGTGGGCACGCGTGAGGTCTGTGCGGTGATCACCTGGATGGCCAGACTGATACGTGAAAGCTCGCCGCCAGACGCTACTTTCGCCAAGGCCTTGAGCGGTTGCCCGGGGTTCGCGCTGACCAGCAGCTCCACTTGCTCAAGGCCGTGGGGTTGTAGCTCATCACTGGTGTTGGCATGTAACTCGATGCTGAAGCGACCGCCAGGCATGCCCAGGCGCTGGATTTCCTGCTCTACAGCACTGGCGAGGCTGGTGGCCGCCTGCTGGCGCAAATCGCTCAGTTCGCGAGCCTTTTCCTGGTAATGGCGGGCGAAGGCAGTGAGTTCATCGCTCAGGCGCTCGATAGATTCGTCGTTGGCGTTCAGCGTTTCGATTTCATCCAGCAGTTTCTGCTGCATCGTGGCCACTTCGGTGGGTTGGATACGGTGTTTGCGCGCCAGGGTGTAGATGGTGTCCAGGCGTTCTTCTATTTCCTGCAGGCGTGCCGGGTCAGCGTCGAAGTGGTCCAGGAAGCGGTTGAGTTCGCCAACGGCTTCTTCTACCTGAATCTGTGCGCTGGTCAACAGGGTCGTGGCTTCAGTGAGTGCGCCAGAAGCACTGTTTACGCTGGAAAGGCGATTGAGGCTGGCGGTCAGGGCGTTCAGCACGTTGCCTGAGTCGCTTTCGCTGCATTGCTCGACCACTTGGCGACAAATGCCCAGCAAGGTCTCGGCGTTGGTCAGGTTTTTATGTTCCTGTTCCAGTTGCTCCAGTTCGGTCTCACCCAGCCCCAGGCTTTCCAGCTCTTCCAGCTGATAACTCAATAACTGGTGGCGCGCGCGTTGCTCATCGCCGGAGTTGGACAGGCGCTCCAGCTCTTGTCGGGTCTGTCGCCAGCGTTGTGCGGCCAGTTGCACCTGTCGCGCCAGGTCGGTGGCGCCTGCGTATTCGTCGAGCAGGCGGCGATGGGTGTCGGTCTTCAGCAGGGATTGGTGTTCGTGCTGGCTGTGAATGTCGATCAGTAGTTCGCCCAAGGCTTTCAGGTCGCCAAGGGGGCAGGGGGTTCCATTGATATAGCCGCGAGAGCGTCCTTCGGCAGTGATGACACGACGCAGGATGCAGGGCCCTTCGTTATTCAGGTCGCGCTCGGCCAGCCAGGCTTCGGCCTCGGGGATGTCCGAAAGGTCGAAGGTCGCCAGGATGTCGGCCTTGTCCGCGCCTGGGCGTACGACACCGCTGTCGGCGCGATCACCGAGGGTCAGCCCCAGGGCATCGAGCATGATCGACTTGCCGGCGCCGGTCTCGCCCGTGATGACGCTCATCCCGCGATCCAGTTCAAGATCCAGGTGTTCGACGATGGCGTAGTTGTGTACGGACAGGTGCACGAGCATGAAGGCCGCTCCCAGGCTTTAGGTCTGGTTATTTATACAGTGTTTTGTTTGGGGCTGACAATCCTGGCGCTTAGCTCGATTTGCTTGAGTGAACATTGTTTTTAGCGCGATCAGGCATTGAGAGACGGGAAATGAGGAGCGACTGCTGAAAGGCTTTTGGTCATCGGCATGCCCTTGAACCTGAAAATTGTGGCCCCATATACCGGAACAGAAGCGCGAGATGAGTTCGCGCATGATTTTGAGAGGAGAAATCTATGGCTGACGAACAGACGCAGGATACGCAAACTCCAGACGCCAATCAGGCTGCCGGCGACGAACTGGCGACCCGTGTGCAAGTGCTCGAAGAGCAATTGGCTGCTGCGCAGGACCAGTCTTTGCGTGTCGCCGCCGATCTGCAGAACGTCCGTCGCCGTGCCGAGCAGGATGTGGAAAAGGCCCATAAGTTCGCGCTGGAAAAATTCGCAGGCGATCTGCTGCCGATCATCGATAGCCTGGAGCGCGGGCTTGAGTTGTCCAGTCCGGATGATGAAAACATCCGTCCGATGCGCGAAGGGATCGAGCTGACCCTGAAAATGTTCCAGGACACCCTGAAGCGTTATCAGCTGGAAGCTATCGATCCACAAGGCGGCGAGCCGTTCAACGCTGAGCATCACCAGGCAATGGCCATGCAGGAAAGCCATGACCTTGAGCCGAACAGTGTTCTGAAGGTGTTCCAGAAGGGTTACCAGCTCAACGGTCGTTTGTTGCGCCCGGCGATGGTGGTGGTGAGCAAGGCGCCTGCGCCCGTTACACCTTCTATTGATGAGCAGGCTTGAAATCCGCCGCAACGCCCTCATCTATAAGTCAAGCGTTTAAGTGCTACCGCAGTTGGCCCCAACCGCTGCGGCAACCAAATCTAAAGTTTCGGGAGAGTTAACATGGGCAAAATTATCGGTATCGACCTGGGGACCACCAACTCCTGCGTCTCCGTGCTGGAAAACGGCGTAGCCAAAGTGATCGAGAACGCCGAAGGCGCGCGTACCACTCCGTCGATCATTGCATACGCCAATGATGGCGAGACCCTGGTTGGCCAGTCGGCCAAGCGTCAGGCGGTGACCAACCCGCACAACACTCTGTACGCGGTAAAGCGTCTGATCGGTCGCAAGTTCGACGAAGAAGTCGTACAGAAAGACATCAAGATGGTGCCGTACAAAATCGTCAAGGCTGACAACGGTGACGCCTGGGTTCAAGTGAACGACAAAAAAATGTCGGCACCGCAAATCTCGGCCGAAGTCTTGAAAAAGATGAAAAAGACTGCCGAAGATTACCTCGGCGAAGCCGTGACCGAAGCGGTAATCACCGTTCCGGCCTACTTCAACGACAGTCAGCGCCAGGCGACCAAAGATGCCGGTCGCATCGCGGGCCTGGACGTAAAACGTATCATCAACGAACCGACCGCAGCGGCTCTGGCCTACGGTATGGATAAGGCCAAGGGCGATCACACCGTGATCGTTTATGACCTGGGCGGCGGCACCTTTGACGTTTCCGTGATCGAGATCGCTGAAGTCGATGGCGAGCACCAGTTCGAAGTGTTGGCCACCAACGGTGACACGTTCCTGGGTGGTGAAGACTTTGACATCCGTCTGATCGACTACCTCGTTGACGAGTTCAAGAAAGAAAGCGGCATGAACCTCAAGGGTGACCCGCTGGCAATGCAGCGTCTGAAAGAGGCTGCCGAAAAAGCCAAGATCGAGCTGTCGTCCAGCAACGCAACCGACGTGAACCTGCCTTACATCACGGCAGACGCCACCGGTCCTAAGCACTTGAACGTGAAGATCTCTCGCGCCAAGTTGGAAGCGCTGGTCGAAGACCTGGTTCAGCGCACCATCGAGCCGTGCCGCATCGCTCTGAAAGATGCCGGTATCGACGTGGGTGCTATCAATGATGTGATCCTGGTCGGCGGTCAGACCCGTATGCCGCTGGTACAGCAGAAAGTGACCGAGTTCTTCGGCAAGGAAGCACGTAAAGACGTGAACCCTGACGAAGCAGTTGCCATGGGTGCTGCCATCCAGGGTGCGGTACTGGCTGGTGATGTGAAAGACGTGCTGCTGCTGGACGTGAGCCCGCTGACCCTGGGTATCGAAACCATGGGCGGCGTGATGACCGCGCTGATCGAGAAAAACACCACGATTCCTACCAAGAAATCGCAAGTGTTCTCGACCGCCGATGACAACCAGGGCGCCGTGACCATTCACGTGCTGCAGGGTGAGCGTAAGCAAGCTGCGCAGAACAAGTCCCTGGGCAAGTTCGACCTGTCCGAGATTCCACCGGCTCCACGTGGTGTGCCGCAAATCGAAGTGACCTTTGACATCGACGCCAACGGCATTCTGCACGTTGGTGCGAAAGACAAGGCTACCGGCAAAGAGCAGAAGATCACCATCAAGGCCAACTCCGGTCTGTCTGATGAAGAAATTCAACAGATGATTCGTGATGCTGAAGCCAACTCTGAAGAGGACAAGAAGTTCGAAGAGCTGGCGGCTGCCCGTAACCAGGGTGATGCCTTGGTTCACTCGACGCGCAAAATGGTCGCTGATGCAGGCGACAAGGTGACCGCTGAAGAGAAAGCTGCCATCGAAGCTGCTGTGGTTGCCCTGGAAGCTGCCGTTAAAGGCGACGACAAGGCTGCCATCGAAGCGAAGGTTGAAGAGCTGTCGAAAGTCTCAGCGCCGGTTGCCCAGAAAATGTACGCCGAACAAGGTCAGCCAGCTGACGGTGCTGCGCAGCACGCAGAGCCTGAAGCCAAGCACGACGACGTTGTCGATGCCGAGTTCGAAGAAGTAAAAGAAGACCAGAAGAAGTAACTTGGTCGCCCGGTTGACCGCTATCAAGCGGTGACTGGTAGGATGTCGCCGCGCGGGAGCTTGCTCCCGCGTTGGCGTGTCTGGGGTATGCGAATTTTTACAGCATGCGACAGCGTTCGGATGCTGGCGGTGTGATCGGGAATGCTCCTGCTTTCCGAGCAGTAAATACCGCACTTTTGGCCGGGTCCCTGGCTAAAAAGTAGTAATGACCAGGATCGTTGAATTGACGTGAGTTGGGTCCGGGCCTGTATTGGGGCTCAACGAGTTTGGCAAGGCTCAGGAGGGTCTGGCTGAACGTCCTATAAGAGTGCAAAGACTTATGGCAAAGCGTGACTATTACGAAGTGTTGGGTGTGGAGCGCGGTTCCAGCGAGGCGGACCTGAAAAAGGCTTACCGTCGCCTGGCGATGAAGCACCACCCGGACCGTAATCCGGATAGCAAAGAATCCGAAGAGCTGTTCAAAGAGGCCAACGAGGCCTACGAATGTCTGTCTGACCCTAACAAGCGTGCGGCCTACGACCAGTATGGCCATGCAGGTGTCGACCCGAGCATGGGCGGCGGCGGTGGCGGTTTTGGTGGTCAGAATTTCTCCGATATCTTCGGTGATGTGTTCAGCGACTTTTTCGGTGGTGGCCGTGGTGGTCAGCGTGGTGGTGCCCAGCGTGGCAGCGACTTGCGCTACACCCTGGAGTTGAATCTGGAAGAAGCCGTGCGCGGTACCAGCGTCAACATCCGTGTGCCGACGCTGGTCAACTGCAAGCCGTGCGATGGTTCGGGGGCCAAGAAAGGTTCGTCGCCGATCACCTGTCCGACTTGCGGCGGTATTGGTCAGGTCCGCATGCAGCAGGGTTTCTTCTCGGTGCAGCAGACCTGTCCGCGTTGCCATGGCCAGGGCAAGATCATTTCCGATCCGTGCGACTCCTGCCACGGCGAAGGGCGTGTCGAAGAGTACAAGACGCTGGCGGTGAAGGTGCCGGCCGGCGTGGATACCGGTGACCGCATTCGCCTGTCCGGCGAGGGCGAGGCGGGTACTCAGGGTGGACCTACGGGCGACCTGTATGTGGTGATCAATGTGCGCGAGCACTCGATCTTCCAGCGTGACGGCAAGCACCTGTTCTGCGAAGTGCCGATCAGTTTTGTCGACGCAGCCCTGGGTGGGGAGCTGGAGATTCCGACTCTCGACGGCCGGGTCAAGCTGAAGATTCCCGAGGGGACCCAGACCGGCAAGCAGTTCCGTATTCGTGGCAAGGGCGTTGCGCCGGTGCGCGGTGGTGGGGCGGGCGACCTGATGTGTCGTGTGGCGGTGGAAACGCCGGTCAATCTCAATCGCCGCCAGCGTGAACTGCTTGAAGAGTTCCGTAGCTCGCTGGAAGGCGATGACTCCCATTCGCCGAAGACTACTGGCTTTTTCGACGGCGTGAAGCGCTTCTTTGGCGACCTCTAAGGAATGAATATGCGACGTATAGCCGTGATGGGCGCTGCAGGGCGCATGGGCAAGACGCTGGTCGAGGCTGTGCAGCAGCGTTCTCCGGCTTCCGGGCTGACGGCGGCGATCGTTCGTCCTGGCAGTACCTTGATTGGTGCGGATGCCGGTGAGTTGGCTTCGCTGGGGCGCATTGGCGTTTCGTTGTCGGGCAGTCTCGAGCAGGTGGCTGAAGAGTTCGATGTGCTGATCGACTTCACCCTGCCAGAGGTTATGCTGAAAAACCTGGCCTTCTGCCGCAAGGCGGGCAAGGCCATGGTGATCGGTACCACGGGTTTGACGGCGGAGCAGAAGCAGTTGTTGGTCGAGGCGGGCAAGGATATTCCAATCGTCTTCGCGGCCAACTTCAGCGTGGGTGTGAATCTGTCGCTCAAGCTGCTGGATCTGGCGGCGCGTGTGCTGGGGGATGAGGCGGACATCGAGATCATCGAGACCCATCACCGGCACAAGATCGATGCGCCGTCGGGTACTGCGCTGCGCATGGGTGAGACCATCGCCGATGCGTTGGGTCGCGACTTGTCGAAGGTCGCGGTGTACGGTCGTGAAGGGCATACCGGTGCACGTGCGCGTGACACCATCGGTTTTGCGACTGTGCGCGGTGGCGACGTGGTGGGGGATCACACGGTGCTGTTCGCAACCGAGGGCGAGCGCTTGGAAATCACCCATAAGGCTTCCAGCCGCATGACGTTCGCCAAGGGGGCGGTACGTGCTGCGCTCTGGCTGGACGGTCGCGAACCGGGGCTGTATGACATGCGTGACGTGCTGGATCTGCACTAATCAGTCGCTAAAATGGGGCCTCGGGCTTATACTTTGGCCCCGTTTTCAACCGCTAAGCGACGTCCTGTCGCATTCCTCTGCCTTTAAGGCTCTTTAGCGGTGGACCAAAAAAGCCTTTTTCTGTAAGCTACAGCTTTAGTGTGTCCACTAAAAGCGCGCAGAATAATTCAGTGAACAAGCGGGGTGACGTGTCCATACGTCACTCCGCTTTTTTACAACCTGCGATCGCCCTTTCAGGCTTTATTTACGGGAGGTCTTCTTGACTAAGCCAGCCATACTCGCCCTTGCTGATGGCAGCATTTTTCGCGGCGAAGCCATTGGAGCCGACGGTCAGACCGTTGGAGAGGTGGTGTTTAACACCGCAATGACCGGCTATCAGGAAATCCTTACCGATCCTTCCTACGCCCAACAGATCGTTACCTTGACTTACCCGCACATCGGCAATACCGGCACTACACCGGAAGACGTCGAGTCTGACCGTGTCTGGTCGGCCGGCCTGGTGATTCGTGACTTGCCACTGGTGGCGAGCAACTGGCGTAACACGTTGTCGCTGTCGGACTACCTGAAGGCCAACAATGTCGTAGCCATCGCTGGCATCGACACCCGTCGCCTGACTCGTATCCTGCGCGAGAAAGGCTCGCAGAACGGCTGCATCCTGGCCGGTGACAACATCACCGAAGAAGCCGCGATTGCCGCAGCGCAAGGCTTCCCGGGTCTGAAGGGCATGGACCTGGCGAAAGTCGTCAGTGTCAAAGAGAAATACGAGTGGCGCTCCACGGTCTGGGACTTGAAGACCGACAGCCACCAAACCATCGAAGCCGCCGAGTTGCCCTACCATGTTGTGGCCTACGACTACGGCGTCAAGTACAACATCCTGCGCATGCTGGTCGAGCGCGGCTGCCGCGTGACCGTGGTGCCTGCACAAACCCCGGCCAGCGACGTGCTGGCACTGCAACCGGACGGCGTGTTCCTGTCCAACGGCCCGGGCGACCCTGAGCCTTGCGACTACGCGATCCAGGCCATCAAAGACGTGCTGGAAACCGACATTCCGGTGTTCGGCATCTGCCTGGGTCACCAGCTGTTGGCTTTGGCCTCCGGCGCCAAGACCCTGAAAATGGGCCATGGCCACCACGGTGCCAACCACCCGGTGCAAGACCTGGACACTGGCGTTGTAATGATCACCAGCCAGAACCACGGTTTTGCCGTGGATGAAGCGACCTTGCCGGGCAATGTCCGGGCGATTCACAAGTCGCTGTTCGACGGTTCCCTGCAAGGCATCGAGCGTACCGACAAGAGCGCGTTCAGCTTCCAGGGCCACCCTGAAGCCAGCCCGGGCCCGAACGACGTTGCGCCGCTGTTCGACCGTTTCATCAATGAGATGGCCAAGCGACGCTGAGTGAGCGGCCCGAGGGCGGCCCCGCAATGCGGTGGCCCCTTCAGGCTCTGCAAAGATTGTTCAAGACGGCTTGCCGACTGACCTGCGGATTTGAGTGACAAACCCATGCCAAAACGTACAGACATAAAAAGCATCCTGATTCTCGGCGCTGGCCCGATCGTGATCGGCCAGGCCTGCGAATTCGACTACTCCGGCGCCCAGGCCTGTAAAGCCCTGCGCGAAGAGGGCTACCGCGTCATCCTGGTGAACTCCAACCCGGCCACCATCATGACCGACCCGGCCATGGCCGACGCTACCTACATCGAGCCGATCAAGTGGCAGACCGTTGCCAAGATCATCGAAAAAGAGCGTCCGGACGCACTTCTGCCGACCATGGGCGGCCAAACCGCACTGAACTGCGCCCTGGACCTGGAACGCGAAGGCGTTCTGGAAAAATTCGGCGTAGAGATGATCGGCGCCAACGCCGACACCATCGACAAGGCTGAAGACCGTTCGCGTTTCGACAAGGCCATGAAGTCCATCGGCCTGGCGTGCCCGCGTTCCGGTATCGCTCATAGCATGGAAGAAGCCAATGCGGTCCTGGAGACCCTGGGCTTCCCTTGCATCATCCGTCCGTCCTTCACCATGGGCGGCACCGGTGGTGGTATTGCGTACAATCGTGAAGAGTTCGAAGAAATCTGCGCTCGTGGCCTGGACTTGTCGCCGACCAAAGAGCTGCTGATCGACGAGTCACTGATCGGTTGGAAAGAGTATGAAATGGAAGTTGTCCGCGACAAAAAGGACAACTGCATCATCGTCTGCTCCATCGAAAACTTCGACCCGATGGGCGTGCACACCGGCGACTCGATCACCGTGGCGCCAGCACAGACCCTGACCGACAAGGAATACCAGATCCTGCGTAACGCCTCCCTGGCGGTACTGCGCGAGATCGGCGTGGAAACCGGCGGTTCCAACGTTCAGTTCGGTATTTGCCCGAACACCGGCCGCATGGTCGTGATCGAGATGAACCCGCGTGTATCCCGCTCCTCGGCCCTGGCGTCGAAAGCCACCGGTTTCCCGATCGCCAAAGTCGCGGCCAAGCTGGCTGTGGGTTACACCCTGGATGAGCTGTCGAACGACATCACCGGCGGCAAGACTCCGGCATCCTTTGAACCGTCCATCGACTACGTAGTGACCAAGCTGCCTCGCTTTGCCTTCGAGAAGTTCGCTCAGGCAGATGCCCGCTTGACCACCCAGATGAAGTCGGTGGGTGAAGTGATGGCCATCGGCCGGACTTTCCAGGAGTCCCTGCAGAAAGCCCTGCGTGGCCTGGAAGTGGGCGTGTGCGGCCTGGACGAGAAGCTCGACCTGAGCAACCCGGACAGCATGAGCGTGCTCAAGCGTGAACTGACCGTACCGGGTGCCGAGCGTATCTGGTACGTAGCGGATGCGTTCCGTGCAGGCCTGAGTGTCGAAGACATTTTCGGCATGAACATGATCGACCCTTGGTTCCTGGTGCAGATCGAAGATCTGATCAAGGAAGAAGAGAAGGTCAAGACTCTGGGGCTGGCCAGCATCGACCGCGACATGATGTTCCGCCTCAAGCGCAAGGGCTTCTCCGATCAGCGTCTGGCCAAGTTGCTGGGCGTCACCGAGAAAAACCTGCGCACCCACCGCCACAAGCTCGAAGTGTTCCCGGTCTACAAGCGCGTTGACACCTGCGCGGCCGAGTTCGCCACCGACACCGCTTACCTGTATTCCACCTACGAGGAAGAGTGCGAAGCAGCGCCGTCCGGTCGCGACAAGATCATCATCCTGGGTGGTGGTCCCAACCGTATCGGCCAGGGTATCGAGTTCGACTACTGCTGTGTGCACGCCGCGCTGGCCCTGCGTGACGACGGGTACGAGACCATCATGGTCAACTGCAACCCGGAAACGGTTTCCACCGACTACGACACCTCCGACCGTCTGTACTTCGAGCCGGTGACCCTGGAAGACGTGCTGGAAATCGTGCGTGTCGAGAAGCCAAAAGGCGTGATCGTGCAGTACGGTGGCCAGACCCCGCTGAAACTGGCGCGTGCCCTGGAAGCGGCCGGCGTGCCGATCATCGGCACCAGCCCGGACGCCATCGACCGTGCGGAGGACCGTGAGCGCTTCCAGCAAATGGTCGAGCGCCTGAATCTGCGTCAGCCACCCAACGCCACCGTGCGTAGTGAAGATGAAGCCATCCGTGCCGCCAGCAAGATCGGCTATCCGTTGGTGGTGCGTCCGTCCTATGTGCTGGGTGGTCGGGCGATGGAAATCGTCTACCAGGAAGAAGAACTCAAGCGTTACCTGCGTGATGCGGTGAAAGTGTCCAACGACAGCCCGGTGCTGCTGGATCACTTCCTCAACTGCGCCATCGAAATGGACGTGGACGCGGTTTGCGACGGCACCGACGTGGTGATCGGCGCGATCATGCAGCACATTGAACAGGCAGGTGTTCACTCCGGTGACTCCGCTTGCTCGCTGCCGCCTTACTCGCTGCCGGCGCACATCCAGGACGAGATGCGTGAGCAGGTCAAGAAGATGGCGCTCGAACTGGGCGTGGTCGGCTTGATGAACGTGCAGTTGGCGTTGCAGGGCGAGCAGATCTACGTGATCGAAGTGAACCCGCGTGCCTCGCGTACCGTACCGTTTGTGTCCAAGTGCATCGGCGTTTCCCTGGCGATGATCGCGGCGCGCGTCATGGCCGGTAAAACCTTGAAAGAATTGGGCTTCACCAAGGAAATCATTCCGAACTTCTACAGCGTGAAAGAGGCGGTGTTCCCCTTCGCCAAATTCCCTGGTGTGGACCCGATCCTGGGCCCGGAAATGAAGTCCACCGGTGAAGTGATGGGTGTGGGCGACACCTTCGGCGAGGCATTCGCCAAGGCCCAGATGGGCGCCAGCGAAGTGCTGCCGACCGGCGGTACCGCGTTCATCAGCGTGCGTGACGACGACAAACCACTGGTTGCAGGCGTGGCGCGTGATCTGATCAACTTGGGTTTCGAAGTCGTGGCCACCGCCGGGACCGCCAAGCTGATCGAGGCTGCCGGCTTGAAAGTGCGTCGCGTGAACAAGGTGACGGAAGGCCGTCCACACGTGGTCGACATGATCAAGAATGACGAAGTCACCCTGATCATCAATACCACCGAAGGTCGCCAGTCGATCGCGGATTCCTACTCCATTCGCCGTAACGCCCTGCAGCACAAGATCTACTGCACCACCACCATTGCTGCTGGCGAAGCTATCTGCGAAGCGCTCAAGTTCGGTCCGGAAAAGACCGTGCGTCGCTTGCAGGATCTACACGCAGGATTGAAGGCATGACCAAATACCCAATGACCGTCCAGGGCTTCAAGGCCCTGGAAGAGGAGCACGCCCATCTGACCAAGGTCGTCCGTCCGAAGCTGAGCCAGGACATCGGTACGGCCCGCGAGTTGGGTGACTTGAAGGAAAACGCCGAATACCATGCTGCTCGCGAGCAGCAGGGTATGGTCGAGGCGCGTATTCGTGACATCGAAGGCCGTCTGCAGAACTCGGTGGTGATTGACGTCACCACTATTCCCAAGACAGGCAAGGTGATTTTCGGTACGACCGTGGAAATTGCCAATGTCGAGACGGATGAAAGCGTGACTTACCACATCGTGGGTGAGGACGAGGCTGACATCAAACAAGGCAAGATCTCTGTAGGTTCGCCGATTGCCCGCGCCTTGATCGCCAAGGAAGAGGGTGATGTGGTGGCCGTCAAGACGCCAAGTGGCGTGATCGAGTACGAGATTGTCGAAGTTCGTCACATCTGAAAGACGGCGCCCGTTACGTGCGGGCGCCATGCTTTGGCAGTTCGCCCAGATGCTTTGGGTGGGCGGCCTTTGGCTATTGCATATGGGTGTACTGCCGACGTTGGGCTTGATTGGCCTTGCGCCGTTGCTGATCGATGAGATCGGCGGATTATTAAGTGCGCTGCTGGTGGGATTTGCGGCGGCGTGCGTGACGCTTCAAGCGCTTGTGCTGGTCAAGGCCGAGGGTTTGGGCAGTTTGTGGCGGGATATGCGCGGCCAGTTGCTGCTGATGGCACTGTATGCGTGCGCAATGTTTTGCCTGGTGCGTCTGTTTTGGCCCGAGGCGTTGCGCTGGCAGTTGTTCAGCTATCTTGTGTTGGGCCTTTCAGGTCTGCTGCTGGTCTTGCAGCCGGCGCCGGGATGGAGTGGCAGGGCGTGCGAGGCACGCCCGTGACCCTTTTCTTCACTTGAAGCGATGAACGTTCGACAGTTGTTTGTTAACGTCGAAGTTGCGGCGGTACAGCAGTGCCATCTTGCCGATGATCTGCACCAGATCAGCCTTGCCAGCCTTGCCCAATTCCGCGATGGCGGCCAGGCGGGCTTCGCGGTCGAGGATGTTGACCTTGACCTTGATCAGTTCATGATCGCTGAGTGCGCGTTCGAATTCGGCTAAAACACCTTCAGTCAGACCATTGTCAGCCACAATCAGAACTGGTTTCAGATGGTGGCCAATGGATTTGTACTGTTTCTTCTGCTCTGGAGTGAGCGGCATAATCTGACCTCTGCGTCTGATCTTGTAAAAAGCGGCGGCCAGTTTACCCGAGCGAGTCCGGGACCGCCCACTTAATCACGACCGGTTTTATTTTCGAGGTGGCCCGTGGCCCGTTCCAAAACCAGCCTTAACTGGCTAAAAGAACATTTCAACGACCCTTACGTCAAAAAGGCACAGAAGGACGGCTATCGTTCGCGCGCCAGCTATAAGCTGCTTGAGCTGCAGGACAAAGACAAGTTGTTCCGTCCCGGTATGAGCGTGATTGACCTGGGCGCGGCCCCGGGTGGCTGGTCGCAGGTGGCCAGTCGTCTGATTGGTGGGCAAGGCCGGTTGATCGCATCCGATATCCTCGAGATGGACAGCATCCCGGATGTGACCTTCGTTCATGGCGACTTTACCGAGGATGCCGTACTGGCGCAGATCCTGGAGGCCGTAGGAAATTCTCAGGTAGACCTTGTGATTTCCGACATGGCCCCCAATATGAGTGGATTACCGGCTGTCGATATGCCGCGAGCCATGTTCCTCTGCGAGTTGGCATTGGATCTGGCGGGTCGGGTACTGCGCCCGGGTGGAGATTTCCTGGTCAAGGTCTTCCAGGGTGAGGGCTTCGACGAGTACCACAAGAACATCCGCAAACTGTTCGACAAGGTGCAGATGCGCAAGCCGGACTCCTCACGGGACCGCTCGCGCGAACAATACTTGTTGGCACGGGGTTTCCGGGGCATCGAAGGTGCTGCCAGCGATGAGCGTCTTTGAGAGTTTGAGGGAGGCCGATAGGTTTTTTTATATCGCTTTCGTCACGAAGCTTTACGAATATTGTGTAGTCAAAGTTTCACAAAGGGTTACAGACGGCGCCTGCCAGAGTTGTAGGTAATGTAGTAAGTTAGGCCGGTGAATATCATGCGAAGCGCGCGCCAGTAGCGGAGCTTGCTTCAGAGGGTAGTTAATTGAACGATATGGCAAAGAATCTGATCCTGTGGTTGATCATCGCAGCTGTCCTGGTGACGGTGATGAACAACTTCTCCAGCCCTAACGAACCACAGACCCTCAACTATTCCGACTTCATCCAGCAAGTCAAGGATGGCAAAGTCGAGCGCGTGGCGGTTGACGGCTTCGTTATCACCGGCAAACGCAACGACGGCGACAGCTTCAAGACCATTCGTCCGAATATTCCGGATAACGGCCTGATCGGCGATCTGGTGGATAACCACGTGGTTGTCGAGGGCAAGCAGCCTGAACAGCAGAGTATCTGGACCCAGTTGCTGGTCGCCAGCTTCCCGATTCTGGTGATCATTGCCGTGTTCATGTTCTTCATGCGCCAGATGCAAGGGGGCGCGGGAGGCAAGGGCGGCCCGATGAGCTTTGGCAAGAGCAAGGCGCGTCTGCTTTCTGAAGATCAAGTGAAAACCACCCTGGCCGACGTGGCGGGTTGCGACGAGGCGAAGGAAGAGGTCGGGGAACTGGTCGAATTCCTGCGCGACCCGGGCAAGTTCCAGCGTCTGGGTGGCCGCATTCCACGTGGCGTGCTCATGGTAGGGCCCCCGGGTACCGGTAAAACCCTGCTGGCCAAGGCGATTGCCGGTGAAGCGAAAGTGCCGTTCTTCACCATTTCCGGCTCTGACTTCGTCGAAATGTTCGTCGGTGTCGGCGCAAGCCGTGTTCGAGACATGTTCGAGCAGGCCAAGAAACACGCTCCATGCATCATCTTCATCGATGAAATCGACGCCGTTGGCCGTCATCGTGGCGCTGGCATGGGTGGTGGTCACGATGAGCGCGAGCAAACGCTCAACCAGTTGCTGGTAGAGATGGACGGCTTTGAGATGAATGACGGGATCATCGTCATTGCGGCCACCAACCGTCCGGATGTGCTCGACCCTGCGCTGCTGCGTCCAGGCCGCTTCGACCGTCAGGTGGTGGTGGGCTTGCCGGATATCCGTGGTCGCGAGCAGATCCTGAAAGTACACATGCGCAAAGTGCCTATGGGCGATGACGTGGCTCCGGCCGTGATCGCCCGTGGTACCCCGGGTTTCTCCGGTGCTGACCTTGCCAACCTGGTGAACGAGGCTTCGTTGTTCGCCGCGCGTGTCGGCAAGCGTATTGTCGAGATGAAAGAGTTCGAGCTGGCCAAAGACAAGATCATGATGGGCGCCGAGCGCAAATCCATGGTCATGTCCGAGAAAGAGAAGCAGAACACCGCGTATCACGAGGCGGGCCACGCCATTGTAGGGCGCGTTGTGCCTGAGCATGATCCGGTCTACAAGGTGTCGATCATCCCGCGTGGTCGAGCGCTGGGTGTCACCATGTTCCTGCCGGAAGAGGATCGTTACAGCCTCTCCAAGCGTGCACTGATCAGTCAGATTTGCTCGCTGTACGGTGGTCGGATCGCGGAGGAAATGACACTGGGCTTCGATGGTGTGACCACGGGCGCTTCCAACGACATCATGCGTGCGAGCCAGATTGCGCGGAACATGGTGACCAAGTGGGGGTTGTCGGAAAAACTCGGTCCCTTGATGTATGCCGAAGAAGAAGGCGAAGTGTTCCTGGGGCGTGGCGGCGGTGGTCAGAACGCCAGCTTCTCCGGTGAGACGGCCAAGCTGATCGACTCTGAGGTGCGTAGCATCATCGACCAGTGCTATGGCACCGCGAAGCAGATCCTGACGGATAATCGCGACAAGCTGGATGCCATGGCGGATGCGCTAATGAAGTACGAGACAATTGACTCGGATCAGATCGACGACATCATGGCGGGTCGCGAGCCTCGTGAGCCTCGCGATTGGGAAGGCGGTTCGGGGACTTCTGGCACCCCGCCAGTGGTTCGAAACGAGCGCCCTGAAGCCCCGATCGGCGGTCCTGCAGCTGACCACTAAGGTTTGAAATGACTTCTGCGTTGTCCTCGACCCGATTGCCTTGCGGCAATCGGGTTCTTGATTTGGCCCATACACATGTCATGGGCATTCTGAATGTAACCCCCGATTCCTTTTCCGATGGCGGCCGCTTCAGTCAGCTTGACGCAGCTTTGCGCCATGCCGAGGCGATGGCGGCGGCTGGTGCGACGCTGATCGACGTGGGAGGGGAGTCCACCCGTCCAGGTGCCCGCGTTGTCTCTCCCCTGGAGGAACTTGAGCGGGTTGCGCCTATTGTCGAGAAAATGGCTCGAGAGCTGGATGTGATCATCTCGGTGGATACCTCGACGCCGGCCGTGATGCGCGAAACCGCACGCCTTGGTGCTGGCTTGATCAATGATGTGCGCTCCCTGCAGCGCGACGGCGCCCTGGATGCGGCTGCGGCCACGGGGTTGCCGGTGTGCCTGATGCACATGTTGGGCGAGCCCGGCAATATGCAGGACAGCCCGCACTATGATGATCTTGTGGGCGAGGTCTCGGGCTTTCTGGCCGATCGCATCAGTCAGTGCGCTGCGGCAGGAATTCCTGCTGACCGGATCATCCTTGATCCGGGGTTTGGCTTTGCCAAGACCCTTCAGCACAACCTGAGCCTGTTCAAGCATATGGAAGCACTGCATGCCCTTGGTCGGCCCTTGTTGGTCGGTGTTTCACGCAAGAGCATGATAGGGCTGGCGTTGAATCGCCCGGTGGGCGAGCGGTTATACGGCGGCCTGGCGCTGGCGGCGCTGGCCATGGCCAAGGGCGCGCGTATCCTGCGTGTCCATGACGTCGCTGAAACCGTGGATGTGGTACGCATGATTGCCGCTGTAGAATCGGCCGAATAAGAATGATGGAGCACTTATGACTAAAAAATACTTTGGCACCGACGGTATTCGTGGTCGGGTCGGCGAGTTTCCGATTACTCCAGATTTCATGCTCAAGCTCGGCTGGGCGGCAGGCATGGCGTTCCGCAGTATGGGCGCGTGTCGCATCCTGGTCGGTAAGGACACCCGTATTTCGGGTTACATGTTTGAGTCGGCGTTGGAGGCAGGTCTGTCCGCCGCTGGTGCGGATGTGATGCTGCTCGGGCCAATGCCGACGCCGGCGATCGCTTACCTGACGCGTACCTTTCACGCTGAGGCCGGTATTGTGATCAGTGCTTCGCATAACCCGCATGACGACAATGGCATCAAGTTTTTCTCCGGCCAGGGCACCAAGCTGCCGGACGAGATCGAGCTGATGATCGAAGAGTTGCTGGATGCGCCGATGACGGTGGTCGACTCCAGCAAGCTGGGCAAGGTTTCGCGTATCAACGATGCTTCGGGTCGCTATATCGAGTTCTGCAAAAGCAGTGTGCCGACCAGTACCAACTTTGCCGGTTTGAAGATCGTCGTCGACTGCGCGCACGGCGCGACCTACAAGGTGGCGCCGAGTGTATTCAAGGAGTTGGGGGCGGATGTGACGGTGCTGTCGGCCCAGCCCAATGGCTTGAACATCAACGAAAACTGCGGCTCCACCCATATGGAGCAACTGCAGGCCGCCGTCCTGGCCGAGCATGCCGACCTGGGTATCGCGTTCGACGGTGATGGTGATCGCGTGCTGATGGTGGACCATACAGGCACTATCGTCGACGGCGATGACCTGTTGTTCATCATTGCGCGTGATCTGCACGAGCGTAACAAGCTGCAAGGCGGTGTCGTCGGTACGCTGATGAGTAATCTGGGGCTTGAGCTGGCCCTGGCCGATCTGGGAATTCCTTTTGTTCGTGCCAACGTGGGCGACCGTTATGTGATTGCCGAGCTGCTGGAGCGTAACTGGCAGGTGGGCGGTGAAAACTCCGGGCATGTCGTGTGCTTCCAGCACACCACCACAGGTGATGCGATCATTGCCGCGTTGCAGGTTCTGCTTTCGTTGCGTCGTCGTGAAGAGAGCCTGGCCCAGGCGCGCCAAGCTTTGCGTAAATGCCCGCAAGTGCTGCTCAACGTGCGTTTTGCCGGCGGCGAAAATCCGATCGATCACCCTGCTGTCAAAGAAGCTTGTGAGCGTGTGACGCTCGCTATGGCGGGCCGTGGGCGAGTGCTGTTGCGCAAGTCCGGCACAGAGCCTCTGGTGCGTGTCATGGTCGAAGGTGACGATGAAAATCAGGTTCGCGGCCATGCCGAAGACCTGGCAAAACTGGTAACTGATGTTTGCGCCTGAATTCGGCTTGCCAGTGATGATGTGGTTGGGTAACATCTGCGCCCACTTTGACCGACGAGGTACAGCATGCGTCGCACTATGGTAGCTGGTAACTGGAAGATGCACGGTACCCGCGCCAGTGTCGCTGAGCTGATCAATGGCCTTCGTCACCTGGCTTTGCCTAGCGGTGTCGATGTCGCGGTTTTTCCGCCTTGCTTGCATATCACCCAAGTGGTTGATGGCTTGAAAGGCAAGTCGATTCAAGTCGGCGCGCAGAATTCTGCGGTGGAAGCGATGCAGGGTGCGTTGACCGGTGAGATTGCGCCGAGTCAGTTGGTTGATGCGGGCTGTTCCTATGTGCTGGTTGGGCACTCCGAACGCCGTCAGATGATGGGCGAACGTGATGGGACGCTCAACCGCAAGTTTGCAGCAGCACAGGCTTGTGGCCTGATTCCAGTGTTGTGCATAGGGGAGACCCTGGAGCAGCGTGAGTCGGGCAAGACTCTTGAGGTTGTCTCGCGTCAGCTGGGCAGCATCATCGAGGAGCTGGGTGTAGGTGCTTTTGCGAAAGCAGTCATTGCATACGAGCCGGTCTGGGCCATTGGCACCGGGCTGACTGCTACACCGCAACAAGCGCAGGATGTGCACGCCGCCATCCGCGCGCAGTTGGCGGCAGAGAATTCTGAGGTCGCACAAGGTGTGCGTCTTCTATACGGCGGCAGCGTGAAGGCGGCCAATGCGGTCGAACTGTTCGGCATGCCGGATATCGATGGGGGGCTCATTGGTGGAGCTTCCCTGAATGCAGATGAGTTCGGTGCGATCTGTCGCGCCGCGGGAAACTGAAAAAATGCTGGAAACAGTCGTAGTCGTTTTTCATCTGTTGGCTGCCCTGGGCGTAGTTGCCCTGGTTTTGTTGCAACAGGGTAAAGGTGCGGATGCTGGTGCGTCTTTCGGTGCAGGTGCTTCAAATACTGTGTTCGGAAGCCAAGGTTCCTCTACCTTTCTTAGTAAGTTTACTGCTATACTTGCCGCCGGTTTCTTCATAACCAGCTTGGGGTTAGGTTACTTTGCTAAAGAGAAGGCTCATGTGCTGACTCAAGTAGGTTTGCCAAACCCAGCGGTGCTGGAAGTACCAAAAGCAAAACCGGCTTCTGATGATGTCCCGGTGCTTCAAGAGCAAAAGTCGGCTACTCCAGCGACTGACGTACCTCCAGCTCAAGAGCAGAAGTAAGAAGGGTTGTAAACGCTGTATTGCCGAGGTGGTGGAATTGGTAGACACGCAACCTTGAGGTGGTTGTGCCCATAGGGTGTAGGGGTTCGAGTCCCCTTCTCGGTACCAATTAGTCAGGAGAGCCCGCAATTGCGGGCTTTCTTGCAGGTGGAAGGTTACATTGACCCTGCAAGGGATCGGTCGTATACTTCCGCCCCAGCTTTGTCGCGGGGTGGAGCAGTCTGGTAGCTCGTCGGGCTCATAACCCGAAGGTCGTCGGTTCAAATCCGGCCCCCGCAACCAGTTTTAGCGGAGCCCCTTTTAAGGGGCTTTTTGTTAGCTGGACACTTTCAACGCCGCTGTTCGACGGCGTTTCAAGGATGGGCGTTTCGCCCATTTTTTTATTTTGCACAGCATGCACATACATGCACGAGGGGGTTCAGGTGTCGAGCAAGCTAGAAGAGTTGCAGGCCTTGTTGGCCCCGGTGGTCGTGGCCCTAGGCTATGAATGCTGGGGTATTGAGTTTTCGGCTCAAGGTCGCCACTCAATGTTGCGCGTTTATATCGATAAAGAGGGCGGCGTGCTGGTGGACGATTGCGCCATTGTCAGCCGTCAGATCAGCGGTGTGCTGGATGTTGAAGATCCAATCTCCGTTGAATACACCCTCGAAGTTTCCTCGCCAGGCATGGAACGCCCACTGTTCACTATTGATCAGTTTGCAAAATTTGCCGGTGAACAAGTGAAGATCAAGCTGCGATCTCCCTTTGAAGGGCGGCGCAACTTTCAGGGCCTTCTGCGCGGTGTAGAAGAACAGGATGTCGTGGTGCAGGTAGAAGACCATGAGTTCCTGTTGCCGATCGATATGATCGACAAGGCCAATATTATTCCCAGTTTTGACTGAGACGCGGATCCCGCGGATCCAATGGCTTGCGAAAGGCGAGGCGTACGATGAGCAAAGAAGTACTGCTGGTTGTTGAGTCGGTATCCAATGAAAAGGGCGTACCGGCAAGCGTGATTTTTGAAGCGCTGGAGCTGGCCCTGGCCACTGCTACCAAAAAGCGTTTTGAAGACGAAGTTGATCTGCGTGTGGAAATCAACCGCCACACCGGTGCCTATGAGACGTTCCGTCGCTGGACGGTCGTCGAAGAAAACGATCTTGATGATCCGGCCATCGAAACCTGGCCAAGCAAGGTTGCGCAAACGCACCCGGGCGCCAGCGTGGGTGATGTCGTCGAAGAAAAGATCGAGTCGATCGAATTCGGCCGCATTGCTGCACAGACCGCCAAGCAGGTCATCGTGCAAAAGGTTCGCGAAGCCGAGCGTGCCCAAGTCGTTGACGCCTATCGCGAGCGCTTGGGTGAAATCATCTCCGGTACCGTGAAGAAGGTCACCCGCGACAACGTGATCGTTGACCTTGGCAACAACGCCGAAGCGTTGCTGGCCCGCGAAGACATCATCTCCCGTGAGACCTTCCGTGTCGGCGTGCGTCTGCGCGCGCTGCTCAAGGAAATCCGCACCGAAAATCGCGGCCCTCAGCTGATCCTGTCGCGTACCGCGCCGGAAATGCTGATCGAGCTGTTCCGTATCGAAGTGCCGGAAATCGCCGAAGGCCTGATCGAAGTCATGGCAGCGTCGCGCGATCCGGGCTCTCGCGCCAAGATCGCTGTTCGCTCCAAAGACAAACGCATCGACCCGCAAGGCGCGTGCATCGGTATGCGCGGCTCGCGTGTCCAGGCCGTGTCGGGTGAGTTGGGTGGCGAGCGTGTCGATATCGTGCTGTGGGACGATAACCCGGCGCAGTTCGTGATCAACGCGATGTCGCCGGCTGAAGTGGCGGCAATCATCGTTGACGAGGATGCCCATGCCATGGACATCGCCGTCGGCGCAGACAACCTGGCTCAAGCCATTGGTCGTGGTGGTCAGAACGTGCGTCTGGCTAGCCAACTGACCGGCTGGACCCTGAACGTGATGACCGAATCGGACATCCAGGCTAAGCAGCAAGCTGAAACCGGCGACATCCTGCGCAACTTCATCGACGAGTTGGAAGTCGACGAAGAGTTGGCACAGGTGCTGGTAGATGAAGGTTTCACCAGCCTGGAAGAGATTGCCTACGTACCGTTGGAAGAAATGCTCAACATCGACGGCTTTGACGAAGACATCGTCAACGAGCTTCGCGCTCGTGCCAAGGATCGTTTGTTGACTAAAGCCATCGCTACTGAGGAAAAGCTGGCAGACGCCCATCCGGCCGAAGACCTGCTCTCGCTTGAGGGTATGGACAAGGATTTGGCGATGGAACTGGCGGTGCGCGGCGTAATTACCCGCGAAGACCTGGCCGAGCAGTCTATTGACGACCTGCTCGACATCGACGGCATTGACGATGATCGTGCCGGCAAGTTGATCATGGCCGCCCGAGCCCATTGGTTCGAGTAATTAGGCGCGGCCTGAGGAGAGAAGTGCATGACGCAAGTCACGGTGAAACAACTGGCCGATGAGGTCAAAACACCGGTAGAGCGCCTGTTGCAGCAGATGCGTGAGGCAGGTCTGCCGCACACCGCCGCCGATGAAGGTGTGAGCGACAGTGAGAAGCAGTCTTTGCTGACTCACTTGAAGAGCAGCCACAAGGCGAAAGTGGAAGAACCGCGCAAGATTACATTGCAGCGCAAAACCACCAGCACCCTGCGGGTTGCTGGTAGCAAGAGCATCAGCGTTGAAGTACGCAAGAAGAAAGTCTTCGTACAGCGCAGCCCGGAAGAAATCGAAGCCGAGCGCAAACGCGAACTGGATGAGCGTCGCGCAGTAGAAAATGCTGCCCGTCAGAAGGCTGAAGAAGAAGCCAAGCGTCGCGCCGAAGAAGAAGCGCGTCGCCAGCCTGCTGCTGCGCAACCTGCCGTCACCGAAGCAGTTGCTGCTCCTGCCGTTGCCGCGCCTGTCGAGCCTGTGCGTGAAGCCGCTCCGGTTGCCCCGGCTCCGGCACCTGCTGCCGACCGCAAGCGCGACGAGCCGCGTCGTCCGGACAAACCACGTGCCGACGATAACAGCCGTCGCGGCGGTGGTGGCGATGGCGAGCGCAAAAACGCTCCGCATCGTGCCTCGGTCAAAGAGAAAGCACCTGCTCCTCGCGTTGCCCCACGTACTACCGACGAAGAAAGCGATGGCTTCCGTCGTGGTGGTCGCGGCAAGGCCAAGCTGAAGAAGCGCAACGCCCACGGTTTCCAGAGCCCGACCGGCCCTGTCGTGCGTGAAGTGAAGATCGGCGAGACCATCACTGTGGGCGACCTCGCCCAGCAGATGTCGGTCAAGGCTGCTGAAATCATCAAGTTCATGTTCAAGCTGGGTACACCGGCCACCATCAACCAGGTACTGGATCAGGAAACTGCCCAGCTTGTGGCTGAAGAGTTGGGCCACAAAGTGACCCTGGTCAGTGACACCGCCCTGGAAGATTCCTTGGCCGAGTCCCTGAAGTTTGAAGGTGAGGCTGTCTCCCGTGCACCGGTTGTGACCGTAATGGGTCACGTTGACCACGGTAAGACCTCCCTGCTCGACTACATCCGTCGTGCCAAGGTTGCTGCTGGCGAAGCCGGTGGTATCACCCAGCACATCGGCGCATACCACGTTGAAACCGACCGTGGCATGGTGACGTTCCTCGATACCCCGGGTCACGCTGCGTTTACCGCCATGCGTGCCCGTGGTGCCAAGGCGACCGACATCGTGATCCTAGTGGTTGCAGCGGACGACGGCGTGATGCCGCAAACCATCGAGGCTGTCCAGCACGCTCAGGCGGCTGGCGTTCCTCTGGTGGTTGCAGTGAACAAGATCGACAAGCCGGGTGCCGACCTCGATCGCATCCGCAGCGAACTGTCGGTTCACGGCGTGACATCGGAAGATTGGGGTGGCGACACGCCTTTCGTACCAGTCTCGGCGAAGATGGGTACCGGCGTTGACGAACTGCTCGAAGCTGTTTTGCTGCAGGCTGAAGTGCTGGAACTGACCGCCACCCCATCGGCCCCAGGTCGTGGTGTCGTGGTTGAATCCCGTCTCGACAAGGGCCGTGGCCCGGTTGCGACCGTTCTGGTTCAAGACGGTACCCTGCGCCAAGGCGACATGGTGCTGGTCGGTTCGAACTACGGCCGTGTACGTGCGATGCTCGACGAGAACGGCAAGCCTATCAAGGAAGCTGGTCCTGCGATTCCGGTCGAGATTCTCGGCCTGGACGGTACGCCGGACGCTGGCGACGAGATGAGTGTGGTGGCCGACGAGAAGAAGGCCCGTGAAGTTGCTCTGTTCCGTCAAGGCAAGTTCCGTGAGGTCAAGCTGGCCCGTGCTCACGCCGGCAAGCTGGAAAACATCTTCGAGTCCATGGGCCAGGAAGAGAAGAAGACGCTTAATATCGTCCTCAAGTCTGACGTTCGTGGTTCTCTGGAGGCGTTGCAAGGCGCCCTGAATGGCCTGGGTAACGACGAAGTGCAAGTGCGCGTGGTCGGTGGCGGTGTCGGTGGTATCACCGAGTCCGACGCCAACCTGGCATTGGCTTCCAACGCTGTACTGTTCGGCTTCAACGTGCGTGCCGATGCCGGCGCTCGCAAGATCGTCGAGCAGGAAGGTCTGGACATGCGTTACTACAACGTCATCTACGACATCATCGAAGACGTCAAGAAAGCCCTCACCGGCATGCTTGGCAGCGACGTCCGGGAGAACATCCTGGGTATCGCCGAAGTACGTGACGTGTTCCGTTCGCCGAAGTTCGGTGCGATTGCCGGCTGCATGGTGACTGAAGGTACCGTGTACCGTAACCGTCCGATCCGCGTACTGCGTGAAGACATCGTTATCTTCGAAGGCGAGCTGGAATCCCTGCGCCGCTTCAAGGATGACGCGTCCGAAGTGCGTAACGGCATGGAGTGCGGTATCGGCGTCAAGAGCTACAACGACGTCAAGGTCGGTGACAAGATCGAAGTCTTCGAGAAGGTTCAGGTTGCTCGCAGCCTCTGACTCACGGACTTCAAGGGCCACAGCGCGTGTGGGCATGTACATGCCCTGCGCGGTGTCCGGACTCTAAACGCAACGCCCGGTCTGGCTTTTGTCAGGCCGGGCGTTTGCCGCTTTCAGACCCCACGGCTTTCGCCGTGTGGCAGTAACAGGTAACAAGACATGGCAAAAGAATACAGCCGTACCCAGCGTATCGGCGATCAGATGCAGCGTGAGCTGGCACAGTTGATTCGTCGTGAAGTCAAAGACCCGCGCGTCGGCCTTGTCACCATCACCGCTGTTGACGTCAGCCGCGATGTGGGCCACGCCAAGATCTTCATCACCGTGATGGGGCAGGAAAACGGCGATGACATCGCCCAGACCATCAAAGTGCTCAACTCGGCAGCAGGTTTCCTGCGCATGCAACTGGCCCGTGAGATGAAGCTGCGCAGCGTTCCGCAGTTGCATTTCCACTACGACGAAAGCGTTGCGCGTGGCGCACACCTGTCTGCGTTGATCGAGCGCGCGGTGGCTGAAGACAGCCAGCATGCGCCAGCACCTGAAGACGCCAAGGAGTAAGCGGTGGCTCAGGTCAAACGTATCCGTCGTAACGTCAGCGGTATCATCCTGCTGGACAAGCCGCTGGGCTTTACCTCCAACGCGGCCTTGCAAAAGGTTCGCTGGCTGCTCAACGCCGAGAAGGCCGGGCACACCGGCAGTCTCGATCCTCTGGCCACCGGTGTGTTGCCGTTGTGCTTTGGCGAGGCCACCAAGTTCTCCCAATACCTGCTCGACTCCGACAAGGGTTACGAAACCCTGATGCAACTGGGCAAGACCACCACCACGGCCGATGCCGAAGGTGAGGTTTTGCAGGTGCGTGACGTGACCGTTGGTCGAGTTGATATTGAGGCTGCCTTACCCGGTTTTCGTGGAGAAATCAGCCAGATACCGCCGATGTACTCGGCGCTCAAGCGGGATGGGCAGCCTCTTTACAAGTTGGCGCGTGCGGGCGAAGTAGTGGAGCGTGAACCACGTTCTGTTACTATTGCGCGCTTGGAATTGCTCGCCTGTGAAGGCGACACCGCCCGCTTGGCCGTGGACTGCAGCAAAGGCACCTATATTCGTACCCTGGTGGAAGATATTGGTGAAAAGCTCGGTTGCGGCGCGTACGTTGCAGAACTGCGACGCACCCAGGCCGGACCTTTCAGCCTGGCCCAGACGGTCACACTGGAAGAGTTGGAAGCGGTACATGCCGAAGGCGGCAATGAAGCAGTCGATCGCTTCCTGATGCCATCGGACAGCGGTTTGCAGGATTGGCCCTTGCTGCACTTCTCGGAGCACAGCGCGTTCTACTGGCTCAACGGCCAGCCGGTACGTGCCCCGGATGCACCGAAGTTCGGCATGGTGCGGGTACAGGATCACAATGGTCGCTTCATCGGGATCGGTGAAGTGAGCGAAGACGGGCGTATCGCGCCACGTCGACTGATTCGGTCAGAATGACCGGAACCAGTTTGTGCTAAAAGCGCAGTAGCTTTTACGCAAACTGGGACGAGGGTGGCTGTTAACAGGCACGGTCACTTCCTCATTTTTAGATACAGGGATTTGTCCCTGGCCTGTTGAGACCGCCCCTTGGGGGGTCTCCTGAAAGAAGGATTGCCTCATGGCTCTCGACGTTCAAGAAAAAGCACAAATCGTTGCTGACTACCAGCAGGCTGTTGGTGACACTGGTTCGCCAGAAGTGCAAGTTGCACTGCTGACCCACAACATCAACAAGCTGCAAGGTCACTTCAAGGCCAACGGTAAAGATCACCACTCCCGTCGTGGTCTGATCCGCATGGTAAACCAGCGTCGTAAGCTGCTGGACTACCTGAAAGGCAAGGATCTGGGTCGTTATCAGACTCTGATCGGTCGCCTGGGTCTGCGTCGCTAATAAGCGATTGCGCTAGAGGTTGGTTGTCTGCCGTGCGTCAGTGGGATTTCCGCTGGCGCATGGTAGGCTCCCAGCCTCAAGTTTTATCTGGACACACGTTTTACCCCTGGACGAGCGTTGGGCCGACTCCCGGCATTGCCCAAGAATTTCGCAAGAAGACAAGTTCCCCCAAGAGCCACAAAGAAGGTAGGACACCGTGAACCCGGTTATCAAAAAATTCCAGTTCGGTCAGTCGACCGTTACCCTCGAGACAGGCCGTATTGCCCGTCAAGCCTCTGGCGCAGTGCTGGTTACCGTTGACGATGACGTCACCGTTCTGGTGACCGTTGTTGGCGCCAAGACCGCTGACCCAAGCAAAGGCTTCTTCCCACTGTCCGTTCACTACCAGGAAAAGACTTACGCTGCCGGTAAGATTCCTGGCGGTTTCTTCAAGCGCGAAGGCCGTCCTTCCGAGAAAGAAACCCTGACTTCCCGACTGATCGACCGTCCGATCCGTCCGCTGTTCCCAGAAGGCTTCATGAACGAAGTGCAGGTTGTCTGCACCGTGGTTTCCACCAGCAAGAAGACCGATCCGGACATCGCTGCGATGATCGGTACCTCGGCTGCGCTGGCCATCTCCGGCATTCCTTTCGATGGCCCGATCGGCGCTGCCCGCGTTGCGTTCCATGAAAGCACCGGTTACCTGCTGAACCCGACTTACGAACAACTGGCCGCTTCCAGCCTGGACATGGTCGTTGCCGGTACCGAAGAAGCCGTACTGATGGTGGAATCGGAAGCCAAAGAGCTGACCGAAGACCAGATGCTGGGCGCTGTACTGTTCGCCCACGACGAATTCCAGTCGGTCATCAAGGCTGTCAAAGAGCTGGCCGCTGAAGCTGCCAAGCCAACCTGGACCTGGGCTCCACAAGCTGAAGCCACCGAACTGCTGGGCGCTATCCGCTCCGAGTTCGGCGCTGCCATCTCCGAGGCCTACACCATCACCGTCAAGGCCGACCGTTACGCGCGCCTGGGCGAGCTGAAGGATCAGGTTGTAGCCAAGCTGTCCGGTGAAGAAGGCCAGCCTTCCGCCGGTGACGTCAAAGCTGCATTCGGTGAAATCGAATACCGCACCGTTCGCGAAAACATCGTCAACGGCAAGCCGCGTATCGACGGTCGCGACACCCGCACTGTGCGCCCGCTGAACATCGAAGTCGGCGTTCTGCCGAAAACCCACGGTTCGGCACTGTTCACCCGTGGCGAAACCCAGGCCCTGGTCGTTGCGACCCTGGGTACTGCCCGTGACGCCCAACTGCTGGACACCTTGGAAGGCGAGAAAAAAGACCCCTTCATGCTGCACTACAACTTCCCTCCGTTCTCGGTGGGCGAGTGTGGTCGTATGGGCGGTGCGGGTCGTCGCGAAATCGGTCACGGCCGCCTGGCTCGTCGTTCGGTTCAGGCCATGCTGCCGGCGGCTGATGTGTTCCCTTACACCATTCGTGTCGTATCGGAAATCACCGAGTCCAACGGTTCCAGCTCCATGGCTTCGGTCTGCGGTGCTTCCCTGGCACTGATGGACGCTGGTGTACCGATGAAGGCGCCGGTGGCTGGTATCGCCATGGGCCTGGTGAAAGAAGGCGAGAAATTCGCTGTTCTGACCGACATTCTGGGTGACGAAGACCACCTGGGCGACATGGACTTCAAGGTAGCCGGTACCGCCAAAGGCGTGACCGCGCTGCAGATGGACATCAAGATCAAAGGCATCACCGAAGAAATCATGGAGATCGCCCTGGGCCAAGCCCTGGAAGCTCGCCTGAACATCCTCGGCCAGATGAACCAGATCATTGGTCAATCGCGTACCGAACTGTCGGCCAACGCTCCGACCATGATCGCGATGAAGATCGACACCGACAAGATCCGTGACGTCATCGGTAAAGGCGGCGCGACCATCCGTGCCATCTGTGAAGAGACCAAGGCTTCGATCGACATCGAAGACGACGGCTCGATCAAGATCTTCGGCGAAACCAAAGAAGCCGCAGAAGCCGCGCGTCAGCGCGTTCTGGGCATCACTGCCGAAGCCGAGATCGGCAAGATCTACGTTGGCAAGGTTGAGCGCATCGTCGACTTCGGCGCGTTCGTGAACATCCTGCCGGGCAAGGACGGTCTGGTTCACATCTCCATGCTGAGCGATGCTCGTGTTGAGAAAGTGACCGACATCCTGAAAGAAGGCCAGGAAGTGGAAGTGCTGGTACTGGACGTGGACAACCGCGGTCGTATCAAGCTGTCCATCAAGGACGTAGCAGCAGCCAAGGCGTCGGGCGTTTAATCACTCCCGTCTTCACGCTGAGAAAAAGGATCCTTCGGGATCCTTTTTTTTGGCGACAGGAAAGTGAAGCGAAATCAGCCGTTTACCCGGCGATAAAAACTGCAAGTTGCATGCAGGCAGGATGGCTTTCATGCAAGTTGCACGATTCTGAAAAATGCATAAATTTTTAACTTGTTGATTTAAAACAGTTTTATGGGTCGGTAAGACTTGGCACAGCGCCTGCAACATTAAGAGTAACCCTGCAGCATCAATCAAGTAGTCACGCTGCAGACTTTCGAAAAAACAGGAGTTACTCGTATGAAGAAGTTCGCTATCGCTGCTGCAACTGCCACCGCGCTGACCCTGACCATGGCTAACGTTGCGTTCGCCCAGACTTCACAGGCTCCAATGGTTGTCGCCGCGGGTGAAGTGACCAAGGCCAAGGAAGCGACCTCCGACACCTGGATCACCACCAAAGTGAAAAGTGACCTGGTTACCGAGAAAGGCATTCCTGGCACCGACATCAAAGTCGAAACCAACAAAGGCGTAGTGTCCCTGTCTTCGACCGTAGCCATTACCGAAGCACAGAAAACCACCGCGGTGAACATCACCAAGAAAATCAAAGGCGTTAAAGCTGTATCGGCCGATGGTCTGAAAGCAGAGTAACGCAGCATTTTCGTTTGAACTGAATAGCGGCGGCTAAGGGTGAGCTAGATATCCACCCGATGCACCTCTGGAGTTCATGCGACCGACCACAAGGATGTGGTCATTACAGGCCCCGGCACTTGTGTCGGGGCCTGTTCTATTTCAGGGCGCATAAAATCGTCATCGTGGCCAGAATTCAATGTGGGAGAGGGCAAGCCCGCTCCCACATTTGGATTTGTGTTGTTATTCGGCGTCCAGATGCATCGGTGTGACGACCCGGCCATCCTTCTCGGCCTGACCCAGGTTCGCGTCAATGAAGTACACCCGGTCATCTTCCAACTGACCTTTGTCCACCAGATAGTCCTTGATCGTGCTTGCGCGGTCCTGGCCCAGTTGGCGCAGCAGGACGTCACTGGAGCTCCAGAACTTGATCACGCCCTCACGCAGCTTCGCAGAGCGTTCGTCGTTGCTCAGATCCTTCCACTCGGCAGGCGGCTGCTGCTTCAGACGAGTACGATAGATGCCTTCCAGCAAGGGCGCTTTCTCTTTCTCCGGTACGACCAGCAGCGATGCCTGGGCCGGGACTTTGTCGCCACGGCGTTGCAGGATCTTGTAGTAGTTGTACTGGTATTCACGCTCCAGGCGTTGTGCTGCCAGAAATGGACCGTCGCTGCTGGCGGCGGCGGTGCCTTCAATTTCCAGGCGCAGGGCCGGACGTTCTTTCAATGCCTTGGCCAGGCTGTTCAAGGCGCCTTCGGCATCCTTGCTCAAATCGCTGGAGCCGGCGGCGAAAGACACATTCCCCAGGTCTTCCGCGCCACCGCCACTGATCAGCCCACCAATGAATTTGAAGGGCGCGGCGGCCGCGCGTACCACCAGGTTGCGCAGGGTTTGCCACACAATCGGCATCACGCTGAATTGCGGGTTGTTCAGGTCACCGGTCACTGGCAGCTCGATGGAGATCTTGCCGTCAACGTCCTTCAGCAGGGCTATCGCCAGGCGAATCGGCAAGTCCACGGCATCGGCACTGTCGACTTTCTCGCCCAGCTGCAATTGTTCGACCACTACTTTGTTTTCAGCCTTCAACTGGCCCTTGGTGATCACATAGTGCAGGTCGAGGTTGAGGCGGCCCTTGCGGATACGGAACCCCGCGAACTTGCCGGAGTAGGGCGTCAGGGTGGTCAGTTCGACGCGTTTGAAGCTGGTGGCGATATCCAGCGCGGCCATCGGATCGAACGGGTTCACGCTGCCCTTGATGGTGACCGGCGCATAACGGTCCACCTTGCCCTTGATGTCGACGCTGGCCGGTTTGGCCTGGCGGCTGTCGATGGTACCGATCTGCCCGTTGAGCTGTTGAATCGCCGTCGCAAAGTTGGGCGTGAGGCTGAAGTCGGCAAAGTTGGCCGAACCGTCGTTGATCGCAATCTGGCCGATGCGGATGCCCAGTGGTTTTTCCTTGCTTGCCGATTTGCTCGCCGACTTGGCACCGCTGTCGGCGGGTTGCGGGATCAGCAAGTCATCGACGTTGGTGGTGCGGTCGTCGTTGATCATGAAGCGCGCATAGGGTTGCAGCAGGTTGACCTTGTCGATCGACAGGCTCTCGCCGTGCTGGTAATTCAAGCCTTCGACCACCAGGCGCTGCCATTTGACGAAGTCACGGGTCTTGAGGGTATCCAGGGTGTGCAACTGGTCCACCTGGGCCCGGCCAGTCACTTGCAGTGCCAGGGGCTCGGTACTTTTCAGGTTCACATCCAGGTTGCTGCCCAGCATGCCGCTGCGCAGTTCAAGGCGAATGAACGGGCTGATATAGGACTGAGCGACCCGCAGGTCGATGTCCTGAGTATCCACTTTCAGCTTGGCACTGACCGGGTTGAGATTGACCTCGCCGGTTGCCTGGATCTTGCCCTGCTTGCCCAGGCCGCTATCGACTTTCAAGGTGAAGGGGATCTGGTTGAGGCTATCGAAGTTCTGCACGTCGACGTTCAGCGGGCCCAACTCCAGTGCGACCGCCGGCTTGGCCTGTCGGTCCGCCAGATGCACCTGGTAATTGCGCAGTTGCACGTCCTTGAGCAGTACTTGCCAGGGTTTGGCAGGGGCCTTGGGTTCGGCCTTGGGAGAGTCGGCGGTGGCCGGCGCAGTGGAGGGTTCGGGTTTCCGGTCCGGCTTGCTTGGTTGGCCGGCAAACAGTTTCTGCCAATCCAACTGGCCATCCGCCTCACGCGCGGCCCAGGTTTCCAGCTTGTTGCTACGGATTTTTCCGACCACCACTTGCTGCTTGGCCAGGTCTATCGTCGTTTCGCTGACGTCCAGGCGCTCCAGGCGCACCAACGGGCGGCCATCCGGCGCCTTTATGGCGAAGGGAGCAATGCTGGCGCTGGTGTCGGTGAGGTTCAGCGCGGTCTCTTTGGCCAGGCTGAATTTATAAGCCGTACTGAAGTTGAGCACACCGTCTTCAAGCACCAGTGGCAGGGCGTCGCGCACGTAGGGCCACCAGGCTTTCATCTTGCCATCGGTGACTTTCAGCGTGCCTTCGGAGGTGATCGGCACTAGGCTGAAGTTACCTTTCCAGTCGATTTGCCCGCCTTCCGGCCCGGCGGCGACCAAGGTCATATCGGCATTGTCTTCGGGCAAGGTGCTGAGGTTCTTCAGCTCGAAGTCGAGTTTGTCGTAAAGGAATTCGATGGGCTCGCTGGGGCGCAAGTCTTCAAAGTGCACATAACCGCTGGCCAGCTTGATGCTATCGATGCGCAGCGGGAAGGGTTTGGCGTCGGGATCGGCCGGGGTCGGCTCGCTGGGCGGGAGTTTGAACAGTTGCGCCAGGTTCAGCTGGCCGGACTTGTCGAACAGCACTTCGGTCTTGGGTTTGTCCAGTTGCACATCTGCCAAGTGCAGGGCACGGGTCCACAGGCTATCGAGTTGCAGGTTGGCATAGAGGCGCTCAAAGCCCAGTTGTTCCTTGCCCGGCTCGCCGATTTTCAGGCCCCACAGGGTCAGTTCCAGGCTGAACGGGTTGAGTTCGATCCGTTCGATGCGCGCCGGCACCGTGGCGTAGTTGGCCAGTTGTTGGTTGGCAATGCGAAGGGCGATGCCAGGGAGAATCAGGAAGCCCAGCAGGCTGTACAAGGCAAGGGCGGTCAGCAAGGCGCCAGCGGCGCGAATCAATCCTTTGGGCATGGGGCGGCGCCATCTATGTCAAACAAGAATGCCTTGGAGTATGGCACGGCTTTTCGGTTCCGAAGAGTCGGGCCTTTGGGAAACATCCTACAGTTGCAGTATCAGCGTCTTCAGGGGGGGCTGATGATCTTGGGAGGGGAAATCCGCGCCCGGCGTCATGATGCTCCAGTCCCGTACCGGGCGGCCGGCTTTTTCCGCGCAGCGCAGCACCTGGTCGCGCCAATCGTCCATGCCGACCTTTGCCAGATTGTTGCAGCAGATCAACACGCCGTTGTCTGCGGTCGCCAGAAGGGCTGGCTTGAGCAGGCTCTGGTAGTCGCGCAGCAAGTCGACGGTGCCGAACGCACTCTTGGCCCAGGCCGGCGGGTCCAGCAGGACCAGGTCATATTGACGTTGCTCCAGGCGTGGATAGCTCGGCAGTTTTTGCCCGCGACGCTGGGTAATCGGCAAGCCGGCCAATTGGCGGATGGCCGGGAAGTAATCGGATTGCACAAAGTGCATCTCGGGCAATTGCGGGTTCAGAGCGCCGTTCTCGCGCCCGACCGCCAGGTTACCCTCGGCGAAGTCCAGGTTGCATACCTCGCGGGCCCCGCCGGCGGCGGCGCTCAAGCCCACGCCGCAGGTGTAGGCGAACAGGTTGAGCACACTTTTGCCGGCACTGTGGTCCTTGACCCAGCCCCGGGTATTGCGCAGGTCCAGGAACAGCAACGGGTCCTGCCCGGCATGGCGCCCGCGTACGCGGTAGTTGAGACCCCACTCGTGGCCGATCAGGTCCTCCAGCGCAGACGGTTCAGCTTTGTATACCGTGTCCTCACGGTCGATCCGCGAGTTGCCACGGGAGCGGTCGTTGTACACCAGCCGCAATTCCAGGCCCATGTACTGGCTGACTTGCTGGTGCAAGTCCAGCAGATCTTCGGTTTGCAACGACTGGTGAAAGCTCTGCACCAGCAATTGCGGGCCGTAGCGGTCGATGGTCAGGCCGCCGGCCCCTTCCTGGCTGCCGTGGAACAGGCGATAACAGTCGGTGCCCTGGGCGTGCAACTCGTTGATCAGGTCTTGGCGATGATCGAGGGCGGCGCGCAGCGCCTGATTCAAGGAGGACATGGAGCGTGTTTTGCTCTGGATAAAGATGGGCGCGGAGTTTAGCAGCTATGGGCGGCGGCCTACATCAGGCCGGCCGCCCTCTGCGTCTTATCGATTCAGGCGCTTGTCGATAAGCCCCTCTACCACGCTGGGGTCGGCCAGGGTCGAGGTGTCGCCCAGGCTGTCCAGTTCATTGCAGGCGATCTTGCGCAGAATCCGCCGCATGATCTTGCCGGAGCGGGTTTTCGGCAGGGCCGGTGCCCACTGGATCAGCTCCGGCTTGGCAAAGCTGCCGATTTCCTTGCTGACCAGATCCAGCAGGTGTTTTTTCAGCTCTTCGCTGGGTTCCACACCGTTCATGGGCGTTACAAAGGCATAGATGCCTTGTCCCTTGACGTCATGGGGATAGCCCACCACGGCGGCCTCGGCGACCAGGTCATGCAGCACCAGCGCGCTCTCCACCTCGGCGGTACCGATACGATGGCCGGACACGTTGATCACATCGTCGATACGCCCGGTGATCCAGTAATCGCCGTGTTCATCGCGCCGCGCGCCGTCACCGGTGAAGTAGTAGCCGGGGTAGGGCTTGAAGTAGGTATCGATCATGCGCTGCGGGTCGCCGTAGACACTGCGAATCTGCCCCGGCCAGCTGGCCTTGATTGCCAGCACGCCGCTGCCGGCGCCGCTGAATTCCTTGCCGTGCTCATCCAGCAGCACGGGTTGTACGCCAAACATCGGCTGGGTCGCGCAGCCCGGCTTGATGCGCTGGGCGCTCACCAGGGGGCTGAGCATGATGCCGCCGGTTTCGGTCTGCCACCAGGTGTCCACGATCGGGCAGCGTTGCTCGCCCACGGCGTTGAAATACCAATCCCAGGCTTCCGGGTTGATTGGCTCACCGACGCTGCCCAGCAGACGCAAGCTGGCGCGGGAGGTGTTTGCCAGCGGCGCCTGGCCTTCACGCATCAGGGCCCGCAGGGCGGTAGGGGCGGTGTAGAAGATGTTCACCTGGTGTTTGTCGATCACCTGCCAGAAACGCGAGCTGTCCGGATAGCTCGGGACCCCTTCGAACATCAGTGACGTGGCGCCATTGGCCAGCGGGCCGTACACGATATAGCTGTGGCCGGTGACCCAGCCCACGTCGGCCGTGCACCAGAACACTTCGCCGTCGCGGTAGTCGAGCACGTATTTGAAGGTCATCGCCGCCTGCAGCAGGTAACCGCCAGTGGTGTGCAGTACGCCCTTGGGTTTGCCGGTGCTGCCGGAGGTATAGAGGATGAACAGCGGATCCTCGGCGTCCATCGGCTCGGGCGGGCAATCATCGCTGGCTGCGTCCAGCGCTTGCTGGTACTTGAGGTCACGGCCTTCGCTCCAGTTCACGCTCGCGCCGGTGCGCTCCACCACCAGCACGGTACTGACATTCGGGCAACTGGCGAGGGCCTTGTCGACGTTCTGCTTCAGCGCCACCGGCTTACCGCCGCGCACGCCTTCATCGGCGGTGATCACCGTGCGGCAGTCGGCATCCAGGATGCGGTCACGCAGCGCATCCGGCGAGAAGCCCCCAAACACCACCGAATGCACGGCGCCGATTCGTGTGCAGGCCAGCATGGCGTAGGCGGCCTCCGGGATCATCGGCATGTAGATGCACACCCGGTCGCCTTTCTTCACGCCACGGCTTTTCAACACATTGGCCAGGCGACTGACGTTTTTATGCAGTTGGCGGTAAGTGATTTTGGAAGACTTTGTCGGATCGTCGCCCTCCCAGATGAAGGCCGGTTGATCAGCGCGTTGCGCCAGGTGGCGGTCGATGCAGTTGTAGCTGACGTTCAGTTGCCCGCCCGCAAACCATTGTGCCGCGCCGGTCTTGATATCCGAGTGCTGAACGGTGTGCCAGGGTTTGATCCAGTCGAGAAAGCCTTTGGCCTGTTCGGCCCAGAAGGTGTCGGGCTGTTCGATGGATTGGCGGTAGAGGCGCTGGTAGTCCTCTTGACTGAGTTGCGCAGCCCGGCGGACGGCATCGGCGGTGGGGAACGTGCTGATATCGAACATGAGCGATCCTTATTCTTGTTTTTGCGACAAGCGATAAAGATGCACCCTGTGGCGGGAGGGTTCAAGGCCAACGTCCAAACGCACGTTGGCCTTGAGGGACCGGCATCAGCCGCGATGACGACCGCGGAAGTAGTTGATCAGGCCCTGGGTCGAGGCATCTTCGGCTGAAGTTTCCTCGGCGCCGGTCAGGCGGTTGTAGACGCCCTTGCCCAGTTCCTTGCCCAACTCCACGCCCCATTGGTCGAAGGCGTTGATGCCCCAGATCACGCTCTGCACGAACACTTTGTGTTCATACATGGCCACCAGTGCGCCCAGGCGACGCGGGCTGATGCGCTCGACCACCAAGGTGTTGCTCGGGCGGTTGCCCGGGATCACCTTGTGCGGTGCCAGCTTCTGTACCTCGGCTTCCGCCAGACCTTTGTCGCGCAGCTCGGCTTCGGCTTCGCTGCGGGTCTTGCCGAGCATCAGCGCCTGGCTCTGGGACAGGCAGTTGGCGTACAGCCACTGGTGGTGGTCGGATACCGGGTTGAAGCTGACGATCGGTACGATGAAGTCGGCCGGAATCAGTTGGGTGCCCTGGTGCAGCAACTGGTGATACGCATGCTGGCCGTTGCAACCCACGCCACCCCAGATGACCGGGCCGGTGTCGGTGGCCACGGGGGTACCGTCCTGGCGCACGCTTTTGCCGTTGGATTCCATGTCCAACTGCTGCAAATGCTTGGTGATGTTACGCAGGTAGTGATCGTACGGCAGGATCGCGTGGCTCTGCGCGCCCCAGAAGTTGCCGTACCAAACACCCAGCAGGCCCAGCAGCACCGGCATGTTCTGTTCGAAAGGGGCGTTCTGGAAGTGCTGGTCCATGGTGTAGGCACCGGACAGCAGTTCCTTGAAGTTGGACATGCCGATGGCCAGCGCGATAGGCAAACCGATCGCCGACCACAGCGAATAACGACCGCCGACCCAGTCCCACATCGGGAAGATGTTCTCTTCGCGGATGCCGAAGGCCACGGCCGCCGCGTTGTTGCTCGAAACGGCGATGAAGTGGCGATACAGCTCGGCTTCCGAGCCGCCCTGGGCCAGGTACCAGGCGCGGGCGGCCTGGGCGTTTTTCAGGGTTTCCAGGGTATTGAAGGATTTCGACGAGACGATGAACAGCGTGGTCTCGGCGCGCAGCTTCATGGTCAGTTCGTGGAACTCGCTGCCGTCGATGTTCGCCAGGTAGTGGCAACGCACGCCTTTGTGGGCATAGGACAGCAGCGCTTCGGACACCAGCTCGGGGCCGAGGAAGGAGCCACCGATGCCGATGTTCACTACGTCGGTGATCGGTTTTTCGGTGTAGCCACGCCACAGGCCGTCGTGGATGCGGCCGACCAGGTCGGTGATCTGGTTCAGCACCTTGTGCACGTCGGGCATGATGTTCACGCCGTTGACCGACAGCTTGTCACCTACCGGGCGACGCAGGGCGGTGTGCAGGGCAGGGCGGCCTTCGGAGGAGTTGACCGGCTCGCCAGCGTACAGCGAGTTGATCGCGTCCTTGAGGCCGACTTCCTTGGCCAGGCCCACCAGCAGGTCACGGGTTTCGCTGGTGATCAGGTTTTTCGAGTAATCGAGGAAAAGTCCGCAGCTGCTCAGGGTGAACTGGGAGAAACGCTGAGGATCGGCATTGAACGCGTCGCGCATGCTGAAATCCTGCATGGCTTGGCGATGTTGATTGAGCGCTTGCCAGGCGGGCAGAGCGGTAACGTCATGAGGAGTGCGGTAGTACGCCATCGCTGCGGGTTTCCTTTTATTACGGGGACTGCCTTTAGGACACTTCAAAGCCCGGAACGTCCTGCTTTCATCAAGCGGCCGATTCCAGACAGCGCTAACCAGGAGCGCAGGGCGATTACATTAAACCTAGCGTGTCGATATGTCTTGGCTTTGTCTGCGCTGAGGCCGGTACTTTTTTATACCGGCCTCGCGAGGAGAGCAACAGGAGGGAGTCAGTCGAGGGTCAGGTGCAGGTTGTCGATAAGGCGGGTGTTGCCCAGATAAGCGGCGACCAGCACCACGATATCCCGATCGTCGGGCGTGGCGGGGCGCAGGTGGACGCCCTGGCGCACTTCGAGATAGTCCATTCGCAGGCCTGCCGCTTCGATCTGCTTGATCTGGTCGGCGCGCAACCTGGCGAAGTCGCGCTCACCGCCCTTGATGGCCGTGACTATCTGGCTGAGGCTGCGGTACAGCACCGGAGCAATGGCGCGCTGCTCTTCGGTGAGATAGCCGTTGCGCGACGACAGCGCGAGACCGTCGTCGGCGCGCACGGTGGGCTCGCCGATGATCTGGATCGGCATGTTCAGGTCATGGACCATGGCGCGGATCACGGCCAGTTGCTGATAGTCCTTCTGGCCAAACACGGCCATGTCCGGCTGCACCATGTTGAACAGCTTGCTGACCACGGTGGCCACGCCCTCGAAATGCCCGGGACGGCTGGCGCCGCACAGGCCTTCGGACAATTGCGGCACGCTGACGCGGGTCTGACCCGTCATGCCACCGGGGTACATTTCTTCGACGGTCGGTGCGAACAGCAGGTTGCAGCCGGCTTGCAGCAGCTTTTCCTGATCGGCGGCGAGGGTGCGGGGGTATTTGTCCAGGTCTTCGCCGGCGCCGAACTGCAGCGGGTTGACGAAGATGCTCGCGACCACGAAGTCTGCCTGTTGCACGGCTTTGGCCACCAGCGTGGCATGACCGCTGTGCAGGTTGCCCATGGTGGGCACGAAGCCAATGCGTTTGCCGGCACTGCGTGCGTGAGCCACGGCTGCGCGCAGTTCGCGTACGGTCTTGACGGTATTCATGCGGAGAATCCGTGTTCGGCGCCGGGGAAAGTCACGCCTTTGACTTCGGCCACATAGGCACTGAGTGCGGCGTGAATGCTGTCCTGGCCGGCCATGAAGTTCTTCACGAACTTCGGCACGCGGCCACTGATCGACAGGCCGAGCATGTCATGCAGCACCAGCACCTGACCATCGGTAGCCGGACCGGCGCCAATGCCGATCACCGGCACTTTGACCGCTTGAGTGATTTCGGCGGCCAGCTCGCTGGGCACGCACTCCAGCAGGATCATCGCCGCGCCGGCTTGTTCCAGGGCAATGGCATCGGCGCGCATCTGGCGCGCCTGGGCCTCATTGCGACCCTGTACCTTGTAGCCGCCGAGGATATTCACGGATTGCGGCGTCAGCCCCATGTGCGCGCACACGGGCACGCCTCGCTCAGCCAGCAGGCGAATCGACTCGGCGAGCCACGCGGCGCCTTCCACCTTGATCATATGGGCACCGGCCTGCATCAGCTTGCCGGCATTCTGGAACGTCTGTTCAGGGGTGGCGTAACCCATGAACGGCAAATCGGCAATAATGAAGGCGCCATCGTTGCCGCGTTTGACGCTGGCAGTGTGATAGGCGAGATCATCGGTGGTTACTGGCAGGGTGCTGTCATTCCCTTGAAGAACCATGCCCAGGGAGTCGCCCACCAACAACACTTCAACCCCGGCCTGGCAACTGGCATGGGCAAAGGTGGCGTCGTAGCAGGTCAGCATGGTGATTTTTTCACCCTTGAGCTTGAGGCTCTGCAGGGTGGTCAGGGTAATGTCTGGCATGAAAAGAGTCCTCATTCAGGCGCTTGGAACCAGCGAGTAACGCGCGTGAGTCTTCGTTTATACAGGCGCACTTTCTTCAGAGCAGTGCTTATAAGGCCTGGATTGCGCCCTTTAGCGCCGGGTTGGCGGCAGCGGGACGCCTATAGTCGTGAGGAGGACACGGGAAGTCAATTGGATGTGTTACCGCATTGTTACGCATGGGGTGTTACCCCTGTTACTGATGCGGTTCAGCTTCTGCAGGAGAGGGCGTCAAACTGAAGGGGTGCGTTCCAGGCCGACGAATGGGCATGCAGCCAGCAGGTCGCTGAGCTGCTGGCCGTCGGGTAGCTGCAAGGTGCTCGGTGCCAGCTCTGCCAGCGGGTACAGCACGAACGCGCGCAGGTGCATTTGGTAGTGAGGCACTTTGAGGCGCGGTTCATTGATCGCGCGATCGCCGAACAGCAGGATATCCAGGTCCAGCGTGCGTGGGCCCCAGCGCTCCATGCGCTCCCGACCCTGATCGTTTTCGATGGCCTGCAGGGCATCGAGCAGTTCCAGGGGGGCGAGGCTGCTGTCCACGGCGGCGACTGCATTGGTATAACGCGGTTGGCCCGGGAGTAACGAATCGCTTTGATAGAAGGCGGACACCCCGGCGAGTGTGGTGCCGGGCAGCAACGCCAGTGCCTCGACGGCGCTGCGCAGTTGCTGATCCGGGGCAGCCAGGTTGCTGCCCATGCCGATGTAGATGCGTTCCACGTTTATTCGCCCGCAGCGCCCGAGGCGTCGACGGCGCTTTGTTTGCGCTTGGTATTGCTGCGCCGGCGTTTTTTCGGGCCTTCGCCTGCAACATCAGCTTTGCTGCCCAATTCGCGAATCATTTCGCGGCGCCCGCTGTCATTGGCGTCCTGGTAGTCGGTCCACCAGTCGCCCAGGCCGTCGGTCTGCTCGCCGGCGCTTTCACGCAGCAGCAGAAAGTCGTAGCCGGCACGGAATCGCGGGTTGTCCAGCAACTGGTCGGCACGCTTACCACTGCGACGCGGCAAGCGTTCCTGCATGTCCCAGATCTCACGGATCGGCAGTGTGAAGCGCTTGGGAATGGCAATGCGTTGGCACTGTTCGGTAATCAGCTCATGCGCGGCTTCCTGCATGGCCGGAATCGGCGGCATGCCACGGTCTTGCAGACGCAGTACGCGTTTGGGCAGGGCTGGCCACAAGAGGGCCGCAAACAGGAACGCCGGCGTCACCGGTTTGTTCTGTTTGATGCGCAGGTCGGTGTTGATCAGTGCTTCGCTGATCAGGGTATGGGTATAAGTCGGGTTGTGTTCCAGGGCCTCGGCGCTGGCCGGAAACAGCGGGTCGAACAGTTGCAGGTCGACGAGCATTTCAAAGGTGTCAGCCGCATGGCCCGAAAGGAACAGCTTGAGTACTTCTTCGAACAGGCGCGCTGAAGGGATTTCCCGAAGCATGGGGGCCAGGTCACGAATCGGCGACGCAGTGTGTTTCTCGATGCCGAAATTCAGCTTGGCGGCAAAACGTACCGCCCGCAGCATGCGCACCGGGTCTTCCTGGTAGCGCTGTGTCGGGTCGCCGATCAGGCGGATCAGGTGGTTGCGAATATCATGTACGCCGTTGGCGTAATCGAGAATGCGTTCGCTGACCGGGTCGTAATACAGGGCGTTGATGGTGAAGTCGCGGCGCTGCGCGTCTTCTTCCAGGGTGCCGTAGACGTTGTCACGCAGGATGCGTCCGCTTTCGTTGCGGGAAGACTGGTTGGTGTCTTCCTCTTCATCGCTTTGCGGATGGCCGGCGCGGAAGGTTGCGACTTCGATGATTTCGCGACCGAAGTGGATATGCACCAGTTTGAAACGGCGACCGATAATGCGCGCGTTGCGAAACTCGGCGCGTATCTGCTCGGGCGTGGCGCTGGTGGCAACGTCGAAGTCCTTGGGTGTGATGTTGAGCAGCATGTCACGCACGCACCCGCCCACCAGATAAGCTTGGTAGCCGGCGTTCTGCAAACGTTCGACGATGTTCACTGCATAACGGCTGAATTGAGCCCGTTGCAGCGAATGCTGGCTGCTGTTGAGCACTTCAGGCGTGCTGCGTTTGTGTTGCGTACGACGCAAGGGAGAACGGAATGACTGGAACAACTTCTTCAGCATGGGATGCACTGTTTGAAGGAATGTTCGGCCATAACGAAGAATGACCGCATGATGGGCGGGGATTCTAGCATTTAGTCAGGGGATGGTGTAGGAACAAGCTACAGGCATTGCGCCATAAGCCTTTGCGCGTCAAACGCCGGAAACTACAAGGGGAGCCTAAGCTCCCCCAGAAGTAGTTGCGTGCTCTTTTTTTATTATGGTGTCGGGCTTCTTGTTTTTGTTGATCGCCCTTGTCATGAGGCTGCACCTTCATGACGCTCCCAATCGGGAGTCAAGAGCAAACGGATTGCTTTGGTCGCTGTGTTGCTGATCTACGATCCAACCAGTTCAGGCTCTGCCTTAGGGCAGTTTTTGTTGTTCTCGTCCTGGTTGCGGGGCAAGCCCCAAATGCAACGCCTCTCCAAAAGAATCAGTTAGCTGCGCCTCCGCCGTGTTGTTTTTATTGTGCGTGAGTCGATTCGTCTTATTTTTATTGTCTTGTACAGAGCTTGTTATTGTTTTTGTACTAAGCATATAGCAGGGTGCGTGCCAACTTTTGCACCGGCCAACAAAACCGGGGGTTTGAGGGGGATTCAGATTTTTGGCGGACGAAAAAAAGCCGGGGTTTCGTTACCGTAAGCCCCGGCTTTTGTTACGTGAAAAATCCGCGGTAACAGTTTTTTCACATCTGAGGGTGTTACCTGTGGGGGCGCGCGCCTCAGCTCTCGCTGGCGACCCCGGTCTTGCGCCGTGGAATGCCCAGGCGCTGGCGCCGTTCCCACAGGCACTTGCGGCTCACACCCAATTTGCGCGCCAGTTCGGTCTCGGTCATATGGTCTTGATGTTCGAGGACGAAATGCTGGAAGTAGTCTTCCAGTGACAGGTCTTCCGTCGGCTCGTGGCTGGTATTGCTGGCGCCGCCCTGTTGCGGGGCCAGGCCGATGAAATCATCGTCTTCCAGATCGCCCAGCTCGATGTCGATACCCAGCAGGTCGGCGGAAATTTCCGCGCTTTCCGACAGAATCACCGCGCGTTCGACCGCGTTCTCCAGTTCCCGCACGTTACCCGGCCAGGAGTAATGCCGAATCGCCTGCTCGGCGTCCGCCGCGAACTTCAGGTCAGTGCGGTTGATGCGTGCGCTCTGACGTTGCAGGAACGCGTTGGCGATCTCGTTGACGTCGGCACCGCGCTCGCGCAGGGCCGGCAGCTTCAGCGCGATCACGTGCAGGCGGTAATACAGGTCTTCACGGAACTGGCCGACCTTGGCCAGGCTTTTCAGGTCGCGGTGGGTGGCGGCGATCAGACGCACATCGACTTTCTGCGATTGCACCGAGCCCACGCGACGAATTTCACCTTCCTGCAACACACGCAGCAAGCGTGCCTGGGCTTCGAGGGGCAACTCGCCGATTTCATCGAGGAACAGCGTGCCGCCGTCAGCGGCTTCCACCAGGCCCGCTCGCCCGGCGCTCGCGCCGGTAAAGGCGCCTTTCTCGTGGCCGAACAGCTCGGATTCGATCAAGGATTCGGGGATGGCTGCGCAGTTCACCGAAATCATCGGCGCCTTGGCGCGTTTGGACAGGTTGTGCAGGGCGCGGGCCACCAGTTCCTTGCCGGTCCCGGATTCGCCCTGGATCAGCACATTGGAGTCGGTTGGCGCGACTTTGCGGATTTTACCGTACAGGTCCTGCATCGGAGGGCAGGAGCCGATGATGCCGATTTCGCCGTTGCTGTTGTCGACTCCCGGCTTGTCGGCAGCTTTGCCTGCCGGACGCTGCTCGGCGGGCGCGCTGCTGGCCGACTGACGGTCACGCAGGATGCGCGCCACGGCCTGGAGCATTTCATCATGGTCGAACGGCTTGGCGATGTAATCCACCGCGCCCATCTTCATGGAGTCCACCGCTGAGCGCAGGCTGGCGTAGCTGGTCATGATCAGCACCGGAGTGCCTTGGCCAAGCTTGATCAACTCGGTACCAGGCGCGCCCGGCAGGCGCAGGTCACTGACAATCAGGTCGAACGTAGGGATGCTGAAACGCTCCTGGGCTTCCTGCACCGAGCCGGCTTCGCTGACCTGGTACTGATTACGTTCAAGCAGGCGACGCAAGGCAGAGCGGATAATGGTTTCGTCTTCGACGATCAAAATGTGCGGCATTGATTCAATTCTCTCGACGGTCTCAGTTCACAGCGGACGTCGCTTCGACATGACGCGGCAAGGTCACCCGAATACGGGTGCCGCGTTGGCTTTCTGGGTCAGCCGGGCTGTCGATGGTGATTTGTCCATAATGCTCTTCAACGATGGAATAGACCAGTGCAAGGCCCAGACCGGTTCCTTCACCCGGGTCCTTGGTGGTGAAGAAGGGTTCGAACAATCGGTCCATGATGTTCTGTGGAATACCGCTACCTTCATCTTCGACGATCAGATCGACCGTATGTTCGAAAGCCTCGGTCTTGACGCGTACCGCGCCCCCCGCGGGTGTCGCGTCACGGGCGTTGGACAGCAGGTTGATCAGTACTTGGGCCAGACGTTGCGAGTCGCCATCCACCCAGTGTTCGGGGTCGCACAGGTTGAAAAACTGCACTTCGAAATTGCGCCGGTTCAACGCCAGCAGACCAATGGCGTCCTGCGCCACTTCGGCCAGGCACACCGATTCGTCCTGATTCTGGTGGGCACCGGCGTGGGCAAAGCTCATCAGCGACTGCACGATGCGCGAGACCCGCTTGGTCTGCTCGAGGATCTGCCCGCTGATTTCAGTGATTTCGCCGTCGTCTTCGCGCTCTTCGCGCAGGTTTTGTGCGAGGCAGGCGATACCGGTGATCGGATTGCCGATTTCATGGGCCACACCAGCCGCCAGGCGACCGATGCTGGCGAGTCGTTCGGAATGCACCAGCTTGTCTTCGAGCATCTGGGTTTCGGTCAGGTCTTCCACCAGCAACACCAGGCCGCTGTTACCCGGTGCCAGCGGTTCGTCGATGGCCGCTTTGTGCAGGTTGAGCCAGCGGGTCTGGCCGTCGAGGGCCAGGTGCTGTTTGTGCAAGTGCTCGTCGGGCAGGTTGATGAATCCCTGCAGCAGTTCTTTCCAGGGCTCGCCCAAGGTATTGAGACGCGAACCCACCACCCGCTGGGCCGCAATGCCCGTGAGTTCTTCCATGGCCTTGTTCCACATCAGGATTTCTTGATCCTTGGCCAGGGAGCAGACGCCCATCGGCAGTTCCTGCAGTGTCTGGCGGTGGTAGCGGCGCAAGGCATCCAGTTCGGCGGCAAGGCCGGTGAGGCGCGAATGGTAATCCTCCAGCCGGCTCTCGATGAAATGGATGTCCTCGGTGACGTAGTTTTCCCCGCCAGCTTTGTAGGGCAAGAAGGTTTCCACCATGTCTTGGGACACGCTGGGGCCCATCAGGCCGGAAAGGTTGGCCTCGATCCGGTCACGCAGGCGACGCAGCGCGTAGGGGCGGCGTTCGTCGAATGGCAGGTAAAGGTCGCGCAGCGCCTGTTCGACTTCTTTTTGCGCAGCCTTGGCGCCGAGAGGCTTGGCCAGTTGCGTGGCGAACTCCTGGGGTGACGCGGCATGCAGTTCGCGACGTTGCGGACGGCGCACGTTATCCACTGCGCAGGCTTCGGCGGCACTGGTTTCTTCCGGGCTGACGTTGGTGAACAGTGAGATCAGGGTGAACATCAGCACGTTGGCGGCCAGGGAGGCGATCGCCGCCATGTGCCAACTGGTGTCGTCCAGCACGTAAATCATGTTGAGCAGCGGAATGTAGAAGCCCTGCAAGTTGCCGACCAGCGGCAGCAGCATGGTGACGACCCAGACCAGGATGCCGGCCAGCAACCCGGCAATGAAGCCACGGCGATTGGCGGTCGGCCAGTACAGTACCGAGAGCACGCCCGGCAGGAACTGCAAGGTAGCAACGAACGCGACGATACCCAGGTTGGCCAAGTCTTGGCCGGCGCCCAACAGCAGGTAGAAACCATAGCCGGCCATGATGATCGCGACGATCAGCGCGCGCCGCGTCCATTTCAGCCAGCGATAGATGTTGCCCTCGGCAGGCGGCTGATACAGCGGCAGCACCAGGTGATTGAGCGCCATGCCCGACAGTGCCAGGGTGGTGACAATGATCAGGCCGCTGGCCGCCGACAAGCCGCCGACATAAGCCAGCAGCGCCAAAGCAGGGCTATTGGCCGCGATGCCGATGCCCAGGGTGAAATACTCGGGGTTGGTGGTAGCGCCCAGTTTCAGGCCGGCCCACAGAATCAATGGCACCGCCAGGCTCATCAACAGCAGGAACAGCGGCAAGCCCCAACTGGCGCTGACCAGCGAGCGCGGGTTGAGGTTCTCGGTGAACGTCATGTGATACATGTGGGGCATCACGATGGCCGAGGCAAAGAACACCAGTAGCAAGGTGCGCCAGGGGCCTTCCTGCAAAGGGGTATGCAGGGCGGCGAGGGCGGTCTGATTTTGCAGCAGCCAGAGCTCCAGTTGCTGCGGACCGTCGAACACGCCGTAGAGGGCATACACCCCGACGCCGCCGATGGCGATCAACTTGATTACCGATTCGAAGGCAATCGCGAACACCAGCCCTTCGTGTTTCTCGCGGGTGGCGATATGGCGTGAGCCGAAGAAAATCGTGAACAGTGTGATCAGCGCACAGAAGCTCAGGGCAACCCGATGCTGCACCGGCTCGCGGGTGAGGATGCTGATGGAGTCGGCCACGGCCTGGATTTGCAGTGCCAGCAACGGCAATACGCCGATCAGCATGAACACCGTGGTCAGCGCGCCGGCCCAGGTGCTGCGAAAGCGAAACGCAAACAGGTCGGCCAGGGACGACAGCTGATAGGTGCGGGTGATTTTGAGGATGGGATACAGCAGCACCGGTGCCAGCAGGAAGGCCCCGGACACGCCGAGGTAGCTGGAGAGAAACCCATAGCCATATTGGTAGGCCAGGCCCACGGTGCCATAGAACGCCCAGGCGCTGGCGTACACCCCCAGGGACAAGGTGTAGGTCAACGGATGGCGAATGATCGCCCGCGGAATCATTCCGCGCTCACTGATCCAGGCCACTCCGAACAGCGCGGCCAGGTAGGCGGCGCTGATCAGCAGCATCTGGGTGAGGCTAAAGCTCATCGGCATCTTTTTGGCTCTGCAGGATAAAGGTCACGACGATCAGGATCAGCCACAGCAGATACGGGCGATACCAGGCGCCGGTGGCGTCGATCCACCAGTCCATGATGGCGGGGGAAAACAGGTAGATCCCGACGACCAGCAGCAGGACCAATCGATAGATGTACATGTTGGCCTCTGATTGAAAAACTGCGGCGATGGTAACGGATGGCTGGCAAGCTGCAAGCGCCTTCAGCTCAGTTGCGCTTCGGCCAGGGTGAGTGTGCGCGGGACCTGTGAAGCATCCCAGTGACGGATGCCCCAGTCCAGCAGTTCCCGTGGGCTGGCGTAGCGCAGTTCATCGCCCGGTTGCTGGCCCAGTGCACGCAGCGCCCGCAGGAGCAGTGGGGTGGCCTGGTCGGGTGTCAGCGGCGGTGAGCGGTAGGATTTGCCCAGTTTGTTACCGTCCGGCTGGACGATCAGCGGTACATGCAGGTAGCGCGGCTGGCGCAGCCCCAGCAGTTCCTGCAGGTAAAGCTGGCGAGGCGTGGAGTCCAGCAGGTCGGCACCGCGCACGATATCGGTGATGCCCTGCCAGGCATCGTCAAGAACCACTGCCAACTGGTAGGCGTACAGACCGTCACGGCGACGGATGACGAAGTCGCCCACGTCACGGCCCAGATGCTGTCGGAATTCACCTTGTACACGGTCGGTAAAGTGATAGGTCAGTTCGGGTACGCGCAAACGGATGGCTGCGTCGTGCTGGTCATGGCCGGCATTGCGGCACAGGCCCGGGTAAATTCCGCTGTAGGGTTCAAGTTGTTTGCGTGAACAGGTGCAGGCATAGGCCAGACCGTGGTTGAACATATCGTTCAACACTTTGGCGTAGGCTTCATGCCGCTCGCTTTGTCGGACCAGTTCACCGTCCCACTCGAAGCCATAGCTTTCCAGGGCATGGAGAATCGCGGCCTGGGCGCCGGGTTCTTCGCGAGGCGGATCGAGGTCCTCCATGCGCATGAGCCAGCGGCCTTGGTTGGCACGCGCGTCGAGGTAGGAGGCGAGGGCGGCAACCAGCGAGCCGAAGTGCAAATGGCCGCTGGGCGTAGGGGCGAAACGCCCGATATAGGTAGAAGCTGTCATGGGCCGGATAGTACTGGAAAATCGGTAAACGCCAGAAACAAAAATGGGGCGTTCGCACGCCCCATTCGTTCAGCTCGGCAGGATTATTTGCCGACCTGTTTTTCCTTGATTTCAGCCAAGGTCTTGCAGTCTACGCAGAGGTCCGCGGTTGGGCGGGCTTCCAGGCGACGGATACCGATCTCGACGCCGCAGGATTCACACCAGCCATATTCTTCGTCTTCGATCAGTTGCAGTGTCTTGTCGATTTTCTTGATCAGCTTGCGCTCGCGATCGCGGGCACGCAGTTCAAGGGCGAACTCCTCTTCCTGGCTGGCACGGTCGGCCGGGTCCGGGAAGTTGGCGGCTTCGTCCTTCATGTGGTCTACCGTGCGGTCGACTTCCTGCATCAAGTCCTGTTTCCACTTCTTCAGAATGTTGGAGAAGTGCTTGCGCATGGGCTCACTCATGTACTCCTCACCCTTTGCCTCAACATAGGGTGTGAAGCCACTGAGGCCTGAGGATTGCTGTTGCTTTGCTTGGGTGGACATGAATAGACCGCCTCTCACTCTTCTAATCCATTGCGCAGGATTGCAACGTTACCGACACCTGCCGGCCCTGCGGCTGCAAGCGGGCGAACTTACCAGATAGATTCGGGGTGCGCCACTCCCGGTTGTCGAGCCCCCACCTTGTGGGGGCTGCAAACACCTGCAAGCCGAAGGGCGCTGCCTTGAATGTTGATTTTAGTCGTTCTGGCGGGGCTTGCCCGATTCGCCGGGGAAGGTGTGTGGCAATAGAGCGGGCGTTATGCGCCCGGTTGGGTAGAATCGATGCTTTGTACTTACCCCGTTAAGGAAGGCTAATGGCTCAGCCCTACAGTGCGCGCAGTCGCGCCATCGAACCGTTTCACGTCATGGCGCTGCTGGCGCGGGCCAACGAGTTGCAGGCGGCCGGTCATGATGTGATTCACCTGGAAATCGGCGAGCCGGACTTCACCACCGCCGAGCCGATCATCCAGGCCGGTCAGGCGGCGCTGGCCAGTGGCAAGACGCGCTACACCGCCGCCCGCGGCCTGCCTGAACTGCGCGAGGCCATCAGCGGTTTTTACGCGCAGCGTTACGGGCTGAAGGTGGATCCCGAGCGCATCCTGATCACACCGGGCGGCTCGGGCGCGTTGCTGCTGGCGAGCAGCTTGTTGGTGGATCCGGGCAAGCATTGGCTGCTGGCGGACCCGGGTTATCCCTGTAACCGGCACTTTCTGCGTTTGGTGGAGGGGGCGGCCCAATTGGTGCCAGTGGGGCCTGATGTGCGCTATCAGTTGACCGCCGATCTGGTGGGCCGGCACTGGGACCAGGACACCGTGGGCGCACTGGTCGCCTCGCCGGCGAACCCTACCGGTACGATCCTGGCACGGGACGAATTGGCGAGCCTGTCGCATGCCATCAAGGCCCGCAATGGCCATTTGGTCGTGGACGAAATTTACCATGGCCTCACCTACGGCACCGATGCTGCCAGTGTGCTTGAGGTGGATGATGAGGCCTTCGTCTTAAATAGTTTTTCGAAGTATTTCGGCATGACCGGCTGGCGCCTGGGTTGGCTGGTGGCGCCACCTGCCGCAGTGGGCGAATTGGAAAAACTGGCGCAAAACCTGTACATCAGCGCGCCGAGCATGGCCCAGCATGCCGCGCTGGCCTGTTTTGCCCCGCAAACCCTGAGCATTCTGGAAGAGCGTCGCGCCGAGTTTGGCCGTCGGCGTGACTTCCTGCTACCTGCGTTGCGCGAGCTGGGGTTCGGTATCGCCGTGGAGCCGGAAGGGGCGTTCTATTTGTATGCCGATATCAGCGCGTTTGGCGGTGATGCCTTCGCGTTTTGCCGTCATTTCCTTGAAACCGAACATGTGGCATTCACGCCGGGGCTGGATTTCGGTCGCTATCAGGCTGGCCACCACGTGCGCTTTGCCTACACGCAAAACCTGGAGCGGCTACAGGAAGCGGTGGAACGAATCGCCCGTGGCTTGCGGAGTTGGCAAGGCTGATGCGTTTTTATCCTCCCCTCGAAGAAGGGCGGCTGATTCGCCGCTACAAGCGATTTCTTGCCGATATCGAAACCGTTACCGGCGAGTTCATCACCATTCACTGCCCGAACACTGGTTCGATGCTGAATTGCATGGTGGAGGGTGGCCAAGTCTGGTTCAGTCGCTCCAATGATCCGAAACGCAAACTGCCGGGCACCTGGGAAATCGCTGAAACGCCCCAAGGACGTTTGGCGTGCGTGAATACGGCGCGTGCCAATCAATTGGTCGAAGAGGCGTTGCATGCCGGAGTGATCACCGAGCTTGAAGGGTTCACGCTTTTGAAGCGCGAAGTGCCGTATGGGCAGGAAAAGAGCCGCATTGATTTTCGTCTGGATTACCCGACAGGGTCAGCTTATGTCGAAGTCAAAAGTGTCACTTTGGGCTTTGATGGCTCTTCGGTGGCGGCTTTCCCGGATGCGGTGACCCAGCGCGGCGCCAAGCATCTGCGCGAGCTGGCTCACCTGGCGCGCGAAGGCGTGCGGGCGGTGCAGTTGTATTGCGTCAATCTTTCGGGAATTGATGCCGTGCGCCCGGCGGTGGAAATCGATGCGGGTTATGCGGCAGCGCTGCGCGAGGCCAAATCAGCGGGCGTAGAGGTGTTGGCCTACGGCGTGCGGGTCACGCCGGAGGAAGTGTGCGTGGATCGTCGGTTGGAGGTGCTGCTCGGTGACTAGAGTTGTACCCAAAGGCCTTGGGTATCTTCGCGACCGGGCAGGGCGGTGAGGTGTTGACCGGTGCATGGTCCGGCGATGCACTCGCCGCTTTCGATGAGGAACAGCGCACCGTGGGTGGCGCACTGGATCAGGCTGGCACTTGAATCCAGGAATCGATCGGGTTGCCATTCCAATGGGATGCCACGATGGGGACAGCGGTTGATGTAGAAGTAGGCGATGCCGTCCCGTCGAACAGCCAGCAATTTGCAGCCATCGATCTCAAACCCGAGGCTGCTGTCGGGCGCGAGGGTATCGGAGGGGCAGAGAAACTTCATTTCAATCCTTAAGTGCCTTGACGTTCAAATGCAAACAATTATCAAATGCCGGCTTCGCCCGTTAGCTGACCGGGCGCTCAATACGATGCCAGAGAGGGCTTCTCTGTCACACCCGCGAGCGTTCGAGTGGCTCTGCCCTTGGAAGGAAACCCTGTTATGCGCCTGAGTGCCAGCGCAATTGCGCTTGTTGTCGGACTGCTGGTCAATCACGGGGCGCACGCCTCAGAACTGCCACAACGTTGGGTGAGTGCCGGTGGGGCGCTTTCGGAGTGGGTGACAGCCCTGGGTGGTGAGCCGAAGCTGGTGGGGGTCGATACCACCACTCAGCATCCTGACTCCCTGAAGGCATTACCAAGCATTGGTTATCAGCGGCAGCTGTCGGCAGAAGGCATTCTCAGCCTGCGTCCGCAAATATTGATCGGTACCGAGGAAATGGGGCCGCCGCCAGTGCTGGCCCAGATTCGCAGTGCGGGCGTGCAGGTGGAATTGTTCTCGGCACAGCCGGACCTGCCGACCTTGAAAACCACCTTGGAGCACTTGGGCAAATTGCTGGGCAGCGACGCCAAGGCCAACGAATTGTTTAGCGGTTATGAGCAGGCACTCGATCAGCAGGCGAAATGGGTGGCCAAGGCCCAGGCCACGCAAAAGGCACCCGGGGTCCTGTTGCTGCTCGGTCACGCCGGTGGCAAGCCTTTGATCGCGGGCAAGGACACGGCGGCGGATTGGTTGCTACAGCAGGCGGGCGGCCATAACCTGGCGACTCATACGGGTTACAAACCGTTTTCGGTGGAGTCGCTGGCGGGGCTGAGCCCGGATGTGCTGGTGTTTGCTGATCGTGCCCTTACCGGTGATGCGGCGCGTGCGGCGTTGTTCAAGGAGAACCCGATCCTGGCTTCCACGCCGGCGGCCAAAAATGATCGCGTGTTTGAGTTGGACCCGACATTGTTGGTGGGAGGGTTGGGGCCACGTCTGCCGCAAAGTCTTGTGAAGCTGTCTGCCGGGTTTTACCCGTCTCAGGCCAAGCCCACCCCATGACCACTCTGGTTAAGCCGCAAACATTGTTCATCGGGTTGGCACTGCTTTGCGTGCTGGCCACCTGGCTTTCTCTGGCTCTGGGGCCGGTGAGCCTGCCCTTGCTGGACACGCTCCGGGCGGCGCTGCGCATGATGGGGGCACCTATCAATGCGCAGGGGTTGGAGCAGGCCGAACTCATTCTGGGGCAGATTCGTCTACCACGTACATTGCTGGGGCTGGCGGTGGGCGGCGTGCTGGCATTGTCTGGCGTGGCGATGCAGGGGTTGTTTCGCAACCCGTTGGCGGATCCTGGGCTGGTCGGGGTTTCCAGTGGCGCGGCATTAGGGGCGGCAATCGCCATTGTCGGCGGTGCATTTTTTGGTGGTTTGCCCGACGCGTTCGGGCCCTATCTGCTGTCATTGTGTGCGTTTCTCGGTGGTCTGGGTGTGACCGCGCTGGTCTATCGGTTGGGACGACGTAACGGGCAGACCAACGTTGCCACCATGTTGCTTGCCGGCATCGCGCTGACCGCCCTCGCCAGTTCGGCGGTAGGGTTATTTACCTATCTGGCCGACGACGCCACGTTGCGCACCCTGACGTTCTGGAACCTGGGCAGCCTCAACGGCGCCAGCTATGCCCGGTTGTGGCCCTTATTGCTGGTCAGCGCGGGTGTGGCGCTGTGGCTGCCGCGCCGGGCCAAGGCGCTGAATGCGTTGCTGCTCGGAGAGTCCGAGGCCAACCATCTTGGGATTGACGTTGAGGGGCTCAAGCGTGAGTTGGTGTTGTGCACCGCACTGGGTGTGGGGGCGGCGGTGGCAGCGGCGGGCATGATTGGTTTTGTCGGGCTGGTTGTGCCGCATCTGGTGCGCCTGCTGGCGGGGCCTGATCACCGTGTGTTGCTGCCGGCTTCGGTATTGGCCGGTGCGAGTTTATTGTTGTTTGCCGATCTGGTAGCGAGGCTTGCCCTCGCGCCGGCCGAGCTGCCGATCGGTATTGTGACGGCGTTTATCGGTGCACCTTTCTTCCTTTACTTGTTGTTACGGGGACGTGCCTGATGCTGCGAGTCGAAGCGCTGCAGATCCGTCGTGGCCAAAAAACCGTGTTGTCGGATATCACCCTTGAGTTGCTGCCTGGTGAGGTGCTGGGTGTGCTCGGCCCCAATGGCGCCGGCAAAAGCACATTGCTGGGCGCGCTGTGCGGCGAGTTGCATCCTGATGAAGGCAACGTGTGGCTTGATCGGCGCGCGCTGAGAGACTGGAGTGGGCCGCAGCGCGCTCAGCGTCTGGCGGTATTGCCGCAGACATCGACTCTGGATTTTGCTTTTCGCGTGGAGGAAGTTGTCGGCATGGGCCGTTTGCCTCACCAGACCGGTCGGGTGCGTGACGATGAGATTATCCATTCGGCCCTGAACTCGGCGGATGTCGGGCATTTAAGCGGCCGCAGCTACCTAGCGTTATCGGGCGGTGAGCGCCAACGCGTTCACCTGGCACGGGTTCTCGCGCAATTATGGCCGGGGGAAGCGGGGCAAACGTTGTTGCTGGATGAGCCGACGTCGATGCTGGATCCCTTGCATCAACACACCACCCTGCAGGCCATTCGTACCTTCGCCGACCGGGGAGCAGCCGTGTTGGTTATTCTTCACGACTTGAACCTGGCAGCCCGTTACTGTGACCGGATTCTGCTGCTGGAGGAGGGACGTCCCCGCGCGTTGGATACGCCGTTCCAAGTGATGCAGCCTGAATTGCTCAAAGCCGTATTCGGTTTGGATGTATTGGTGCAGTCGCATCCGGAGCGTGGGCATCCGTTGATCATTGCACGCTAAGCAGGGTGTCTTGCGGACAGCTTTCTACAGGCAAAAAAAGACCCGGCAAAAGCCGGGTCAAATAACCGTGATTAGCCTGATGAGGAGATAATCTGAGAGTCCGAACCAATGGTCTTTCAGTTATCGGCTGATCTCGCGACCAGTTGTGATAATCATAACGATTCTCATTTGTGAGTCAACGTTTGTTTTCGTGTGATCTCGTGTTTTTCTCAAACGGTCGTTCGGAATTCCTTTAAACGTTGGTTATGGTCGTTCGATCTAATTTTTCTGGCGCGTTGAAATGGCATCCAGCTGGCGATTCAATGCGTCCTTGCGCTCGGCGGGAATATCGTTCCAGTGCACATCCATCAACGCTCCTTCGATTGCATACAGCAGCACTTTCGACGCACGGAACCCACGGGTCCGTACGGCGCGGTAGGCATCGACCGCCCCCAGGCGACGCAAGTCGGAGGCACTGTGGATGCCCACCGCATGCAGCCATTGCGCCGACGTCTTGCCAAGGTTTTTCAGGTGTTGCAGCTCATCGTTCATCAAGCCTCCTTGCGACGGCCGAATGGTGCGGTGGGTATCGTGACCAGGCAAGCCTGAAAGGAGTGTAGCGCTCAGTAGGAAAAGCGTGGTTCTTTGGTCAGAAGCGGTCCAAAAGCTTATAAGAATGGTGCTATGGATTGACGGACAGCAGACATGAAGCGCCCGCTGCGCGGTGAGCACAGTCGGACGCCGCTGATGATCTTTACTTGGTGCGGTAGCGCAGGCGAGTACCGAAGTTGACCGACATGAGGATCTCGTCGGCGGTCAGCTCAGGCGGGAAGTAAGCGCCTGAAATCTGCGCATGGGCCAAACTGGCGCCTTCCAGTGAGCAGTCACGCAGGTCCAGGCCGCGCAAATCGGCGGAGCGAAAGTACGCATCGGTGAAATCCACCCCGGTGGCGTTCAGTTCACGCAGGTCCAGGCCACGGAAGTCGCCACCACGCATGTCAATGGCGCCATCTTTGGGGCGCTCCTGGTTGAAGCCGCGGATATCGTCTTTGTGCAGGAGCGAGTAGAGCGGAGTATCAAGAAGCTTCGGCTGACTCATGATGGCGGCACCTGGTGGTTTTATGACGCCATTATAGTGCCACTATTGCTCGGTCGTGCGCCTAACTAGACGACACGACCAAGAAATATTTCTTACAAGCCCGGCAGACGCTGACGGATATGCGCTACCAATGCGTCAAGCGTCCCGCTTTCATTGGTCTCGACACGATGGCTGAGAAGCAGTTCTTCAGCGGTCAACGGCTCACGGTTGGCTTGTTGCTCCTCAATAACCGCCAGTGTTGCGTCGGAAGGGTCGTTCTTATCCGCCTGGCGTTGCGCCAACCAGCTAGCGATAACAGCCTGTGGTGCGTTGCAATCCAAAATCAGGAACGGCGCGCCAGTGGCTTCGGCCACTTTCGCGGCGGCGCTGCGCTGTTCCTGCTTCAGGAAGGTGGCATCCAGCACCACGGGGAAGCCTGCACGCAGCACGGTATCGGCAATTTCATTCAGGCGAGCGTAGGTCGCTGTACTTGCATCGGATGCATAAATGCCGGCTTGTGGAGTGTTTTCCACTTGTTGTTCACCAAACAAGCGCTTGCGTTCAACGTCCGAACGCAGGCGCACGGCGCCCAAAGCTTCCACCAGTCGCATCGAGACCTGGCTTTTGCCTACAGCCGAGACGCCGTGCGTGACTGCGAGGAAACGCGACGGAATGGTGCTGTAGCTTTCCGCGAGGTTCGCGTAATTGCGGTACTGGCGCAGGGTGGTGGCCCGTTGCACCGGGCTTGCCTCGCTTGGCATGCTGAACAGCGCGACCTTGGCTCGCACCAGTGCACGGTAGGCTTTGTAGAAGTTCAGCACCTCAAGACCTTGATAGTCGCCCGTCAACTCCAGATATTGGCTGACAAAGCGGCGCGCCAGGGATTTGAGGCCGCGGTCTTCCAGGTCCATGGCCAGGAAGCCAGTGTCGGCATACACATCGGTGAAGCGGAAGGGTTCGTTGAACTCAATGCAGTCGAAAATCACCACATTCCCATCGATCAAGGTGGCGTTGCCCAAGTGGATATCACCATGGCATTCACGGGTGAAGCCATCGCGCTTGCGTTGTTCGAGCAGTGGCTTGAGGCGCTCGAAGCTGCTTTCGGCCCAGGCCTGCAGGGCTTCAAGTTGCACGAGGTCAGCTTTGTCGCTGAGGAACGGGCGGATTTGTTCGAAGTTCTGTCGCACTGGCGCCATCACTTCGTCCGGCGTGCCAGCCGGGTGTTCTTGCGGCACTTTCGGGGCTGCGAGGTGGAACTGTGCAATCTGCCTGGCCATCTCGTCGATGTGTGCGCTGGTCAGTTCGCCATTGGCTTGTAGGGTGCTGAGCAGTTGGCTTTGCGGGAACTGGCGCATTTTCAGCGCGTACTCGATGACCGGACCTTCGCCACCCAATTGCGGGGCCTCGGCAGTACCGGTGATCGGCAGCACGTCCAGATACAAATCTTCGGTCAGGCGTTGGTTGAGGCGCAGCTCTTCGTTGCAGAAGTGGCCGCGGCTTTCGAGGGAGGTAAAGTCGAGAAAGCCGAAGTTCATCGGTTTCTTCAATTTATAAGCGTAAGGGCCGGTGAGCACGACCCAGGAGATATGGGTTTCGATGACTTGGAATGATTCAACCGGATGGGGGTACAACGCCGGGTTTTGCAGGGCAGCAATCAGTGACTGGCTCACGGGCGATCCTTCAGAGTCTGGGAGAAAACGTGGCATGCATTATGGCCGCTGCAGCCGGTCGTGCAAACCGCTGTCCGGCTCATGTTGATCATCAATAAAGTGCGTATAATCCGCCGCCATGACTCGAACCCGATCTCCCCGTTCCCGTAAAAAACCTCCCTCCCGCAGCCTGCGCCCGTGGCTGGGCTGGGCGCTCAAGCTCGGCCTTGTAGGCCTTGTGGTGCTCGCAGGCTTTGCGGTGTACCTCGATGCCGTGGTGCAGGAGAAATTCTCCGGCAAGCGCTGGACTATTCCGGCCAAGGTGTACGCGCGCCCACTGGAGTTGTTCACCGGCCAGAAGCTGAGCAAGGATGATTTCCTCACTGAACTCGACGCCCTGGGCTATCGTCGCGAACCGGTATCCAACGGCCCGGGCGCCGCTGCGGTGAGCGGTAATACCGTCGACCTCAATACCCGGGGTTTCCAGTTCTATGAAGGCCTGGAAAAAGCCCAGCCGGTGCGCGTGCGCTTCTCCGGTGACTATGTCGCCGAGCTGTCATCGCTCAACGGCTCCAAGTTGCCGGTGGTGCGACTGGAACCGCTATTGATCGGCGGTATTTATCCCAAGAACCTTGAAGATCGCATCCTGATCAAGCTCGATCAGGTGCCGCCTTATCTGTTGGAAACCCTGGTCGCTGTAGAGGACCGCGACTTCTATAGCCACTGGGGTGTATCGCCGAAATCAATTGCCCGTGCCATCTGGGTCAATACCTCCGGCGGCAAGATGACCCAGGGCGGCAGTACGCTGACCCAGCAGTTGGTGAAGAACTTCTATCTGACCAACGAGCGCAGCCTGACCCGCAAGCTGACCGAAGCCATGATGGCGATGCTGCTTGAGCTGCATTACAGCAAGCAGGAAATTCTCGAGGCCTACCTCAACGAGGTATTCGTTGGTCAGGATGGCCAGCGTGCCGTGCACGGTTTTGGCCTGGCCAGCCAGTTTTTCTTTGGCCAGCCGCTGTCCGAGCTGAAGTTGCATCAAGTGGCGTTGCTGGTCGGCATGGTGAAGGGGCCCTCCTATTACAACCCGCGCCGCAATCCGGAGCGCGCGCTGGAGCGTCGCAATCTGGTGCTCGATGTGTTGGAACAGCAGGGCGTTGCTACCGCCGAGCAGGTCGCGGCGGCGAAGAAAATGCCACTGGGTGTGACCACTCGCGGCAAGCTGGCGGACAGCTCGTTCCCAGGCTTCATCGATCTGGTCAAGCGCCAACTGCGTGAAGATTACCGAGACGAAGACTTGACCGAGGAAGGGCTGCGGATCTTCACCAGTTTCGATCCTATTCTGCAGATGAAAGCCGAGGCTTCGGTCAACGACACCTTCAAGCGCCTGATCGGCCGCAAAGGTGCGGATGACGTTGAAGCCGCCATGGTCGTGACCAACCCGGAAACGGGTGAGGTCCAGGCCATGATCGGCAGCCGCCAGGCCAGTTTCGCAGGCTTTAACCGTGCGCTGGATGCCGTGCGGCCGATCGGTTCGTTGGTCAAGCCAGCGGTTTATCTGACTGCCCTGGAAAAACCCAGCAAATACACGCTGACCAGTTGGCTGTCGGATGACCCACTGTCGGTCAAAGGGGCTGATGGTCAGGTGTGGACGCCGCAGAACTTTGACCGTCGTTCCCATGGCACCGTCTTTCTGTACCAGGGGCTGGCGCATTCCTACAACATTTCCACCTCGCGTCTTGGGCTGGATGTGGGAGTCCCGAATGTTCTGAAGACCCTGGGTCGGTTGGGGATCTCCCGTGAGTTTCCGGCATTCCCGTCGATCCTGCTGGGGGCGGGAGCGATGACGCCAATGGAAGTCGCGACCATGTACCAGACCCTTGCCAACGGTGGGTTCAATACGCCGATGCGCGGGATTCGCAGCGTACTGACGGCCGAAGGTGAGCCGCTCAAGCGCTATCCGTTCCAGATTCAACAGCGCTTCGATGCCGGCTCCATCTACCTGATCCAGAACGCCATGCAGCGCGTAATGCGCGAAGGGACCGGTAGTTCCGTCTATAAGGTGCTGCCCTCGAACCTGACATTGGCCGGCAAAACCGGTACGAGTAACGACTCGCGTGACAGCTGGTTTGCAGGCTTTGGCCAAGATGTGCTGGCGGTGGTGTGGCTGGGGCGTGATGACAACGGCAAGACGCCGTTTACCGGTGCCACCGGCGCGTTGCAGGTCTGGACCAGTTTCATGCGCAAGGCCGACCCGCTGCCGTTGAACATGCCGCAGCCGGACAATATTGTGCAGGCCTGGATTGATCCCCACACCGGCCAAGGCTCTGATGCCAACTGTCCGGGCGCGGTGCAGATGCCGTATATTCGCGGCAGCGAACCGCCACCCGGTGCAGCCTGCGGAGGTAACGCCCCGGCGGAATCGGTGATGGACTGGGTCAAGGGCTGGATGAATTAAGCAAAGAGGGTTTCATGTGAACAAGTGGTGGATTCCAGCTATTACAGCTCTGGCTTTGCTCAATGGTTGCGCCAGCGTGGAGCGCGGTTCGATTCCTGTGGTGGATTCAAGCACAGCCGTCTCCAATAACGATCGAATTTCGGCCAATGGCGGCTTCCGTCAGACCGTCACCAAGCGCCCTGTGCAGGCAACCCAGGCGGTGCCGCAGGATTCGGGCGTAGTGGTCATGGTGCCGGGTGGCGGTGCGGCGACATCCGCGCCAATTAGTGCCGAGCCTTGGAGGCCTGGGCCAGGCACTTCGGGGCCTATCGACTCCACGCCGATTCAAACCGCGCCGATCAATCAGGGTACTTACAACATGCCCTCGACCCCGAGCGGTATCCCGTCGTCCAGCGCTGGTGGCCTGTCGGCTGATGAGCAACTGGATGGTCCAGTACTGGCCTTGCTCACCACCGCCCAGCAACAGCAGGCCGGTGGTGATTTGAACGGCGCCTCGTCGAGCCTTGAGCGCGCCCAGCGTGTGGCACCGCGTGAACCGCAGGTGCTGTACCGTCTGGCTCAGGTGCGGATGGCCCAGGGCGATGCGCCACAAGCCGAGCAGTTTGCTCGTCGTGGGCTCACGCTGGCCAATGGGCGTCCCGATCTGCAGGCCAGTTTGTGGGCCCTGATCGGTGATGCGCGGGCGGCACAGGGCGATGCTGCGGGTGCTGCCCAGGCCCGACAGAAAGCCAAGGTCAGCCTCTGATGGACGCGCGTTTTCTAGCGATTGCTGAACAGCTGTTGCTGATCGAACGCGAATTGCGCGTGCAAGACTGGTGGGACGAAGTGTCTCCCAGCGCCGAGGCGCTCGCCAGTGTCGAGCCGTTCGCGGTGGATACCCTGGATTTCAACCAATGGCTGCAATGGATTTTCCTCGTGCGCATGAAGCAGATTCTCGAGCAGGATCTGCCGTTGCCCAATGCGTCGGGGATTCTGGAAATGGCCAACATGGTCTATGCCGATCAGCCACAAAAGAGCCTTGGGTTGCGAAATGCGCTGAAAAAGTTCGACCAACTGATTGCCGACGCTCGTTAATTGCCTGACTGCCGGGTTTTTCGGCAGTCTTGCGCATATTTCTACCGCTTGACGACATTCAGGCGAGTTTTATCCCTCCTCAGAGCCCTTTCTTCTACGTTCTCATGCGCTTAGTTGGAAAAAAGCGCAATTATTGCTTGACTTGAAGGGCCTGAAACAGAAGAATCCAAAGTCCGCTGTATCGGGACTGCCAGAAGCAGGCCCGCTCAGCAGATCATGAGGCGCATATCCGCGCCGACCTGTAACACCCGCAACGCGTTACCTCGCGCTGGGTGGGAAAAGCCCGCAACACTTGGGACGATCCCAATACTTGCTCAGTCAGTGCTGACGTAGTCGGCGACCACCGTCGCTCATGCTCTGTTGAGAAGTAAACCTATTAAGACCCGTCGGTTTTCAACGGACGGTATTCTGGCGTTTTAGAGGTGAACAACGTGGAGCTTTTATCTGGTGGTGAGATGCTCGTCCGCTTTTTGCGTGACGAAGGCGTCGACTATATCTACGGGTACCCAGGTGGTGCTCTGCTGCATGTTTACGACGCACTGTTCAAGGAACCGGCTGTTACTCACATCCTGGTTCGTCACGAACAGGCTGCAACCCATATGGCTGACGGTTACGCCCGTGCCACCGGTAAAGCCGGTGTGGTACTGGTAACGTCCGGCCCAGGCGCAACGAATGCCATCACCGGCATCGCGACTGCGTATATGGACTCCATCCCGATGGTGATCATCTCCGGCCAGGTGCCCAGCACTATGGTGGGTACCGATGCATTCCAGGAAACCGACATGATCGGTATCTCCCGGCCGATCGTGAAACACAGCTTCATGATCAAGCATCCATCGGAAATCCCGGAAGTCATGAAAAAGGCCTTCTACCTTGCCCAGTCCGGTCGCCCGGGCCCTGTGGTGGTCGATGTGCCGAAAGACATGACCAACCCGGCTGAAAAATTCGAATACATCTTCCCGAAGAAAGCCAAGCTGCGTTCCTACAGCCCGGCCGTTCGTGGGCACTCGGGGCAAATCCGCAAGGCGGCAGAAATGCTCCTGGCGGCCAAGCGCCCTGTGTTGTACTCGGGGGGGGGCGTGATTCTGGGTGGCGGTTCCGCACCGCTGACCGAACTGGCCAAGATGCTCAACCTGCCAGTGACCAACACCCTGATGGGCCTTGGTGCATTCCCGGGCTCTGACCGTCAGTTCGTCGGCATGCTCGGCATGCATGGCAGCTACACCGCCAACTTGGCGATGCACCACGCTGATGTGATCCTGGCTGTGGGCGCACGCTTCGATGACCGGGTGATCAACGGTGCGAGCAAGTTCTGCCCGAACGCCAAGATCATCCACATCGACATCGATCCGGCGTCCATCTCCAAGACCATCAAGGCCGACGTGCCGATTGTAGGTCCTGTGGAAAGCGTATTGACCGAGATGGTTGCTGCGCTGAAGGACATCGGCGAGACGCCGAACAAGGAGTCCGTTGCCAGTTGGTGGAAGCAGATCGACGAATGGCGCGGTGATCGCGGCCTGTTCCCTTACGACAAGGGCGACGGCAGCATCATCAAGCCACAAACCGTGATCGAGACCCTGTGCGAAGTGACCAAGGGCGACGCCTTTGTGACCTCTGACGTGGGCCAGCACCAGATGTTCGCCGCGCAGTACTACAAGTTCGACAAGCCTAACCGCTGGATCAACTCCGGTGGCCTGGGCACGATGGGCTTTGGTTTCCCGGCGGCCATGGGCGTGAAACTGAGCTTCCCGGACGCCGATGTCGCGTGCGTCACGGGTGAAGGCAGTATCCAGATGAATATCCAGGAGCTGTCGACATGCCTGCAGTACGGCCTTCCGGTGAAGATCGTCTGCCTGAACAACGGTGTGCTGGGCATGGTTCGCCAATGGCAGGACATGAGCTACAACAGCCGTCACTCCCATTCCTACATGGAATCGCTGCCAGATTTCGTCAAGTTGGTTGAAGCCTATGGCCACGTTGGCATTCGCATCACCGATCTGAAAGATCTGAAGCCGAAGATGGAAGAGGCGTTCGCCATGAAGGACCGCCTGGTGTTCATCGATATTCAGGTGGATACCAGCGAGCACGTCTACCCGATGCAGATCAAAGACGGCTCTATGCGCGACATGTGGCTGAACAAGACGGAGCGTACTTAATCATGCGGCACATTATCTCCCTGCTTCTGGAGAACGAACCCGGCGCTCTGTCTCGTGTTGTCGGCCTGTTTTCGCAACGCAACTACAACATCGAAAGCCTGACCGTGGCCCCGACCGAAGACCCGACCCTGTCGCGGCTGACGTTGACCACCGTAGGCCACGATGAGGTGATCGAGCAGATCACCAAGAACCTCAACAAGCTGATCGAAGTGGTCAAGCTGGTCGACCTGTCGGAAAGTGCCCACATCGAGCGCGAGCTGATGCTGGTCAAGGTCAAGGCCACGGGTGCTCAACGTGCCGAGATCAAACGGACTACCGACATTTATCGCGGGCAGATCGTCGATGTGAGTGCCAGCGTTTATACCGTTCAATTGACCGGTACAAGCGACAAGCTGGACAGCTTCATCCAGTCGATCGGGACGGCCTCGATTCTGGAAACCGTACGCAGTGGCGTCACCGGGATTGCCCGTGGCGACAAAGTACTCAGCATCTAACCCAATTAGCGAATGGCCTTACGGCCTGGATATATAGAGGAACCTCATGAAAGTTTATTACGATAAAGATTGTGACCTGTCGATCATCCAGGGCAAGAAAGTCGCCATCATCGGCTACGGCTCCCAGGGTCACGCACAAGCTTGCAACCTGAAAGATTCTGGCGTTGATGTAACCGTTGGTCTGCGTAAAGGCTCGGCTACCGTTGCCAAGGCTGAAGCTCACGGCCTGAAAGTCACCGACGTGGCTTCCGCTGTTGCGGCTGCAGACCTGGTCATGATCCTGACCCCGGACGAATTCCAGTCCCAACTGTACAAAACCGAAATCGAGCCGAACATCAAGAAAGGCGCCACCCTGGCCTTCTCCCACGGCTTCGCGATCCACTACAACCAGGTTGTGCCGCGTGCTGACCTCGACGTGATCATGATCGCGCCGAAGGCTCCGGGCCACACCGTGCGTTCCGAGTTCGTCAAGGGTGGCGGTATCCCTGACCTGATCGCGATCTACCAGGACGCATCGGGCAACGCCAAGAACGTGGCACTGTCCTACGCTGCTGGCGTCGGTGGCGGTCGTACCGGCATCATCGAAACCACCTTCAAGGACGAGACTGAAACCGACCTGTTCGGCGAGCAAGCCGTTCTGTGCGGCGGTACCGTTGAGCTGGTAAAAGCCGGTTTCGAAACCCTGGTTGAAGCGGGCTACGCGCCGGAAATGGCCTACTTCGAGTGCCTGCACGAACTGAAGTTGATCGTTGACCTCATGTACGAAGGCGGTATCGCCAACATGAACTACTCGATCTCCAACAACGCCGAGTACGGCGAGTACGTGACCGGCCCGGAAGTGATCAACGCCGAGTCCCGTCAGGCTATGCGCAACGCCCTGAAACGTATTCAGGACGGCGAATACGCCAAAATGTTCATCAGCGAAGGCGCTACCGGCTACCCTTCGATGACCGCCAAGCGTCGTAACAACGCCGCTCACGGTATCGAAATCATCGGCGAGCAACTGCGCTCCATGATGCCGTGGATCGGTGCCAACAAGATCGTCGACAAAGCCAAGAACTAAGTCGTACGTATCAAGGGAAAACGCGGCTTAGGCCGCGTTTTTTCGTTTGGGGGCGGGTTCTGGTATAAAGCTGCATCGTTTGCGGGCGAACAGTCGCCGCAAGTATTTGTCGAATTCTTTTCACACCGTTGCAAGGTAAAGTCCATGAGCGAACGTCCCGAAGAGCCAGGTCAGGCTCCTGACGCCGATAGCCTGCTGCCGATCGATGAGCATGTCGAGGAAGGGCACGATGCGGAAGGTCGCAAGGTCCGGCATCGTGGCATCTATCTTCTGCCCAACCTGTTCACCACGGCGAACCTGTTTGCCGGGTTCTACTCCATCATCAACTCCATGAGCGCCCAAAGTGCGCTGGCAGCGGGTGATGCGGTGAGTGCCAGCAAATACTTCGGTTTTGCTGCCATCGCCATTTTTGTCGCCATGGTGCTCGACGGTCTCGATGGCCGTGTGGCGCGGATGACCAATACCCAGAGTGCTTTTGGCGCCGAATACGATTCGCTGTCGGACATGGTTGCCTTTGGTGTTGCGCCTGCATTGCTGGCGTTTGCCTGGGCGCTTGGGGATATGGGCAAGGTGGGCTGGATGGTTGCATTCATCTATGTGGCGGGCGCGGCGTTGCGACTGGCTCGCTTCAATACCCAGGTGGGTACTGCCGACAAGCGTTACTTCATCGGTTTGGCAAGTCCTGCGGCAGCGGGTGTGGTGGCGGGTATCGTCTGGGCGTTCAGTGACTACGGAATCCAGGGCTCCAAGATGTCCTTCCTGGTAGCCTTGATGGTTGCGGCGGCCGGCATGCTGATGGTCAGCAACATCAAGTACAACAGCTTCAAGGAACTGGATCTCAAGGGGCGCGTGCCGTTTGTGGCGATCCTTGCAGTCGTGCTGGTGTTTGCCGTGGTTTTCAGTGATCCGCCCCGCATTCTGTTGTTGGCATTCCTGATTTATGCTGCGTCCGGCCCGGTGCAGTATCTGTTGCATCTTCGTCGCGACAAAACGTTGCCTTAATGTAATTTCCCCCATACTCCGCAGTCTATTGGTGCATCTGTCCTCCAATGCTGCGGAGTTGCCATGTTAATCAAAGTCCCTAGAGTGTCCGATAGTCACGAATCGGAGGTTACCCCCGAATCTTTCTATCTTTCTCGTCGCAGTGTGCTGGGTGGTGCGCTTGCCGGTCTCGCCGCCGGCAGTTTGCCGCGTTGGGCCAGTGCGAATGATGCTTCGCGCTATGCGGATGTCGAGCCAGGGAGGGCGCCTGGCTGGTTTGCCGATAAGCTGTCGGGCGCCAAATGGCAGGCGGTGACAGTAAAGGATGAGGCCGTCACTCCTTTCAAGGATGCGACCCACTACAACAACTTCTATGAGTTCGGTACAGGCAAGGGCGATCCAGCGACCAATGCGGGATCGCTCAAGACCGAGCCGTGGAGTGTTGTGATTGACGGCGAAGTCGCGAAGCCAGGCCGATATGCCCTGGAAGACTTCATGAAGCCCTATCAGTTGGAAGAACGCATCTACCGTCTGCGCTGTGTCGAGGCGTGGTCAATGGTTATTCCATGGATCGGTTTTCCGATCTTGGCGTTGCTCAAGCAGGTTGAGCCAACCTCAAAGGCCAAATACATTCGTTTTGAAACGCTCCAGGATCCCAAGAGCATGCCGGGGCAGAGGTCGAGTTTTGGCTTGATCGATTGGCCTTATGTAGAAGGCTTGCGATTGGATGAAGCGATGAATCCTTTGGCGATTCTGGCTGTGGGGATGTACGGGCGCGAACTGCCTAACCAGAATGGCGCGCCGCTGCGTTTGGTCGTGCCATGGAAGTATGGCTTCAAGAGTGTGAAGTCCATTGTCCGCATCAGTCTTGTGAGCGAACAGCCGAAAACCACTTGGCAGAGTATTGCTGCGGACGAGTATGGCTTTTATGCGAATGTGAACCCTGCGGTAGACCATCCGCGCTGGACTCAAGCCCGGGAACGCCGTCTGCCGAGTGGGTTGTTCAGTCCCAATGTGCGCGAGACGCAAATGTTCAACGGCTACTCGGATGAGGTGGCGTCTCTTTATACCGGCCTCGATCTGCGGAAGAACTACTGATGCGTTATCCGGTCTGGCGCATAGGCGTCTTTATAGCTGCGGCGATATGGCCACTGTTCTGGCTCTATGAAGCATGGAGTTCTGTTCTGGGGCCGGATCCGGGCAAGGTGCTGGTCGATCGGCTGGGGCTCGGCACGTTGATTCTGTTACTGATTACTCTCGCAATGACGCCGCTGCAGAGGCTAAGCGGGTGGGCGGGCTGGATCGCTGTGCGTCGGCAACTTGGGTTGTGGTGTTTTGCCTATGTTGTGCTGCACCTGGCTGCTTACTGTGTCTTTGTGCTTGGTTTGGATTGGTCGCAATTGGGTGTGGAATTGCGTAAGCGGCCTTACATCATTGTGGGTACCTTGGGATTTCTATCATTGCTGATACTGGCGGTGACTTCGAATCGTTACAGCCAGCGTCGACTGGGCAACCGCTGGAAGAAATTACACCGTTTGGTGTATGTCGTTCTGGGGCTTGGTTTATTGCATATGTTGTGGATCGTACGGGCTGATCTGAAGGAGTGGGCTATCTATGCATCCATAGGTGCGTTGCTTCTGGTGCTTCGGGTCCCACCGGTCATGCGGCGGATCCCCCGCGTTATTGCGAAAAAACCACTTTCTGCAACAAAAGCGTAATCAGGTGTTGACGTCGAATTTTATCTGTCTATAATTCGCCCCACTTCCGGCGCAGTCGAAACGTAAAACTCCTTGAGTTTCAATGAGTTAAGTAGGTTTCGAAAGCGAGTCGCTTCAGGTCATCGAAGCCTGGAAGGAGTTGGTAGAGCAGTGCTGTTTGGCTCTATTGACGTTTCGATCCTCTCGGTCGAAAGCGGAGAAAAAGAGGTGTTGACAGCAGCGTGTAACGCTGTAGAATTCGCCTCCCGCTAACGAGAGATCGGAAGCGCAAGTGGTTGAAGTTGTTGAAGAAATCTTCGAAAACTTCTGAAAATAATCACTTGACAGCAAATGAGGCTGCTGTA
>NZ_JBSVWB010000011.1:0-144922 GCF_054071795.1 Pseudomonas sp. SDO5271_S396
CTGTGGGAGCGGGCTTGCTCGCGAAAGCGGTGCGTCAGACAAACTGAAAGCTGTCGGCATCCAGGTTCGCCGGAAACCGGGTGCGATACGCCGCCAACTCGGCCGCATCCAGGCTCACCTGAAACACCCCGTCCGCCTCCCCCGCACTCAACAACGTCTCGCCCTGAAAATCCAGCACCTGGCTGTCACCCGTGTAGGCAAAGCCTTTGCCGTCCGTGCCGATCCGGTTCACCGCTGCCACATAGCACAGGTTCTCGATGGCCCGTGCCGGCAACAGCCGGTTCCAGTGCTGGCGCCGAGCCCCCGGCCAGTTGGCGGTATACAACAGCAGGTCGGTGTCTTGGGCATCGCGACTCCACACCGGAAAGCGCAAGTCGTAGCAGATCAGCGGGCGAACACGCCAACCTTTCAGTTCGAACTGCACCTGACGCTCGCCCGGGGTGTAGTGATTGTGCTCACCCGCCATGCGGAACAGGTGGCGCTTGTCGTAATGCAGCACTTCCCCGTCCGGCCGTGCCCACAGCAAGCGGTTACGATGGCTGCCGTCGGCGGCCTGGATGATCACGCTGCCGGTGATTACCGCATCGTACTGTCGGGCTTGGGCCTGGAGCCAGTGATGGGTCGGACCGAACTCTTGTTCGGCAAGGGTCGCCGACTCCATGGAAAAACCGGTGGTGAACATTTCCGGCAACACGATCAGGTCGGCGCCACGGGCCTGCTCCAGCAGCAGCTCGAAATGCTCGAGGTTGGTCTGGCGGTCGTGCCAGGCCAGGGTGGTCTGGACCAGGGCAATGTTCAGGTTGGGCAACGCACTCAGATCACGCATAGTTTTTCCGCTGCCTGCTGCAGCGTCTCCTCGCGTTTGGCAAAACACAGGCGTACTAGACGCTGGCCTTGGGGCGGGCTCTGGTAGAACACCGAGACCGGAATGGTGGCAACGCCGTGTTCACGGGTCATCCACAGCGACATGGCGACGTCATCCAGGTCCGGGCGAATCTGCGAGTAATCCACCAGTTGGAAATAGGTACCGGCGACCCGTGTGAAGCTGAAACGCGACGGCGCCAACAGGTCGCAGAACAGGTCGCGCTTGGCCTGATAAAAGGCCGGCAGTTCATCCACGTGCTCGGGGTGTTCGGCCATGAAGTCCGCCAACGCGTATTGCAACGGCGTCACGCCGCAAAAATTGACGTATTGATGCACCTTGCGCAGCTCGGCAGTGAGCGCCGGCGGTGCGACGACATAGCCGGTTTTCCAGCCAGTAACGTGGTAGGTCTTGCCAAACGAGCTGACCACGAAAGCACGTTGATACAGCTCCTCGTGGGCGAGCACGCTGACATGCGGCACGCCGTCAAACACCAAGTGTTCGTAGACCTCATCGCTGACCAGGTAGATGTCGCGGTCACGGATCAGTTCGGCCAGTTGGTCCAGCTCCGCGCGGCTGATCAGCGCGCCGGTAGGGTTATGCGGCGAGTTCAGGATGATCATGCGTGTGCGTGGCGACAGCGCCGCCCTGATTTTTTCGAAGTCGAGGGCGAAGCCTTGCAGGCTCAATGGCACATGCACGCAACGACCACCGGCCAGCTCGACCGAAGGCTCGTAGCTGTCGTAGCTGGGGTCGAACACGATCACTTCGTCGCCCTGGCGAATCACCGCCTGGATCGCGCAGAAGATCGCTTCGGCGGCGCCCGGCGTGATGGTCACTTCAGTGTCTTGATTGACCGTGGCGTCATAGCTGCGGGCAATCTTGGCGGCCACCTGCTGGCGCAGTATCGGCAAACCGGTCATGGGCGCGTATTGGTTATGCCCCAGGGCGATATGCTTGCCCACGGCATCAAGCAACGCCTTAGGGCCATTGAAATCGGGAAAGCCTTGGGACAGGTTGAGCGCGCCGGTTTCGGCAGCGAGTTGCGACATGGTGGTGAAAATCGTGGTGCCGACATTCGGCAGCTTGCTGGTGATCATGGGAGCCCCCTTCGGGTGAGCTGCAAGTTTTAAGCTGCAAGTTGCAAGCAGGTCAAGGAGCAAACTGGCGCGCACAAAAAAGGGCTCCAAAGGAGCCCTCTCTTGCAGCATGTCGCTTACAACTCGAAGCTGCCGTTATCTCTTGTCCCGGCGCTTCTTGTCGGCCTTTTTGTGGTGACTCATCAAACGACGCTTCTTGTTCACCTGACGGTCAGTCAGTGTGTTCTTGTTGCCTTCGTACGGGTTGTCACTGCCCTTGAACTCGATGCGGATCGGCGTACCGACCAGCTTGAGGACACGGCGGTAGGTGTTTTCCAGGTAGCGCACGTAGGACTTGGGCACCTTCTCCACCTGGTTACCGTGGATCACGATAATCGGCGGGTTGGCGCCGCCCAGGTGGGCATACCGCAGTTTGATTCGGCGGCTGTTGACCATGGGCGGCGCATGCTCGCTCACCGCATCTTCGAGGATCTGGGTCAGGCGGCTGGTCGGCCAGCGGGTGACCGCCGACTTGAACGAGTTCTGCACCGACGCATAGAGGTTGCCCACACCGGTACCGTGCAGCGCCGAGATGAAGTGGATATCGGCGAACTCGACGAAGAACAACCGGCGTTGCAGTTCGACCTTCACGTAGTCGCGCTCGCTCGGGGTCATGCCGTCCCATTTGTTGATCGCGATCACCAGCGCCCGACCAGCCTCCAGGGCAAAGCCCAGCAGGTTGAGGTCGTGGTCCACCACGCCTTCGCGAGCATCCATCACGAAGATCACCACGTTGGCGTCTTTGATGGCCTGCAGGGTTTTCACCACGGAGAATTTTTCGACTTCTTCGTGGATCTTGCCGCGCTTGCGCACACCGGCGGTGTCGATCAGCGTGTACTTTTCCTCGTTGCGTTCGAACGGGATGTAAATGCTGTCGCGGGTGGTGCCGGGCTGGTCATAGACGATCACCCGCTCTTCACCAAGCATGCGGTTGACCAGGGTCGACTTGCCGACGTTGGGACGACCGATGATGGCGATCTTGATACCGTCTTTTTCACTCGGGCCAGGAATGCGCTTGGCTTCCTCGCCTTCGGCAACGATCTCTTCCTCTTCGCCTTCGGCTGGCTCTTCTTCGTCCTTGGGGAAGGTCTGCAGGGCGATTTCCAGCATCTGGTTGATGCCACGACCGTGAGCACCGGCAATCGGGATCGCGTCGCCCAGGCCCATCGGGCTGAATTCGGCACGGGCCAGTTCAGCGTCGATGTTGTCGATCTTGTTGGCCACGACGTAAGAGCGTTTGTTGCGCTTGCGCAGGTGCTCGCCAATCATCTGGTCGGCAGCGGTGTAGCCCGCGCGGGCATCTACCAGGAACAACACGACATCGGCTTCTTCAATGGCGAGCAGCGATTGCTCGGCCATCTTTTCGTCCATGCCATGCTCATCACCGGAAATACCGCCGGTGTCGATAATGATGTAGGAGCGCCCTTGCCACTTTGCCTCACCGTATTGGCGATCACGGGTCAGACCGGACAAGTCGCCGACAATGGCGTCGCGAGTCCTGGTCAGGCGGTTGAACAAGGTGGACTTGCCGACGTTGGGTCGGCCCACCAGGGCGATTACGGGAACCATGCGGCTCTCCACTTCGTTATTTCAGAAAATACAAAAGCCGCTGCAAGGCAGCGGCTGGTGCTCGGGGCAGCATAATCACATGCCGCATGCCCCGCCGAAGCGGGGCCGCCTGGGAGTTACCCCAAGCATAGTCAAACCTTTACTTGATGGTCAGGGCTTCCAGCTTGCCGCTGTTGCCAAACACATAAAGCATGTTACCCACCACCAGCGGACGCGCACGCAGGCCATCGCTGTCGATGCGTTCACGACCGACGAAGCGACCGTCTACCTGGCTCAGCAGGTGCAGGTAGCCTTCGAAGTCGCCCACCGCGACATAGCTGGAAAACACTTCCGGTGCCGACAGTTGACGGCGAGCCAGGGAATCGTTGCTCCACAATGCAGTGGTGGAACGCTCGTCGACACTTTCAACAGTACCGGATGCCAGGCTGACGTAGACGCTGCCGAACCCTTGGGCGACACCGGCGTAGCTGGAGGCATCACGCTGCCAGTTGATGCGGCCACTCTGCAGGTCCAGTGCCGCAACACGGCCTTGGTAGGTGGCTACGTAGAGGGTTTCACCCGACAGCAGCAAACCACCGTCGATGTCCACCACGCGGTCCAGTTCGGAGCGACCTTGCGGAATGGCCACACGGGTTTCCCAGGCCGGCACGCCGTTCTGGGTATCGAGGGCGACCACTTTACCGGTCGACAGACCCGCGACGGCCAGATTGTTGGTCACAACCGGACCACTGGTACCGCGCAGGGTCAGTACCGCAGGGGTGCTGTCGTACAACCAGCGTTGCTGGCCGGTGCTGGCATCCAGGCCGATCACGCGATCATCCTGGGTCTGCACCACCACCACGTCACCGTTGGTGGCAGGCGGAGCGAGTACTTCACTGGTCACGCGCGCGCGCCATTTCTCTTCACCTGTGCTGGAATCCAGCGCCACGACTTCGCCTTTCAGCGTGCCGAGCATCACCAGGCCATAACCCACGCCAACGGCGCCCGACACCGGCAGTTCAAGGTCTTTCTTCCATTTCACATCGCCGTTCATGCGATCCATGGAGATCACCACGCCGGTGACGTCAGCGGCCACAATGTTGTCACCGTCGATCGCCGGTACCAGCATGTTGTAGGTTTCGCCCTGACCGTCACCGATGGAGCGGCTCCACTGCTTTTGCAGGATCACTTCTTCCTTGAAGCTGGTCAGCTCGGCCGGAGGCAGTTCTTTTTTACTGTTGCTGCTGCAACCCGCGGCCAGAACGGCCAGAGCCAGCAATGCTGCATGTTTCCAACGGATCACGTCACGCATCCCCTTTGGCCAAGTCGTCCAGCTTGATTTGTAAGCCACCGACCGCCGCTTCATCCGACAGCGCCGCCTTGGCTTTCTTGTACGCAGCATTGGCTTCGTCGGTACGACCCAATTGGACCAACAGGTCGCCCTTGAGCTCTTCGCGAGTGGCTACAAATGCCTTGTCCGCATCGCCGTCGAGCAGTTTGAGTGCTTCGTCAGCCTTGTTCTGTGCCGCCAGTACCTGAGCCAGGCGTTGTCGTGCGATTTCACCCAGAGTCGGGTTGACCGGCTTGTCCGCAACCGCCTTCAGTTCAGCCGCGGCGTCATCCAGCTTGCCGGAGTCGACCGCGACTTTCGCGACGAACAGGCTGCCGTATTGGGCGTAGGTGCTGCCACCAAATTCGCTCTTCAGCTTGCCGGCCAGGTCTGCGACGTGCGCAGTGTCAGGCTTGCCGTCCGGGGTCAGCGTAGTTTCCAGCAATTGCTGATAGAGGATCGAGGCGCCCTGGGACTGGTTGGCCTGATACTTGTTCCAGGCCTGCCAGCCGAACACCACCACTAACGCCAGCAGACCGCCGGTCACCAGGGGCTTGCCGTTACGCTGCCACCAGTCCTTCAGTTCGGCCAACTGCTCATCATCAGTACTCGACACCCCAATACTCCTTAATCGCTAAATTCGGCTGTTCGACAGCTTCAACCCTGCACGACGCAGGTGGCCAAGTGCGCAGCGAGCGCATCAAAGGCAATGTTCTGTTGCTCACCCTGGCCACGCAGGGGTTTGAAACCTATCACTTGCTGGGCCAACTCGTCATCGCCGAGGATCAATGCGTACAGCGCACCGCTCTTGTCGGCTTTCTTGAACTGGCTCTTGAAACTGCCGGCTCCGGCATTGATCTGCAGACGCAGATTAGGCAATTGGTCACGTACTTTCTCGCTCAAGGCCAGGGCTGCCAGTTCGGCGGCCTCACCAAAAGCGCAGAGGTACACGTCCACCTGACGGGAGATCTCTTCGGGAACCTGCTCCAGGGTTTCCAGCAGCAGGATCAGCCGCTCGATGCCCATGGCAAAACCTACGCCTGTGGTCGGCTTGCCGCCCATCTGCTCGACCAGGCCGTCGTAGCGGCCACCAGCACACACGGTGCCCTGGGCGCCGAGCTTGTCGGTGACCCACTCGAACACGGTCTTGCTGTAGTAATCGAGGCCACGCACCAGTTTTGGATTGATTACGTACGGAATGCCTGCCGCGTCGAGACGCGCCTTGAGGCCCTCGAAGTGTGCACGGGATTCGTCGTCCAGGTAATCGGCCATTTTCGGCGCATCGACCAGGATCGCCTGGGTGTCGGCATTCTTGGTATCAAGGACACGCAACGGGTTGGTTTTCAGGCGGCGCTGGCTGTCTTCGTCCAGCTTGTCCAGATGGGCGCTCAGGTAGTCGACCAGGGCCACGCGGTAGCGGCCTCGGGATTCGCTGGTGCCCAGGCTGTTCAGTTCAAGCTTGACCGCATCGCGGATGCCCAGCAGGCCCCACAGGCGCCAGGTGAGCACGATCAATTCGGCGTCGATGTCCGGGCCATCGAGGTTGAACACTTCCAGGCCGATCTGGTGAAACTGGCGATAACGGCCTTTCTGCGGGCGTTCGTGGCGGAACATCGGGCCGATGTACCAAAGCTTCTGCGGCTGACCGCCCCCGGTGAGGCCATGTTCGAGCACCGCGCGCACGCATGCGGCGGTACCTTCCGGACGCAGGGTCAGGGAGTCGCCGTTGCGATCTTCAAAGGTGTACATCTCTTTTTCGACGATGTCGGTCACTTCACCGATGGAGCGTTTGAACAGCTCGGTGAACTCGACGATCGGCATGCGAATCTGCTTGTAACCGTAGTTATCCAGCAGGCGCGCGACAGTACCTTCGAAATAGCGCCACAGCGGCGTCTGTTCCGGCAGGATGTCGTTCATGCCACGAATGGCTTGCAGAGACTTGCTCACATCAAATCCTTAAATTCGTTCTTAGCCGCGCGCGATCAGCGCTGCGTCGGCGGCGACCTTTTCGGCGGCCTTCTCGCGGATCAACCTTTCGAGCTCATCCACCAGATTGTCATTCGTCAGTTTCTGCGACGGCTTGCCGTCGATGTAAATCAGGTTCGGTGTACCACCGGTCAGGCCTATATGGGCCTCTTTGGCCTCACCTGGTCCGTTGACCACGCAGCCGATCACCGCAACATCCAGCGGCACCAGCAGGTCCTCGAGGCGCCCTTCCAGTTCGTTCATGGTTTTCACCACGTCGAAGTTCTGCCGCGAGCAGCTCGGGCAGGCAATGAAGTTGATGCCACGGGAACGCAAATGCAGGGATTTGAGAATGTCGTAGCCGACTTTCACCTCCTCTACCGGGTCTGCCGCCAGGGAGATGCGGATAGTATCGCCAATTCCTTCGGCGAGCAGCATACCGAGACCCACCGCAGATTTCACCGTACCTGAGCGCAAACCACCTGCTTCGGTGATCCCCAGGTGCAGCGGTTGCACGATTTCCTTGGCCAACAGGCGATAGGCTTCGACGGCCATGAACACGTCGGAAGCCTTTACGCTGACCTTGAAGTCCTGGAAATTCAGCCGTTCAAGGTGTTCAACATGGCGCAACGCCGACTCGACCAGCGCTGCCGGGGTGGGCTCGCCGTACTTCTTTTGCAGGTCTTTTTCCAGGGAGCCGGCATTGACGCCGATGCGGATTGGAATACCCCGATCACGTGCCGCATCCACCACGGCACGCACCCGGTCTTCGCGACCGATGTTGCCCGGGTTGATGCGCAGGCAGTCAACGCCCAGCTCCGCGACGCGCAAGGCGATCCGGTAGTCGAAGTGGATGTCGGCCACCAGCGGCACCTTGACCAGTTGCTTGATACGACCAAAGGCCTCGGCCGCGTCCATGTCCGGCACGGATACACGCACGATGTCCACACCGGCCGCTTCCAGGCGGTTGATCTGGGCAACGGTGGCAGCCACATCATTGGTGTCGCTGTTGGTCATGCTCTGTACCGCGATGGGGGCATCGCCACCCACCGGCACCGAGCCGACCCAGATCTTGCGCGATACGCGACGTTTGATTGGAGATTCGCCGTGCATGACTATTGTCCCAGCTTCAGGCGAGCGGTCTCGCCAGTGGTGAACGGCGCCACGTCCACAGGCTGGCCGTTGTAGGCCACTTGCGCGCCACGGGCAAAGCCCAGACGCAGCGTCAGAGGAGGCTTGCCGCCCTGGTCAAGCGTATCTCCCTTACGCTTCAGACCGCTAAACAGCACTTTGCCATTGCCATCGGTGACCTGCGTCCAGCAGTCAGCGATGAAGGTGATCTGTACACGACCATCACCGGCGATCAACGCTGGAGTGGTGGGCGGCGAAATCGCAGGCGCCGCCGGGGTAGCCGGGGCCACAGGGGCTTGCGTGGCAGGCGCAGCAGGTGTGGCAGGCACATGGGCCTGAGCCTGCGGCGCTGCTGGCGTGGCTGGTGCGGCTGGAGCTGGAGCGGTCACCGCAGGCGCCGTTTCCGGCGCGGGTGTTTCGGCAGTGGCTGGCGCTTCGGACGCCGCTTGACCTTCGGCTACCGCCTGGTCTTCCGGCTCATCCAGTGGGTGAATCTGTGTGGTGCCGTCGGCGCTCTCGACCTCGACGTGCTCCATGGCGTTGCTGACCAGGTCCTTGGTACGCAAGGACGTCTGGTCTTGCCACCAGACAAAACCACCGCCGATCACGGCGATCAGCAGCAGCAGGCTGACAATGCGCAAAATGGTGTGGGAAACCCGTACCGGCTCTTCAATACGTCCCAGGCCATGCACATTGCTGCCCTGGGAGTCGGTGCCGGTGAACTGATCGAATTCCTGGACCAGCACGGCCTGGTCGATGCCCAGCAACTTGGCGTAGGCACGGATATAACCCCGGGCGAAGGTGTGCCCAGGCAGCTTGTCGAACGCGCCGGCTTCCAGGTTGGCCAGGGATGTGGCGGTCAGATTGAGCTTGAGGGCCACCTCTGCCAGGGACCATCCTTTGCTTTCACGGGCCTGACGCAAGGTCTCGCCTGGGTTTACGCGATTAGCTGCTACAACTTCCGGGTGCGCCGCTTTCATCATTGCTCCGACAGGTATTGCTGATATTCCGGCGTACCGGGATAGAGTCGTTCGAGTTGCTGGCCAAATCGTGCGGCCGTGTCGCGTTCTTCATGAACCGTCGCCAGGCGCACACCGAGCAATAGACTACGTGCATTTTGCCCGCTGAGCAGGCTAAAACGCTCGTAATAGTCACGTGCCGGCACATAATGCCTGTCTTCGTAGGACAACTCAGCCATTTCAAGCAATGCCCGTGGCTGGCGACTGTTCAGGTGCAGGGCTTTTTCCAGTTGCTGGCGCGCAACGTCGCGCTGGCCAAGGCGCACCGACGTCACACCGAGGTTCTCGAATACACGCGAGCGCTCAGGATAGAGCGTATCGGCGCTGGCCTGCTGGAAATAACGGGAAGCCTGGTCATAACGTTTCTGCTCGAACAGGAAGCTGCCGTAGTTGTTCAGCAGCCGAGGGTCGGCAGGCCGTGCGGCCAGGGCTTTATTGAAGTATCGATCGGCCAGTTCAGGCTCGGCCTGGGCCTGGAAGACCAAGGCCAGCGCGGCATTGGCGTCGGCATCGTCGCTGTCCAGCTCAAGAGCCTTTTTCAACGGTGCCTTGGCTTGCTCGCTCATGCCCTGGCGCAGGTAACCCAGGCCCAATTGCACATAGGCAACCCGCGCCTCGTCACGACCTTTGCCGGTTTGCAGGGGGCTCTCATGGCCCGATGAAACGCAACCGGTCGCAAGGCCGGTAACAAGCAAAAGCAGCGCAAGGCGCAAGGGCATAGAGATCCTCTCTCAGTTTCGGTTTGCAGCGCTTTGCGGCATGTCGTCAGCTGCGCTCAGTTCACGCACCGCGATATAACGCTCGCTGCGGCGGGTGCGATCCAGCACCTGCCCTACCAATTGGCCACAGGCCGCATCGATGTCCTCACCACGGGTGGTGCGCACGGTGACATTGAAGCCCGCCTGGTGCAGTTGATCCTGGAAACGGCGGATGGCGTTGTTGCTCGGCCGCTCGTAGCCAGAATGGGGAAACGGGTTGAACGGAATCAGGTTGATCTTGCACGGCACGTTCTTGAGCAGCTCGATCATCTCGACCGCGTGCTCGACTTTGTCGTTGATGTCCTTGAGCAAGGTGTATTCGATGGTCAGTACACGCTTTTCGCCCAGGGCCGACATGTAGCGCTGGCAGGAATCGAGGAGCATCTTAAGCGGATACTTCTTGTTGATCGGCACCAATTGGTTACGCAATGCGTCATTGGGTGCGTGCAGCGACAACGCCAGGGAGACGTCGATGTGCTTGGCCAATTCATCGATCATCGGAACCACGCCGGATGTCGACAGGGTCACGCGGCGCTTGGAGATGCCGTAGCCCAGGTCGTCCATCATCAGGCGCATGGCCGAAATGACGTTGTCGAAGTTCAGCAGCGGTTCCCCCATCCCCATCATCACCACGTTGGTGATGGCGCGGTCGATGGTGGCCGGAACGCTGCCGAAGGATTTATTGGCGATCCACACCTGGCCAATGACTTCGGCGGCGGTGAGGTTGCTGTTGAAGCCTTGCTTGCCGGTGGAGCAGAAACTGCAGTCCAGGGCACAGCCTGCCTGGGACGAAACGCACAAGGTGCCGCGCTTGCCCTGGGGAATGTAAACAGTCTCGACGCAGCTGCCGGACGCCACGCGCACCACCCACTTGCGGGTGCCGTCGCTGGAAATGTCCTCGCTGACCACTTCAGGACCACGAACCTCAGCGACAGCCTTGAGTTTTTCACGCAAGGCCTTGCTGACGTTCGTCATGGCATCGAAATCGTCGACGCCAAAGTGGTGAATCCATTTCATTACCTGACCGGCACGGAAACGCTTCTCCCCGATTGAGTCGAAGAATTTCTCCATTTCCGGCTGAGTCAGACCCAGCAGGTTGGTTTTTACAGTCGATGTCGTCATGGATTCACCCTCACTCTTTAAGCCGGTGCTTAGCGAGTGGTTACTTCAGTAGCTGCGAAGAAGTAAGCGATTTCGCGAGCAGCAGCGGCTTCGGAGTCCGAACCGTGTACGGCGTTGGCGTCGATGGACTCGGCGAAGTCAGCACGGATGGTGCCGGCAGCAGCTTCTTTAGGGTTGGTAGCGCCCATCAGCTCACGGTTCAGAGCAATGGCGTTTTCGCCTTCCAGAACCTGAACAACGACAGGACCGGAGGTCATGAAGGCAACCAGGTCACCGAAGAAACCGCGAGCGCTGTGCTCGGCGTAGAAGCCTTCGGCTTCAGCCTTGGACAGTTGCTTGATTTTGGAAGCTACGATTTTCAGGCCGGCTTCTTCAAAACGGGTAGTGATCTTGCCGATGACGTTTTTTGCAACAGCGTCAGGCTTGATGATGGAGAAAGTACGTTGAACAGCCATGGTGTAACTCCAGAAACGGTAATTTACGAAAAATTAAACCCGCGAATTATACGCGGGTTATTGGGTATTGCCTAACTGCGTAAGGGAGGCGTCAGTCCTGTTCTTCTTTCCAGGCAGTCTGGATAGCTTCCAAAACCTTTTCGCCGCCCCGGTCCCGCTCATCTTCAAACCCTGGCAACGCCATGACCATGTCACGCAAAGCGACAAAGTTCAGCGAATAAGGGTCCAGATCCGGATAACCATCAGCCAACAGAATGGCGATTTCTTGTACATCAACCCATTTCAGGCTCATGACATTTCCTTGAATCAATGCGGCGCTTCGGCTGCATGGTTGAGCGAATATTTCGGAATTTCCACGGTGATGTCTTCCGTCCCGACCTTTGCCTGACAGCTTAGGCGCGAATGCGCTTCCAGGCCCCAGGCGCGATCAAGAAAGTCCTCCTCCAGCTCGTCCGCCTCTTCCAGGGTATTGAACCCTTCGCGAATGATGCAGTGGCAGGTGGTGCAGGCGCAGACACCGCCGCAAGCGCTTTCGATCTCGATATGGTTGTCATGGGCGACTTCGAGGATGGACTTGCCGGTCTCAGCCTCCACGACCATACCGTCCGGGCAATGCTCGGCGTGTGGCAGAAAAATGACCTGCGGCATTAATTATTCCTCGATTTCATTCAGGTTGCGTCCCGCCAGGGCGGCTTTTACCGTCTGGTCCATACGGCGGGCGGCAAAGGCATCGGTCACTTGCGACAGACGCTTGGTCTGCTGCTCGATGGCATAACCATCGGTGCCTTTCATCAGTTCGGCCAGTTCCTGCATTTGCAGGTCAATGACCATGCGCTCTTCGGCGTCCAGCAAACGCTCGCCGTCGACCTCGAGGGCGCCCTGCACCGCTTCGATCAGACGCTGGGCATCGACCTGCTGCTCACGCAAGACACGGGCGACCTTGTCGTCACCGGCGTACTGGAACGAATCCTTGAGCATCTTGGCGATTTCGCCATCGGTGAGGCCATAGGACGGCTTGACCTGGATACTCGCTTCCACGCCCGAGCCCAGTTCGCGAGCAGCGACGTTGAGCAGGCCATCGGCGTCGACCTGGAAGGTCACGCGAATCTTTGCCGCCCCCGCGACCATGGCCGGAATACCACGCAATTCGAAGCGTGCCAGGGAGCGGCAGTCGCTGATCAGCTCGCGCTCGCCTTGCAGCACATGAATCATCATGGCCGTCTGGCCGTCTTTGTAAGTGGTGAAATCCTGGGCACGAGCGACCGGGATGGTGGTGTTGCGAGGAATCACCTTCTCCATCAGGCCGCCCATGGTTTCCAGCCCTAAAGACAATGGAATCACGTCGAGCAAAAGCAGTTCGCTACCGTCGCGTTTGTTACCGGCCAGGGTATCGGCCTGGATCGCAGCGCCAATGGCAACGACTTGATCCGGATCGATTTCGGTCAGTGGCTGACGGCCAAAGGCTTGAGCAACCGCTTCGCGAACACGCGGCACACGAGTCGAACCGCCGACCATCACCACGGCGCCGACGTCTTCCAGCTCGATACCGGAATCACGCACTGCACGGCGGCAGGCTTTCAGGCTGCGGGCCACCATCGGTTCGATCAATGCGTCGAAGGCGTCACGGCTCAACCGGGCAGACCAGTTGCCGTAGGAAACTTCTACAGAAGCAGCATCCGTCAGCGCTTCTTTGGCCGCACAGGCGGTTTGCAGCAGGTTACGCTGCGCGCCTGGATCCAGATCCGCCGACAATCCGGCGTTGCTGATGATCCAGCTCGCGATTGCATGATCGAAGTCATCACCACCCAAGGCACTATCGCCGCCGGTAGCAAGCACTTCGAAGACACCACCCGTCAGGCGCAGGATCGAAATATCAAAGGTACCGCCGCCCAGGTCGTAGATGGCGACCAGCCCCTCGGCGTGCTGGTCCAGGCCGTAGGCCACCGCCGCAGCGGTCGGCTCGTTGAGCAGGCGCAAGACGTTAAGGCCAGCGAGTCTTGCCGCGTCCTTGGTGGCCTGGCGCTGAGCGTCATCGAAGTAAGCCGGAACCGTGATCACCGCACCAACCAGTTCACCGCCCAACGTGCTTTCTGCGCGCTGGCGGAGCACCTTGAGGATATCGGCTGACACTTCCACCGGGCTTTTCGGGCCTTGGACAGTGTCGATGAACGGCATGTGGGATTCGCCGCCGACAAAGCGGTACGGCAGTTGGTCGCCCAATTGCTTGACGTCGGACAGACCACGACCCATCAAGCGCTTGACCGAAAGCACGGTATTCAAAGGGTCGGAAGACGCAGCCAGCTTGGCCGATTCACCGACTTCGGTGCGATCGGCGTGGTAGCGCACGGCGGATGGCAGGATCACCCGGCCATCCGCATCGGGAAGCGGCTCGGACAAGCCGCTGCGCAAAGCAGCAACCAGGGAATTGGTGGTGCCCAAGTCAATCCCGACCGCCAGGCGACGCTGGTGCGGTTGAGGGCTTTGGCCGGGTTCGGCGATTTGCAGTAGGGCCATGGTAATCAGGTCTTATCTGTCTATCAGGCGTGCATCACGGGCAGCACACGGGGTTAATCGTCGAGGCGCTCTTCTAGCTGGCGCACTTCGTAGGTGAGCTTGTCCAGGAACTGCATGCGCCGCATCAGGCGTTCGGCCTGTTCGCGTTGCGCCGCATCATCCCAACAGGCCGCGAAACTTTCGTTGAGCGCATCCTGGGCAGTTTTCAGACGACGCTTGAAGACCGCGACACCCGCCAGGTCGGCTTCGTCCTGCAAGTCCTCGAGCTCTTCACGCCACTGCATCTGCTGCATCAGGAAGTCCGGGTCATGCACCGTAACTTCCAGCGGCAACTCACCCCCTTTCATCGCCAGCAGATAGCGGGCGCGCTTGGGCGGGCTTTTCAGGGTCTGATAGGCTTCGTTGAGGCTGGCCGACTGCTCGAGCGCCAGGCGCTGCTCGCGCTCGGACGCATCAGTGAAGCGGTCCGGATGCACCCCACGCGCCAACTCTCGGTAGCGCGTGGCAAGCTGCTCGAGGTCCAGCCGAAAACTCGGCTGCAGCTCGAATAAAGCGAAATGACAAGGAGTACCCACGAATAGCCTCAGATGTTGAAGCTTTCGCCGCAGCCACATTCACCGCGCACGTTGGGGTTGTTGAACTTGAAGCCTTCGTTCAACCCTTCCTTGACGAAATCGAGTTCGGTGCCGTCCAGGTAGGTCAGGCTTTTAGGGTCGATGATCACCTTTTCGCCGTGACTTTCGAACACCTGGTCTTCCGCAACCACCTCGTCGACAAACTCCAGCACATAGGCAAGGCCGGAGCAGCCCGTGGTGCGCACACCCAGACGAATCCCCTCACCCTTACCGCGCCCATTCAGGGAGCGGCGAATGTGCTGCGCAGCCGCTTCTGTCATGCTGATAGCCATCGTTGACTCCTTACTCGTCGCCAAATGCTTAGATCAAGCCTTTCTTCTGCTTGTAGTCGCGAACGGCTGCCTTGATGGCGTCTTCAGCGAGTACGGAGCAGTGGATTTTCACCGGCGGCAGAGCCAGTTCTTCGGCCAGCTGGGTGTTGCTGATGGTGACAGCCTCATCCAGGGTCTTGCCTTTCATCCATTCGGTCGCCAGGGAGCTGGAGGCGATGGCCGAACCGCAGCCGTAGGTCTTGAACTTGGCGTCTTCGATAACACCGTTGTCGTTGACCTTGATCTGCAGGCGCATCACATCGCCGCACGCCGGGGCGCCGACCATGCCGGTGCCCACGTCTGGGTCTTCCGCGTCCATCTTGCCGACGTTACGCGGGTTTTCGTAGTGGTCGATGACCTTTTCGCTGTAAGCCATGGTACTGAATCCTCACTCATCAGGGCCGCTCTGGAACCCTGTAGAAACGCCTGCGTTTTCCGCCACGTTCCTACAGAGCCGGGGTGGCGGCTTCTATAGTTAGTGTGCCGCCCACTCGATCTTGGAAATATCGACACCGTCTTTGTACATGTCCCACAACGGCGACAGGACGCGCAGCTTGTTGACGGCCTCGCAGACTTTCTGCGCGGCGTAGTCGACTTGCTCTTCGGTGGTGAAACGGCCGAACGTAAAGCGGATCGAGCTGTGTGCCAGTTCGTCGTTGCGACCCAGGGCGCGCAGCACGTACGAAGGCTCAAGGGACGCCGAGGTGCAGGCCGAACCGGACGAAACCGCCAGATCCTTGAGCGCCATGATCAGCGACTCGCCTTCGACATAGTTGAAGCTCAAATTCAGGTTGTGCGGTACACGGGCGGTCATGCTGCCGTTGATGTACAGCTCTTCAAGGCCCTCGACCTGCTTGTAGAAGCGGTCGCTCAGGGCTTTGATACGAATATTTTCGGCGGCCATGTCTTCTTTGGCTACGCGGAAGGCTTCGCCCATGCCGACGATCTGGTGGGTCGCCAGGGTGCCGGAACGCATGCCGCGCTCGTGACCGCCACCGTGCATGGTGGCTTCGATGCGCACACGTGGCTTGCGGCTCACGTACAGGGCGCCGATGCCTTTAGGGCCGTAGGTCTTGTGGGCAGAGAACGACATCAGGTCGACTTTCAGTTTCGACAGATCGATATCGACCTTGCCGGTGGACTGGGCAGCGTCGACGTGCAGCAGGATACCCTTCGAACGAGTCAGTTCGCCGATGGCTGCGATGTCGTTGATGGTGCCGATTTCGTTGTTCACGTGAATGACGGAAACCAGGATGGTGTCTTCACGCAGGGCAGCTTCGATCATGGCCGGAGTGACGATACCGTCGGTGGTGGGCTCGAGGTAGGTAACCTCGAAACCTTCACGCTCCAGTTGACGCATGGTATCCAGGACCGCCTTGTGCTCGATCTTGGTAGTGATCAGGTGCTTGCCCTTGGTCGCATAGAAATGCGCCGCACCCTTGATTGCCAGGTTGTCGGACTCGGTGGCACCGGAGGTCCAGACGATTTCGCGCGGGTCTGCACCCACCAGATCTGCGACCTGGCGACGAGCATTCTCGACTGCTTCCTCGGCTTTCCAGCCAAATACGTGGGAACGGGAGGCCGGGTTGCCGAAGTTTCCGTCAACCAGCAGGCATTCGCTCATCTTCTGCGCAACACGCGGATCAACCGGGGTGGTCGCAGAGTAATCAAGGTAAATCGGCAATTTCATGGACTTTCTCCTAAATCAGGCTGGCTGGCGCGCCGTTAGCTCTTCGGCTGTCACTCGACGGCGGACGCTTCAATCTTGTCCAGACGCGGCGCCTTGGTGTTGCAACGGCGCTGGTCCTGACGCTGGGCTACTTCCTGCACCTCACGGCGAGTCACAAGATCAGCCAAGCTGATACCACTCAAAAACTCATGGATCTGCAGGCTCAAGTCACACCACAGGTGGTGCGTCAGGCAGGTGTCACCGGCATGGCAGTCACCCAGTCCCTGGCATTTGGTGGCATCGACGGACTCATTCACCGCATCGATGACCTGCGCCACCTGGATGCCCTTCATGTCACGGGACAATTGATAGCCGCCCCCCGGCCCCCGCACGCTGGAAACCAGATTGCTACGGCGCAATTTGGCAAACAGTTGCTCGAGATAGGACAGGGAAATGCCTTGGCGCTCGGAGATATCGGCCAGGGACACCGGCCCAGTTTGCGCGTGCAAGGCCAGGTCAAGCATGGCGGTCACCGCGTATCGGCCTTTTGTAGTCAGTCTCATGGACAAGTACCAAGGTGTTTCAGAATGGGAGCAAGTATGCGATTCCCGAGTATTTAAGTCAACTATAAGACCTAGTACTTTAGTCAGGATTACCCGTAAAAAGGCGCGCGAATAATAGCAGGATGGGGCGGGATCGAACAGGCGAGAGCGAGCTCAACAAAAAATTGCGGGACCGACCGAGATCAAATGAGGGAGCGGGCTTGCTCGCTCCCACAGGGGCCGACAGTGACCGCCAGGGCTCAACCTGCCTTGGTAGTGGCTGCTTCATCCTTGATTTCGGCGAAGTCTTCTTCGCGCAGTTCTGGCAGATCTTTCGCACAGTAAGGGCTACCCAGATCCTTCAGCGCACCGCACATACCGTCCAGCTTGCCGTCGACTGCCTGCAAATGATCGAGCAACTGGCCAATGGCACGGGCGATCGGGTCAGGCATGTCTTCGCTGACACCATAGGCATCGAAGCCGATTTTCTCGGCCATGGCCTTGCGCTTGGCTTCCTGCTCGTCAGCCACTTCCGGCTTGACGATGATCCGGCCAGGAATGCCCACCACCGTAGCACCCGGCGGCACGGCCTTGGTCACCACCGCATTGGAACCCACTTTGGCGCCAGCACCCACGGTAAACGGACCGAGCACCTTGGCACCCGCCCCCACCACCACGCCATTTTCCAGCGTCGGGTGGCGCTTGCCTTTGTTCCAACTGGTCCCCCCCAGGGTAACGCCTTGATAGAGGGTCACGTCATCGCCGATTTCCGCAGTCTCACCAATAACGATCCCCATACCATGGTCGATGAAGAAACGACGCCCCACTTTGGCACCCGGGTGAATTTCGATACCGGTCAGCCAGCGTCCAAAGTTAGACACCAGTCGCGCCAGCCACTTCCAGCCCATACCCCACAGCGCGCCAGACAGGCGGTGAATCCAGATTGCATGCATGCCCGGGTAGCAGGTCAGCACCTCAAAGGCGTTGCGCGCCGCCGGATCACGGTGGAAAACACTCTGGATATCTTCTCGCAAACGCTCGAACATTTTTAATCCTTCCGCTTAAGAAGCTCACCACGGGCCGCTTTCTGGGTTTCCGTGAGGATGCCACGCAATATATTCATCTCGGCCCGACTGACCGAACTACGTCCGTACAGGCGGCGCAGGCGCGCCATCAAGTGCCGCGGTTTTTCAGGATCGAGGAACTCGATGGACACCAGGGTCTGTTCCAGGTGCTCATAGAACCGCTCCAGCTCATCCATAGTCGCCAGCTCATCGCTTTTCGGCGATGCGACTTCGGTCTTTTCAAGCTTTTCCGGCAGCCCTTCGGCCGCCAGCCATGCCATGCGCACTTCATAACTCAACACCTGCACCGCCGCCCCCAGATTCAGCGAACTGAAATCGGGATTGGAGGGAATGTGCACGTGGTAATGACATCGCTGCAGCTCTTCGTTGGTCAGGCCGGAATCTTCACGGCCAAACACCAGAGCAATTTCAGCGCCGCCCGCCGCTTCCTCCACGACTTTGCTGCCGCACTCGCGGGGCGACAGCAAGGGCCAGGGAATGCGCCGATCACGGGCGCTGGTACCCAGCACCAGGTTGCAGCCCACCAGCGCATCCTCCAAGGTGGCGACGACTTGCGCGTTTTCAAGGATGTCATTGGCGCCCGAGGCGCGCGCATCGGCCTCGTGGTGCGGAAACAGTCGCGGTTCCACCAGTACCAGGCGCGACAGCCCCATGTTTTTCATGGCGCGCGCCGCCCCGCCGATGTTGCCGGGATGACTGGTATTGACGAGGACGACACGGATGTTTTGCAGCAAGGGAGGCGCTCTCGGACACGGGAAAGGGGAGCAAAGCTTACAGAACAGCCTAAGGTTATGCCATGAAAGCGAACGTCATCCTTCACCTGAAGAAAGTTTCTGCTAGAATGCTCGGCTTTCTTTAACAACCTTAGGTGACACATCCATGCAGCCCATGCTGAATATCGCGCTGCGCGCCGCCCGCAGCGCCAGTGAATTGATCTTCCGCTCCATCGAGCGCCTGGATACCATCAAGGTCGACGAAAAAGACGCCAAGGATTACGTATCCGAGGTCGATCGCGCCGCCGAACAGAAAATCATCGAAGCCCTGCGCAAGGCCTACCCGACCCATGGCATCCTCGGCGAAGAGTCGGGCCTGCACAAAGGCAGCGGCGAAGGCGAAGACTACCTCTGGATCATCGACCCCCTGGACGGCACCACCAACTTCCTGCGCGGCATCCCGCATTTTGCCGTAAGCATCGCCTGCAAATACCGCGGTCGCCTGGAACACGCCGTCGTGCTGGACCCGGTTCGCCAGGAAGAATTCACCGCCAGCCGTGGCCGTGGCGCCCAGCTCAATGGTCGTCGCCTGCGCGTCAGCGGCCGCACCAGCCTGGACGGCGCCCTGCTGGGCACCGGCTTCCCATTCCGCGATGACCAGATGGACAACCTGGAAAACTACCTGGGCATGTTCCGCGCCCTGGTTGGCCAGACCGCTGGCATCCGTCGCGCAGGCGCTGCCAGTCTGGACCTGGCCTATGTGGCCGCCGGTCGTTTCGATGCGTTCTGGGAGTCGGGCCTGTCCGAGTGGGACATGGCGGCAGGCGCCCTGCTGATTCAAGAGGCCGGCGGCCTGGTGAGCGACTTCACCGGTGGTCATGACTTCCTGGAAAAAGGCCACGTGGTTGCCGGTAACACCAAATGCTTCAAGGCAGTCCTGACGGCGATCCAACCACACCTGCCAGCCTCGCTGAAGCGCTAAGCGAGCGAGCACAAAAAAGCACCCTTTAGGGTGCTTTTTTGTGCCTGGGATTAGGGTAACGCTGCATTTCCTGCCTCAACCAATACCCGCCCCCACACAATTTGAATTGCACCCCGCTGAGGGATTACTGCTGGTTCTGTCCGAGGATCAGGCGACCTTCTTTGTCGACTGGAATCTGGCTACCCGGATCACGGTCCATGCGTACCGAACCTTCCTTGCCATCCAGGTTGTAACGCACGTCATAACCAACAACCTTGTCACTAATGTCATTGACGGTGTTACAGCGCGTTTGCGTAGTCGTGTAAGTATCGCGGTTCTGCATGCCTTCCTGAACCTTGTTACCGGCATAACCGCCACCGACAGCACCGGCCACGGTAGCCAGCTTCTTGCCATTACCACCACCGATCTGGTTGCCCAGCAGGCCACCGGCCAAGGCACCGACCACGGTACCCACGATCTGATGCTGATCCTGCACCGGACGCTGACGCGTCACGGCGACATCCTTACAGACCTCTCGCGGGGTTTTAATCTGGGTTTTCACCGGCTGCACCGCCAGCACTTGCGCATACTCAGGGCCGCTTTTCACCAAGCTGTAGGTGGCAACAGCACCCCCGGCAGTCACACCGACAGCACCCAATACCGCACCAACCAGCAACGACTTGTTCACGTGAACCTCCTGACCATCACAAACGGACCGATACGTCCGCGCTATACCCAGCCTTGGAGCAAAAAAAAAGGCGCGAGTTCAATACTCGCGCCTTTCTTGTAACAGCGTATCGACAATCACCCATCAAGGGCGGTCGTCGACCTCCTTGCCAGTGCTGGCCGGAGGGATCAGGTCTTCGCTGTTGAGGTTCAGCCAGATCAGCACCACGTTGGCGATGTAGATCGACGAGTAGGTACCCGCCAAAACCCCGATGAACAAGGCCAGGGAGAAGCCCCACAGGTTGTCGCCACCGAAGATCATCAACGCAGCGATCGCCAGCAACGTGGAGATCGACGTCGCCATGGTCCGCAGCAGGGTCTGGGTGGTGGAGATATTGATGTTCTCGATCAACGACGCCTTGCGCAGCACGCGGAAGTTCTCACGAACCCGGTCGAATACCACAATGGTGTCGTTGAGGGAGTAACCGATGATCGCCAGTACCGCCGCCAGCACGGTCAGGTCGAAGGTCACCTGGAAGTACGCCAGGATACCCACGGTCACGATCACGTCATGGACCAGCGACACAATGGCGCCGACACCGAACTTCCACTGAAAGCGGAACGCCAGGTAGATCATGATCCCGACCAGCGCCATCAGCATGCCGAGGCCGCCCTGATCGCGCAGTTCTTCACCCACCTGCGGCCCTACGAACTCGACGCGCTTGACCGACGCCGGGTTATCGCCGCCGACCTTCTGCAAGGCATCGGCAACCTGATGACCCAGTTGCGGGTCTTCACCCGGCATGCGCACCAGCAGGTCAGTGGTCGCACCAAAGCTCTGGACGATGGCTTCGTGATAGCCGGCCTTGACCAACTCGTTGCGCACCAGGGTCACATCGGCCGGCTTCTCGTAGGTCAGCTCGATGAGCGTACCGCCGGTGAAGTCCAGGCCGTAGTTCAGCCCCTTGTGGAACCAGCTGAACAAGGCCAGAACGGTAAGGAGCACAGTGACGCCGAACGCAACGTTGCGAACGCCCATGAAGTTGATTGTACGTAACATGGCAGCCCCTTAAATCCACAACTTCTTGAAGTCACGCCCGCCAAAGATCAGGTTGACCATTGCGCGGGTCACCATGATGGCCGTGAACATCGAGGTAAAGATACCGAGGGACATGGTCACCGCAAAGCCTTTGACGGGGCCTGTGCCCATGGCAAAGAGAATCCCGCCGACCAGCAAGGTAGTCAGGTTGGAGTCGAGAATCGCGGTAAATGCCCGGCCAAAGCCTTCGTTGATTGCACGCTGTACGGTCATGCCCGCCGCGATCTCTTCACGGATCCGCGAGAAGATCAGTACGTTGGCGTCCACCGCCATACCCATGGTCAGTACGATACCGGCGATACCTGGCAGGGTCAGGGTGGCGCCCAGCAGCGACATCAGGGCCAGCAGCATCACCATGTTGCCCGCCAGGGCCACGGTGGCGATGATGCCGAAGAAGCGGTAGATGGCGATGATGAACAAGGATACGAACAGCATGCCCCACAAGGCCGCATCGATACCCTTGGTGATGTTGTCGGCACCCAGGCTCGGGCCGATGGTACGTTCTTCAGCGAAGTACATCGGCGCGGCCAGACCACCGGCACGCAGCAGCAGGGCCAGTTCGGACGATTCCCCCTGGCCGTTCAGGCCGGTGATGCGGAACTGCGCACCCAGCGGCGACTGAATGGTCGCCAGGCTGATGATCTTTTTCTCTTCCTTGAAGGCCTGAACCGGCACATCTTTCTCGACGCCGTTGACCACCTGCTTGGTGTAGGTAGTGACCGGACGCTGCTCGATAAAGATCACCGCCATGCTGCGCCCAACGTTGCTGCGCGTAGCGCGGCTCATCAGCTCACCACCGTGGCCATCCAGACGGATGTTCACTTCAGGGGTGCCGTGCTCGCCGAAACCGGCCTTGGCGTCGGTTACCTGGTCACCGGTAATGATCAGGCTACGCTCGATCAGCGCTGGAGGACGGTTGCCTTCGCGGAATTCGAACTCTTCGGAAGTGGCACGGGTAGCACCCGGCTCAGCCGCCAGACGGAACTCCAGGTTGGCGGTTTTACCCAGGATACGCTTGGCTTCAGCGGTGTCCTGTACGCCCGGCAGCTCGACCACGATACGGTTGGCGCCCTGGCGCTGCACGATCGGCTCGGCCACACCCAGTTCGTTGACGCGGTTACGTACCGTGGTCAAGTTCTGCTTGATGGAGTATTCGCGGATTTCCGCCAGCTTGGCCGGGGTCATCGCCAGACGCAGCACAGGCTGACCGTTCAGGTCGGCCGGTACGATGTCGAAATCGTTGAAGTTCTTGCGAACCAGTGCACGGGCCTGCTCGCGGGACGCTTCATCAGAGAAGCCCAGCTGGATGGCACCGTTGAGCTGCGGCAGGCTGCGATAACGCAGTTTCTCTTTACGCAGCAGACTCTTCACGTCGCCTTCGTAGACTTTCAGGCGCGCGTCGAGGGCTTTATCCATGTCGACTTCCAGCAGGAAGTGCACACCGCCGGACAAGTCCAGGCCCAGCTTCATCGGATGAGCGCCGATCTTGCGCAGCCAGGTCGGGGTGGTCTGTGCCAGATTGAGCGCGACCACATAATCGTCACCCATGGCCTTGCGCACGACGTCTTTGGCCGGCAATTGGTCTTCTGCCTTGGTCAGGCGCAACAAGCCGCCCTTCGCATCAGCCGCCAACGTTGCCGCCTTGACCTGGATCCCCGCATCGGTGAGCGCCTTGCTCGCGCGTTCCAGGTCCGCCTGATTGACCTGCAGCGAAGTGCTGGCGCCAGTGATCTGGATCGCCGGGTCATCAGGATAGAGGTTGGGAGCGGAATAAATAAAACCGATCGCCAGCACCGCCACGATCAGTACGTATTTCCACAGAGGGTATTTGTTCAGCATCACGCCGCCCGCTTATAACGCGGGGCGCCTTGCGCGCCCCGTCGATTGGTAAAGGTTGTTACTTTAGATCGCTTTGAGCGTGCCTTTTGGCAGCGTGGCGGCGATCGCGCCCTTCTGGAACTTCATTTCGACGGTATCGGACACTTCCAGCACCACGAAAGCATCGGAAACCTTGGTGATCTTGCCAGCGATACCGCCGGTGGTCACGACTTCGTCGCCTTTCTGCAGGCTGCCCAGCAGGTTTTTCTGCTCTTTGGCGCGCTTGGCCTGTGGACGCCAGATCATCAGGTAGAAGATGACCAGGAAGCCGACCAGGAAAATCCACTCGAAACCACCGCCCATTGGGCCGGCGGCGGCAGGCGCAGCGGCATCAGCCATGGCGTTAGAGATAAAAAAGCTCATTTAGCACTCCAGTTGCAAATAGTGAATCTTAGGGTCGGAAAACTCAGTCCAAGGGCGGCACGGGCAGCCCGCGCTTGGCATAGAAGGCATCGACGAAGGCGGCCAATGTACCCTGTTGAATAGCCTCGCGCAAACCAGCCATCAGGACTTGGTAGTGACGCAAATTGTGGATGGTATTCAACATGCTACCCAGCATTTCCCCACACTTGTCCAGATGGTGCAGATAAGCACGGGAGAAGTTCTGGCAGGTGTAGCAATCACAGGTGGGATCCAGCGGCGAATCATCATGGCGATGGAACGCGTTACGGATCTTCAGCACGCCTGTATCGATGAACAGATGCCCATTGCGGGCATTACGGGTTGGCATCACGCAATCGAACATGTCCACCCCGCGGCGCACACCCTCTACGAGATCCTCCGGTTTGCCAACGCCCATAAGGTAACGAGGTTTGTCAGCCGGCATCAGGCCAGGCAGATAATCCAGCACCTTGATCATTTCGTGTTTTGGCTCGCCCACCGACAAACCGCCAATGGCCAAGCCGTCGAAACCGATCTTGTCGAGACCTTCCAGCGAGCGCTTGCGCAGGCTTTCATGCATGCCGCCCTGGACGATACCGAACAACGCCGCCGTGTTGTCGCCATGGGCATTCTTGGAACGCTGAGCCCAACGCAGCGACAACTCCATGGAGACGCGCGCGACGTCTTCGTCAGCCGGGTACGGCGTGCACTCGTCGAAAATCATCACGATGTCGGAGCCCAGGTCACGCTGTACCTGCATCGACTCTTCCGGCCCCATGAACACTTTGGAACCGTCCACCGGCGAGGCGAAGGTCACGCCCTCTTCCTTGATCTTGCGCATGGCGCCCAGGCTGAACACCTGGAAACCGCCGGAGTCGGTGAGGATCGGGCCCTGCCACTTCATGAAGTCATGCAGGTCGCCGTGCTTCTTGATCACCTCGGTGCCCGGGCGCAGCCACAGGTGGAAAGTGTTGCCCAGAATGATCTCGGCACCGGTGGCGACGATGTCACGCGGCAGCATGCCCTTGACGGTACCGTAGGTACCGACCGGCATGAACGCCGGGGTCTCCACAGTGCCACGCGGGAACGTCAGACGACCGCGGCGAGCTTTACCATCCGTGGCCAGCAATTCAAAGGACATACGACTCATGATTGTTCCTCAGGGCCGCGCGGCGCCGGGTTACGGGTGATGAACATCGCATCACCGTAGCTGAAAAAACGGTACCCGTTGTCGATGGCGGCCTGATAAGCGGCCATGGTTTCCGGGTAACCGGCAAATGCCGACACCAGCATCAACAGCGTGGATTCCGGCAAATGGAAGTTGGTGACCAGGCAATCGACCACATGGAAAGGCCGGCCCGGGAAAATGAAGATATCGGTGTCACCGCTGAACGGTTTGAGCACACCATCGCGCGCCGCGCTTTCCAGAGAACGCACGCTGGTAGTACCCACCGCTACCACCCGACCGCCGCGCGCCTTGCACGCCGCCACTGCATCCACCACTTCCTGGCTGACTTCCAGCCATTCGCTGTGCATATGGTGGTCTTCGATCTTATCCACACGCACCGGCTGAAACGTGCCGGCCCCCACGTGCAGGGTCACATAGGCAGTCTCGACACCCTTGTTGGCAATCGCATCCAGCAGCGGCTGGTCGAAGTGCAGTCCGGCCGTTGGCGCGGCCACCGCACCGAGACGCTGGGAATACACAGTCTGATAGCGCTCGCGGTCCGCGTCCTCGTCAGGACGGTCTATATAAGGAGGCAACGGCATATGCCCGACGCGCTCGAGCAGCGGCAACACTTCCTCGGCGAACTTGAGTTCGAACAGCGCATCATGGCGCGCCACCATCTCGGCTTCGCCCCCCCCATCGATCAGGATGCTCGACCCCGGTTTCGGCGATTTGCTGGAGCGCACATGGGCCAGCACGCGATGGCTGTCCAGCACCCGCTCCACCAGAATTTCCAGCTTGCCGCCGGAGGCTTTCTGGCCGAACAACCGCGCCGGAATCACCCGGGTATTGTTGAAAACCATCAAATCGCCCGGGCGCAAATGCTCAAGCAAATCAGTGAATTGACGGTGTGCGAGGGCACCGCTCACCCCGTCCAGGGTCAGCAGTCGACTGGCGCGACGCTCGGCCAACGGGTGGCGAGCGATCAGCGAATCAGGAAGCTCAAAAGTAAAGTCAGCAACGCGCATGATGGGGTTCGTCTAGCAGGGCCGGGAAGTCTAGCGGAAATCGTCAAAATTGACCATGAAACGTGATTGACCAACGGTAATCACCTCTCTATACTTCGCCGCCATTGAGCCCTGATGGCGGAATTGGTAGACGCGGCGGATTCAAAATCCGTTTTCGAAAGGAGTGGGAGTTCGAGTCTCCCTCGGGGCACCATCTTAAAGAAAGACCTTGAAATTCAAGGTCTTTTTTTTCGCCTGTCGAAAAGTGGCCGACACACCAGCGGAGGTAGCGGGACCATGGAATTGTTGCTCGAAGCGGTTGCGCTGTTTGCCCTGAAACTCGTACATGAACATGACGATGGCAGCCCACTGCTGCGGGATGATCCGGCAATGGAAGGGTATGACCGCGAGGTGTTTGGGTTGTTGATGCGGCAAGGGAATTTGGCGGGGATTCAGTTGAAGCTCAATGAATGCCTGACATTGGCACTCGACACCCTGGGCGGCGCCGATACTGTGATGGGGCGCGAGTTGCAGCGATTGGTGGCAGAGGTGCGTCAGGCGTCGACATTCGACGAGCTCAGTGCTCCGCTCAGCGCACTCAAGAACTACCTGAAAGCCATCCTGTAATCACAACCTATCGCCGCCCCTCCACCGCCATCCGCACCGCCAACCCCATCAACACCGAGCCCATCAACCAGCGCTGCACCACCTGCCAGCCGGGACGGTTGACGAAAAACACCGCGATGGACCCGGCCATGGCAGCGATCAACGCATTGACGCTTACGCTGATCACAATCTGTGTAAAGCCCAGCACCAGGGATTGCATCAGCACGCTGGCGTGACCGTTGGGGTCGATGAATTGCGGCAGCAACGACAAATACATCACCGCCACCTTGGGGTTGAGCAGGTTGGTCACTAGCCCCATGGCGAACAGCTTGCGCGGGCTGTCCTTGGGCAAGTCCCGCACCTGAAACGGTGAACGCCCGCCCGGCCTGATCGCCTGCCAGGCCATGTAAGCCAGGTACAGCGCCCCGCCGAACCGCAGCGCGTCGTACGCAAAAGGCACCGCCATCACCAAGGCCGTAATGCCCAATGCCGCGCACACCATGTAAACCAGAAAGCCCAGCGCCACACCGCCCAGGGAAATCAACCCGGCTGTGCGCCCCTGGCAGATCGAGCGAGAAATGAGGTAAATCATGTTCGGGCCTGGCGTCAGCACCATACCCAAAGAGATCAAGGCATAGGCCAGCCAACTGGACGTTTCGGGCATGCTGCTGCTCCTGTTTTCAGTTCCGGCCATGGTAGGCCGTTGAAAACACCGGCGTTAGATACAGATCTGCGGGCAAAACGTCATACACCTGCGTTCGGACACCACTCCTGATTCAACGGACACCCTAAAATCGCTCGCCTGAACACTCCCCCTATCACCTCATACACCAGACTTCACCCGCTTACTTTTCCCACACCCACCATCGAACAATGCCAATTCCAGCCCACTGACACCTCCCCGTAGGCTCCCTTCCTCGCACAAGGAAGTGAGTCGGTCATGTCAGAACGTTTGTATCCGCCCACCGAAAAAGAACGGCTCAAACAAAGAATTCTGACCACGCAGCCGGCGCGTCTGCCGCCTTCGGCGCCTGTTGAATTTTTCGAACCATCGCCCTCCCCTGTTTCCCCATTACCTGAACCTCGCGGTTGCACCTTTCTCAAACCCTGCCAGCTACCCAACGGCCTCATTCGCTACAACGACCCCACCGGTTACATACCGCTGGAATTGATCGAGAACTACGGCCATTTCAGCCTGTTGGGCGGACGTGAGGTGGACAGCCAGGGCGCAGTGGCCCTGCACAAAATCAGCGGCAGCACACTGCCGGTTGGGCTGGGGCAGTTGGCGCTGCGGTCGGCGGCTTTCGAGTCGGCTGCAACCGCTGCGGGCTCGGTGGCCGGCGGGCTGCTGACGGGCCTGCTCGCACTGGCTTGGCCTTCGGCGTTGGGTGACAGCGCGCTCTACAGCGACGAGCAGTTGCGTTCGATGCAACAGGCCCGCTCGCAGATGCGGTTGCAGGTTGAGCAAGGTGAGGACGGCACGCTCAAGGGCTATGGGTTTTACACGGGTAGCCATACCGATTGGCAGATGATCGATGTGGCGCAGTTCCAACGCCGTGGCGATCAGTTCGTGGCGGATTTGGGTGAGGGCGTGGCGTTGATCTGGACGCCCGCGATAGATTCGAGCGACACCCCTGGCATCCCGGCCCTGGAGGCTGCGCCGCAAGCGCCGGTGATGTGGATCTATCCGCCGACGGAAAAGGCGGCAGAGATTCTGGTGAACCCGGTTTATCCGCCGGAGTATCGGGACTTTATTCTGGTGTTCCCGGTGGAGTCGGGGGTTCGGTCGTTGTATGTGGTGGTTAACACACCAAGAAAAGGACTAAGAAACCCAGACCATGACTACTTCTCAGCCCCACTAGCCGAAGACATAACAGGCTTTCCCGGTCTGATTCCCCAAAAACCCGTGACTCCAAGACAAGGTGGGGCCGGCTTACGTGACCGGTGGATAGACGCCAAAGGAAGAAAAATCTTTGAATGGGACTCCAAGAAAGGCGAGCTGGAAGTCTATCGAAACAGTGATTTGAAACACCTCGGCGCATTCGACCCTTATACCGCCGAACGTCGAGGACCAGCAGACCCAAAACGTCGAATTTATAGGTAAAGAGGCACTCGGAAAATGGTGATGAAGATCAGATTGCGGTGGTACGAAAAACTCTGCAATGACTTGAAGGCAGATGAGTATTCAGCGCACATAGAAGATCCAGACAGTGTTTTTGAAGCACTGGGTTTAAGTAAAGAGACTGCGATATATGCCGACGTATTCAACGTGCGGCCTGATTGGATATCGATTATTCAACCGTACTTCCAGCACATGATTGAACTCGATCGCTTCGACTACCAAATTTCCTTCCGCTACCAAGGCTCATGGCCCCCACCACCAAAACAACCCAAAAAGGAGTCTTGATGCAATGAGGCATCACCGCCAGACGCCGGAGCAGGCCAGCCTTGTTATGGAGGGATAATGCGACACCACAAAAAAGCACCAGCGCCTACCGGGTTTGAAACGTCTCCAGATACGCCAGGATATTTTCAATTTTTTCCGGATCGCTGATGCCCCAGAAAATCATGCGTGTGCCGCTCACGATCGATTTGGGGTCTTCGATGTAGGCCGCGAGTTTGTCCCGGGTCCAGACCACTCCGGAATTTTTCATCGCATCGGAATACTGATAGTCCGTGGTGGTGCCGGCGGGCCTGCCGATGATGCCGTTGAGCTCCGGGCCGAAACCGCCGCGTGCGCCTTCGCCGATGCTATGGCAACCGCCGCAGGTTTTGGTGAAGAGCTTGCCGCCCGCTTCGACATCGCCGGCGGCATGGGCCGAACCGGCACCGAGAAGCAGGGCGAGGGTGAACAAGGCGAACTTCATAAAGGCTCCACATCGGTAACGGTGAGCCAATTATGCCTGTATCACCCCCACTGCGCCGCCCCCAGCAAACGTCCCTGCCGACTCTGCGCGTCCCACCAGACTACCCGCAGCAAGGGCGCCTGCTGAGCGATCAGGATGGCTTGCACCGGGTCGCTCTCCACAAAGTGGGTGCAGGCCAATTGCAATGTGGCAGTGGCTTTATGGGTGGCCACTTGCTCGGGTGTGTCGATGTAACGCTGAGTGTCACGCATGATCAATGGGGTGTCGCCATAGCCGTGGCGCCTCAGCCAGTCTTCAGTGCGGGCACGGTCCATTTCCGGACGACCCGTGACGATGGCTTTCACGGTGCCCAGCGCCGGCAGGTGCTCGAACGGTGCCAGTTGATCGCGCTGGCGCAGGGCGGCTTGCAGGTCTGCATTGTAGGTCTCTGGCGGGATGTCCGGCAGGAGGATGCCGTCCAGGTCGATGGCGTAGGCGTCGTACTCATGGTCCTGGGCCAAGTGGCCCGTGCGCCCGCCACGGGTTTCCTGCCAATGATCGCGATAGGCTTCAGTACGTGCCTGGCGCTCCCAGGGAAACTGCAGGAAGTAACCACGCCCATCGATGCCGTAGTCGGGACGGGTCGCGCTGAGATCGTCGAAACCCGCCGTCAGGACCTTTACCTTCAAGCCCTGGCGTTGCAGGAAGTTGGAGCAATCCTTGAGCGTATGCCCCGTGCCGGCGATGTCCTCGCACAACAGCACTTTGCTGCCGGGTGGCGGAATCGGGATCGACGAGTCCCATGCCACGCTGCGGTCAGCGCGCTGATAGCGCAGAAACGCCGGAGCCACCCCGGTGACATGGGAGACCATCAGCGCCAGCGGCCCGCCGCCGCGCAAAATGCCAATGACGCTGCTGAATGCTTCGTCCAGCAGCGCCGGTTGCAGGGAGGCAATCCAGCGATCCAGATGCTCGTAGGAGATGGGCAGTACGGGTCGGTTCAAGGGCGCGATCTTTTCGAAAGGAGCGGTGCCGAAGGTCGACACCTGTTTCGGAAAAACGCCTGGCCGCAACGTTTTATTCCCGGTTCACGGGCGATGAGACGCAAAAAATCAGCCTGCCGAAAGCCTGCTTTTCAGGGACATGCCAGCGTCTGAATGACCATCCATCGCCTCGCGTATCTCCAATCGAACCTATTAAAGCTCTCTCGACTCCACCTAACTGGAACCCTGATGGTGGAGAAGGATCATGGCTCAGCCATCGATTTTGGTATTGGAAGACGACGAGATCATTCGCTCGTTGATGGTGGATGTGCTGGAAGAATTCGGGGCGGTCGTGACGTCTTTTCCTTCGGCGGATGAAGGGATGATTTACCTGGAACAGGGCGACGATCCGGTGGACCTGATCGTCACCGATATCCAGATGCCGGGCTTGCTCAATGGTTATGACCTGAGCCGTGTAGTCGCCCATCGCTGGCCGTCGGTGCCGGTGCTGCTCACCTCCGGCAACACCAAACTGGCCTCGCAATTGGGCGGTTCCGTGCGGTTCTTGCCCAAGCCGTGGAGCACCGAACGTTTGCTGGAGTGCGTGCAGACTGCATTGACTCAACCTCCTCTGCATTGATAGCGCTGCGACATCATTCAATCGAACTTCGCGACAGCCTGTGCGGTCAGTGGTAAGGCACGGAGCGACTTTTCTGATCCGCTGGTCAGCCCTTTCGCGTTGCGCGCTCAGTTGACGGCCATGAGTTGTGTAGAATCGTCGCCCATTTCCACGCGTCATTCATGGCCGCAAGGCCCACAGTTCGAGCTTACTGAATGCATTCACAGGCCCATGACGTTAGTGCGCCCTCATTGCTGGAAGCGTTGCGCACAGGCACGGCTCTGCTGCACACCGCGCTGGAAAAGCGCCTGCCGTTCTTTTCGGAGCGTCTGAATGCCGACGGGTATCGGCGCTTGTTGCAGGCCTACTACGGGTTTTATCAGCCCTTGGAAGCTGCGTTGTACGACTCAGGTTTGATCCCTGAAGGCTTCGACCAGGCACTGCGCGTGAAAACGCCTACCCTGCTGAATGATCTTCATGCCCTTGGCCTGAGCGAGACGGATATCCACGCCCTGCCCCGCTGTACCCGCCTGCCGGTTCTCGACTCGGCTGCCGCCTGCCTTGGCACGCTGTATGTGATCGAAGGCGCCACCTTGGGCGGCCAGGTGCTGCGCCGGGAAATGGCCCAACGCCTGAACCTGGATGCGCACAACGGTGCTGCATTTCTTGACGTGTATGGCGCCGAGACCGGTCGGCGCTGGAAGGATTTTCTCGATTATCTGGGCGCCCCGTCGCTGGATACAGCCGCCACACAACACGCGGTGACCGCCGCCCGGTCGACATTCAGCTGCTTTGAGCAATGGCTCGAGCGCCAGGAGGTATTGCTATGAAACCCGAAGATTTTGAAGAGCTGCTTGCCAACTGCGCAGACGAGCCCATCCGCTTTCCCGGGGCGATCCAGCCCCATGGCGTGCTGCTGACGTTGTCGGAGCCTGATTTGCATATCATCCAGGTCAGCGCCAACGTCGGCACCTTGTTCAATCATGCCCCTGAAGCCCTGCTGGGCCAGCCGCTGCACACGCTGATCGGTGCCGAACATGCTCAGGCCGTGCAAACCATGGCCACGCAGAATACGTTTTTCGATGCCCCACCGCTGCACGTCACGCTTAACGGTGGCGAGTTCGAAGGTTTGCTGCATCGCCATCAGGATGTGCTGGTGCTGGAGTTCGAGCCACTGCTCAAAAACTTTCAACCCCGGGCTCTGAATGGCCGCACCAGCAACCTGGGCAAAATGCTGCAACGCCTGCAGTCAGCGAAAACCCTGCAAGCGCTGTACGAAATCAGCGTGACTGAAATCCAGGCCATGACCGGTTACGACCGGGTGTTGATCTATCGCTTCGAAGAAGAAGGCCATGGCCAGGTCATCGCCGAAGCGTCGGCACCGTCCATGGAGCTTTTCAACGGGTTGTTCTTCCCCGCGTCCGACATCCCCGAGCAAGCCCGCGAGTTGTATCGCACCAACTGGCTACGCATCATCCCGAACGCATCTTACGAGCCAGTACCGTTGGTGCCCAAATTGCGTCCGGATACCGGCCAGCCACTGGACTTGAGCTTCGCAACGTTACGCAGCGTGTCGCCGATCCACTGCCAGTACATGCAGAACATGGGCGTGTTGTCGTCCATGAGCATCTCGCTGATGAAGGGCGACAAGCTCTGGGGCCTGATCAGTTGCGGCAACCGCCAGCCGCTGCTGGTACCCAACGATCTGCGCACGGCGTGCCAGACCATTGGCCAGGTACTGTCGCTACAGATCAGCGCCATGGAGGCCCTGGACCTGAGTCGCCAGCGCGAAGAGAAAGTCGAAGCCCTGGCGCTCCTCGATCAAGCGATGAAACGCTCGGATGAAAACGTCTTCGACGGCCTGGCCCAGCAACCACAAGTGTTGATGGACCTGACCCTGTCGGGAGGCGTGGCGATCATCGAAGACAAACAGCTGCACCGCTACGGCAACTGCCCGGAACCGGCGCAGATCCGCGCCCTGCATAAATGGCTGCAAGAAAGCGGCGAGCCCGTGTTCGCCAGCCACAACCTGGTCTCGGTCTACCCGCCTGCCGCCGAATTCCAGCAGGTGGCCAGCGGGGTATTGGCCATGAGCCTGCCCAAGCCGGTGGACAATGGCGTGCTGTGGTTTCGCCCGGAAGTGAAAGAGAACATCAATTGGAGCGGCGACCCGCAAAAGCCGTTGAACCTGGAAAATTCCGAAGCCGGCTTGCGCCTTCGCCCACGCACCTCGTTTGAAATCTGGAAGGTGGAAATGGCCGGTATTTCCACCAAGTGGAGCCATGGCGACCGTTTTGCGGCCAATGACCTGCGCCGTTCCGCGCTGGAAAACGATTTGGCGCGCCAAGTGCTGCGCGAGCAACAGGCCGTACGCGCCCGTGATGAACTGGTGGCCGTGGTGTCCCACGACCTGCGTAACCCGATGACCGTCATTTCCATGCTGTGCGGCATGATGCAAAAGGCCTTCAGTTCTGACGGCCCACACACATCGCGGCGGATTTCCTCGGCCATCGACACCATGCAACAGGCCGCCGGGCGCATGAACGTGCTGCTGGAAGACTTGCTCGACACCTCGAAAATCGAAGCCGGGCGCTATGTGGTCAAACCGGTGGCGCTGGATGTCGGCCAGATTTTCGAAGAGGCCTATTCACTGTTGGCGCCATTGGCGATGGAAAAAGGCATCGACCTGTCGTTCAACGCCGAGCCTGGCCTGCAGATCAATGCCGACCCGGAGCGTCTGTTCCAGGTGTTGTCCAACCTGATCGGCAACGCCATCAAGTTCACGCCACGCCAGGGCAATATCGGCATCAGCGCGATGAACAATGGCGAGGAAATCGTGTTTTCAGTCCGCGATTCGGGCGAAGGTATCGCCCCAGAACAACTGCCCCATGTGTTTGACCGTTACTGGACCCAGGCCGAAAACAACCCCACCGGCAGCGGCCTGGGCTTGTACATCACCCAAGGCATCGTCCAGGCCCACGGCGGCACCATCGTGGCCGAAAGTGAAGTGGGCCGTGGCAGTGAGTTCCGCTTTACAGTGCCGAAGGTGGCGGGGGATTCGCATACCTGACCACCTCCCCTGTGTTGAGCCGGGCTTGCCCGCTCAACACAACAACCTCACGGCTAGACAGGCAACACCACCACCGCTTCCAAGCCGCCGCCCTGGCGTTCGGCCAGGGTCAGGGTGCCACCGTGCTCCAGCACAATTGCACGTGCGGTGGAAAGCCCGAGCCCGGTGCCGCCGGTGCTTTTGTTGCGTGAGCCTTCAAGGCGATAGAACGGCAGAAACACTTGTTCACGATGTTCGGCCGGGATACCCGGGCCACGGTCCAGCACGCGTACTACCACCTCTGTCGAGTTGTGCAGCAGCTCGATTTCAGGGGCCACGCCGTAGTGGATGGCGTTGTCCACCAGGTTGGTCATCACTCGCTTGAGCCCCAGGGGCCGGCCAAAGTAGACCAGCCGCGGCGGGCCGCGAAAGGTGATGTCGATGGCCTGGTCACGGTAGTCATCAATCAGGGTTTGCAACAGCTCCGCCAAGTCCAGTTGGGTCGCCTGTTCCAGGCGTGCATCATCACGGAAGAACGCCAGGGCGGTGTTGATCATCGCCTGCATTTCGTCGACATCACGAAACAAGCGCTGTTGCTGGTCGGCATCCTCGATGAACTCCCCGCGCAGGCGCAAACGCGTCAAGGGTGCGCGCAGGTCATGGGAAATGGCGGCGAGCATCTGGGTGCGGTCCTGGATGAAGTGCCGCAACTGCGCCTGCATGCTGTTGAACGCGAGGATCGCTTGACGGATTTCGTGGGGCCCCACCGGCTCGATGGGCGGGGCGCGAAAATCGGCACCGAAGCGCCGCGCACCTTGGGCGAAGTGTTGCAGCGGGCGCGCCAGGCGACGGGTCGCCACCAGAGTGACCAACGCTGTGGAAATCAACACCAACACCAGCACCACCACACTGCGTGCACCTTCGGACATGCCCCAACTGCGCGCAGAAGCGCTGAACATCAGCCAGGATTGATCCGGCAGTTGCACCAGCAACGCGTAGCGACCGTTATCACCGGGCCAGTCGGCGGGCTCATAACCTTCCATGGGCCGCGGCGGTCCCTGAAGCAGGTGCTTGAAGGCGTTCTCGCCCGAATGGAATTTGGAGTCTTGCAGGACGGGTAAACCAAACACCTCGCGATGAACCGCCCAGTCCACGCCGAACCCCGGGTCGGCCATCGCCTGAGCCAGATGCGTGCGCTGTTCGGGTGGCGATGCCTCGATGGCGCGCACCACCACGGCGATCTTTTCCAGCAGGCCGGTTTCGGTCAAGGGTGGCCGCGCCCAGACGCCCGCCAGTTGCACGAACAAGGCGTTAAAGGCCAGCGCGGTCAACATCGCAATCAGGATGGTCAGCGCGATCCAGCGGGCCACGGTGTCACGCGGTCGCCGGCTCATGAACGGGTCACGCTGGCCGTGAACTGGTAACCGCCGTTGCGCACGGTGCGGATCATCGCCGGACGCTTGGTATCGAACTCCAGCTTGCGGCGCAGTCGGCTGACCTGCACGTCGATGCTGCGGTCGAAGGCGTCGTGACAATGACCACGCGCCAGGTTCAGCAGTTGTTCACGGGTCAGCACCCGCTGGGGATGCTCGACGAACACCAGCAGCAGGTCGAACTCGCCGGACGACAACGGGATCATCACCTGGTCCGGCGAACGCAACTCGCGGCGTGTGAGGTCTAGCTGCCAACCGGCAAAGCGGATCAACGGACGGGCGGCTTCACCCGGCGCAGGCCGGCTTTCACCCGCGCGGCGCAACACCGCACGCACCCTGGCCAGCAATTCGCGGGCGTCGAAAGGTTTGCTCAAGTAGTCGTCGGCGCCCATTTCCAGGCCGACAACACGGTCACTGAGTTCCCCCATGGCGGTAAGCATGATCACCGGCGTGGCGTACTGCTGGCGCAGGCTTTGGCACAGCAGCAGGCCGTTATCGCCGGGGAGCATCAGGTCGAGGATGATCAGGTCGGCGGGCCGGTGCTCCATCGCCGCCCACAGCTCGGCGCCGCAAGCGGCGGTCTCGACCCCGTAGCCATGTTGCAGGAAAAATTTCTTCAGCAGCGCGAGGACTTCAAGGTCATCGTCCACGATCAAAAGGTTGCTCACCGGCAGGCATGCCTCGGGTTGTTCGACGTGTCATCTAAAACCATTCGAGGCGGCCCGTCATATATTTCAATCGTGCAATAAAGCGACGAGCGCGCAATAAACCAGACATCTTTGCGCAAGACTTGGCTGCCAGCATCGGCCTCCCTTTTGCGGAGACTGTGCCCATGCGCTCGCTGACGTACCCCCAGCATCTGGCTCGCCAGGCCGTGCTGTTGCTGACTGTGTCTTACCTGACGGGCTGCGCAAGCCCTGCGCCTGTCACTCCCATCACCCACTGCGCACAGGTAGACCAACCGGTGTATGACCCAGCCGAGCCGGTCAACCGCGGGGTGTTCGCGTTCAACCGGGCTGTGGATAACTACGCCCTGGCACCGGTCGCCCGTGGTTACCGTTACCTGCCGGATTTTTTCCAGCAGGGTGTGCATAACTTTGCGCGCAACTTCAGCGAGCCCAAGGTGTTCATCAACGACCTGCTGCAAGGCAACCCGCGCCGCTCCATCAATACCCTGGGACGTTTTGCAGTAAACACCACCGTGGGCGTGGTGGGGCTGATCGACATGTCGGATCGCCTGGGTATCCCGCGTCATTCCGCAGATTTCGGCCAGACTTTCGGCGTGTGGGGTATCGGCAACGGGCCGATTGTCGAGTTGCCGCTGCTGGGCAGCGGCAACAGCCGCGATGCCGCCGGTAAAGTCTTGAGCTTCCTGGTGTCGCCGCTGGGCGATAGCGATACGGTGCAGACGCTGGGCACCATCAGCCTGGTGGGCGGTACGGTGGACACTCGCGCATCGTTGTTGCCACTGACCGACAGCCTGCAGAAGCTGCCGGACTATTACAGCGCATTGCGCAATGTGGTGGCACACAATCGTGCGGCCTTTGTGCGGGAGGGCAGGGACGGTTTGACCTCGCCCGAGACCGACAACTGCTCAAAAGACGCTGGCGACGACTTCTGAAAGACGGCTGCCTGTGGCCGTCATATCCTGCAGCAGGACGTTTATGGCCGCCCCGATCTGACCTCTATAAGTTTGGCACCACTTCGCTCGACAGAGCGAACCATCCATGACTTATTGAAGGAAACTTCCATGCTTGGCGCAATCAATCACACACTGGGCTACGTTCAATACCCCACACCGCAGCAGGATGATGCGGTGCCCCAGCGCACGAAGCGCAGCATTGATGAGACTCACAGCTTCCTGAGCGACGATAACCTGGGGGCAGAAGCCAACGACCGAGGCCGGGGCACGGGAAGGAACAGGGGCAGGACCACAGGAGGCATCGACTCCCTGGGGCGTGGCAACGTCCTTTAACCCCCAACAAACGAAGGGCTGTGCACAGCCCCTCGTTTGCGCTTAACAAAACGATCACATTCGCCACGCTAACCTTGCCGGCTCAATCCAACAGGGAACCTCTGCCTGCATGCCGTCCTCCGCCCCGCTCCCCGCCGTATTGGCCGGCCCCTTGCTGCGACGTCTGGAACCTCGGCGACTGGTGCTGTGGCTGGTGGGCAGTCGGGCGCTGGAACTGACGCTCGAACTGCATCTGCCGACCAGGCTCCTGTCGATCAACCTCGACCACTGCCGCGTTATCCCCGTGGGACGCCATGCGTTCATTCACCTGGTCGATGTGTTGCTGGACGAGGCCCTGCCCCAGGACGTAGTCCTTGAATATGACCTGCTCATCGACGGCACCGGCATCGCCGAATGGGCCCCGCACCTGCTCTACACCAACACCCCGCGCCCGAGTTTCGTGCTCCACAGTCGCCTTCACCAATTGGTCCACGGCTCCTGCCGCAAACCCCACCACCGTGCCGACGAGGGCCTGCTGTGCGTCGACCGCCTGCTGGCCGAAGTCAGTAGCCCGTCCGAACGCCCTGCCTTGTTGATGATGAGCGGCGATCAGGTGTACGCCGACGACGTGGCCGGCCCCATGCTGCGCGCCATCCATGCGCTGATCACACGCCTGGGTTTATTCGATGAATACCTGGACGGCGCCGTGGTCAGCGACAGCGCCAGCCTCTACGGCCATCGCGCCAGCTACTACCAGCGCGCCGACCTGCTGCCGGCACTGGCCAGTAATGCGACGCTGCGTGAACGCTTCTTCGGTGGCGTGAAAAAACCTATCTTCACCAGCAGCACGGCGGACAACCACCTGGTGACCTTCGCCGAAGTGCTGGCGATGTACCTGCTGGTGTGGTCGCCTGTGCCCTGGAGCCTCATCGCCCCACAGCCACCGATATTGAGTGCCGAAGCACAACAACGTTATGCCCGCGAGCAAGCGCAGCTCGATCACTTTCGCGAGGGCCTGCCAGGGGTCGCACGGGTATTCGCGCACCTGTCGACACTGATGATCTTCGACGACCACGACATCACCGACGACTGGAACCTCAGCGCCCAGTGGGAGCAGACCGCCTACGGGCACCCGTTCTCCAAGCGCATCATCGGCAACGCCTTGCTCGCTTATCTCTTGTGCCAGGGCTGGGGCAACCAGCCGGAGGTGTTCGACGGGTTGCTGGACCAGACACTGGCCTTGACCACCCAGGCCTGCGACAACCATCTGGACGCGAGCACCCAGGATGATCTGCTCGACGCCCTGCTGAAGTTCCAGCAGTGGCACTACGTATTGCCCACCCGCCCGGCCCTGGTGGTGCTCGACACCCGCACCCGGCGTTGGCGCAGCGAGCACGCCTTGCACCAACCCTCCGGCCTGCTGGACTGGGAAGCCTTGAGCGAACTGCAACAGGCACTGCTTGACCACCCGTCGGCCATCATCGTTTCCCCTGCGCCGGTCTTTGGCGTGAAACTGATCGAGACCGTGCAGAAAATCTTCAGTTGGTGCGGCCATCCGCTGCTGGTGGACGCCGAAAACTGGATGGCCCATCGCGGCGCCGCCCAGGTCATCCTCAACATCTTTCGCCACTCCCGTACACCGGGCAACTACGTGATCCTCTCCGGTGACGTGCACTACTCGTTCGTCTACGAAGTGCTGGTCCGCCATCGCAACGCTGGCCCAAAAATCTGGCAGATCACCAGCAGCGGCATCAAGAACGAATTCCCGCCGCGCCTGCTGGACTGGTTCGACCGCCTTAACCGCTGGCTCTACTCACCCCGCTCGCCCCTCAACCGTTTCACCCGCCGACGCCCCTTGCAGGTAGTGCCGTATACGCCGGAACATGCCCGGGCAGGCGAGCGGTTGTGGAATTCGGCGGGGATTGGCCAGGTGTTCTTCAACGAACAGGGCCAGCCTGAAACCATTTATCAGTACAACGCCAATGGCAAACCCCGCACCCGCATGCTGCCACCGCAGTGATCAACAGCACATATGTCCTATCCCAATCGCCTTGCACCCGTTGTACAGTAGCCCCAGCCACGGAGTATCGGCATTAAAACTGACAGGCGCTGGAGCCCCGCTCACGCAAGGAGCATGCGAATGGACGATATTCCCGATACCCCGCCATTGAGCCACGACTGCGCTCATCTCAATGCCGACATGCTGCACACCATCCTCGAGCTGGTCAGCGACGGCATCTGGGACTGGAACGCCAATACCGGATTCGTCTACCGCAACCCTGGCTGGTACGAAATGCTGGGCTACCCCCGCCATGCCCTGGCCAACACCGTGTTCACCTGGGAAAACGTGATCCATCCCGATGACTATCCTCAGGTCATGGCACTGTTCGATGACTACATCCACCGTCGCGCGCCCCATTACCAAATCGAATACCGCTGCCGCAAGAAAGATGGCACCTACCTGTGGATCGAAGACCGTGGCTACGTCATTGCACGCAACGCCGACGGCTCAGTGGCGCGCATGGTCGGCGCCCACCGGGATATCCATGCACGCAAGCACTCCATCGAACTGCTCGAACAGCGCAATCAGTCCCTGGAAGCGCTGGTGGCCGAGCGCACGCGCGAGTTGTCGCGGGTCAACCTGCAACTGCAATTGCAACTGGACGAGAACCGCTTCCTGGCCGAGCGTGATGCCCTGACGCGCGTGGCCAACCGCTATCGCCTGGAAAAGGTTCTGCTGGAGGCCACTGATCGAGCCGAGCGCTTTCGCTTGCCACTGGCACTGATCGCCATGGACATCGATGATTTCAAACCGATCAATGACCGCTATGGCCACAGCGTCGGTGACCAGACGCTGATACGGGTTGCAGAGGCCCTGGAAAGCCGCATGCGCCCCGACGACCTGCTGGCCCGTTGGGGCGGCGATGAATTCATGGTGGTGCTGCCTGACAGTTCACTGGAGGACGCCCGCGCGCAGGCTGAGACGCTTCGCCGACAGGTCAGGAACACCCCGGTGTCCAGCGATTTCCGGGTGACCCTGAGCCTGGGCGTGGCCGAGCGCCGTCCGGGAGAGTCCCCCGTCGACCTGATGGCGCGCGCCGATCAGGCGTTGTACCGCGCCAAGGCAAAGGGCAAGGACAGCGTGTCCGTGTAACGCCTGCAGGCTTATCGAACCGGCGGCGCGTACTGGATGCCGCCATCGCTCCACAACGCATTGAGCCCGCGCTTGATCTTCAGCACGCTGCCCTGGCCAATGTTGCGCTCGAAGACCTCGCCATAGTTCCCCACCTGCTTGACGATCTGCACTACCCAGTCCTTGCGCAGCTTGAGGTCCTTGCCGTATTCCCCGTCGGCGCCCAACAGTCGCGCGATGTCCGGGTTCTTGGTGGTTCTGGCCTGTTCTTCGACGTTCTGAGAGGTAATGCCCATCTCCTCGGCGTTGATCATCGCGAACAGGGTCCACTTGACGATGCTGAACCACTCGTCATCGCCCTTGCGCACCAGCGGCCCCAAAGGCTCCTTGGAGATGACTTCCGGCAGCACCACAAACTCATCGGGGTGGGCCATCTTGATGCGTTGCGCGTAGAGGCCTGATTGGTCGGTGGTCAGCACATCGCAGCGCCCCGACTCCAGGCCCTTGGCGCTTTCATCGGCAGTGTCGAAAGTGATCGGCGTGTACTTCATGCCGTGGGTGCGAAAGTAATCAGAAACATTAAGTTCAGTGGTGGTGCCGGCCTGCAGGCACACGGTGCCGCCGTCCAGTTGTTTGGCCGCCGTGACACCCAATTTGGTGTTCACCAGAAAGCCGATACCGTCGTAATAGGTCACGCCGGTGAACACCAGGCCCATGCCCGCATCGCGGGAGCTGGTCCAGGTGGTGTTGCGGGATATCACGTCGACCTCGCCCGATTGCAGCGCAGTGAAACGCTCCTTGGCGGTCAACTGACTGAACTTGACCTTCGAGGCATCGCCGAACACGGCAGCGGCGACGGCATGGCACACGTCCACATCGATACCGATCATCTTGCCCTTGCTGTCCGGCACGCCGAAGCCCGGCAGACCGTCGCTGACGCCGCACTGGATGAAACCCTTTTTCTGGATGGCGTCCAACGTTGTACCCGCCTGGGCGCCGGCAGCCAGGCCCAGGGTTGCGGCGGCGATAATGGCGGCCAAGGTGGTCTTGAGGTTTTTCATGCGAGGCACTCCCTGCGAACTTTATTATTCGGCGCTGCACAGCCCGCGCCGGTTTATAGTGCTGGCGGGCAGTATCGACGGCTTTACACCGCTGCCACAAACGACCTTTAGGCAAAGGCTCCTTCCGATTTGGAATGAACTGCATGATTTCAAAACGCTTGACCCCTTCGATGACGGCCTTGCAGTGCTTCGAAGCCGCCGCCCGCCACCTGAGTTTCACCCGCGCCGCCGAAGAGCTGCACCTCACCCAGAGCGCGGTGAGCAAGCAGGTGGCCCAGTTGGAAGAAATGCTCTGCCACAACCTGTTCGAACGGGTGCGCCAGCGCCTGTACCTGTCGCCGGCCGGCGCGCTGTACCTGGCCGAAGTGCGCAAGATCCTCAATCAGGTGGATATCTCCAGCCGCTATATCCTCACCTACGGCGGCGAGACCGAAGTGCTGCGCATCGCCACCCAACCCACCTTCGGTGATCGCTGGCTGGTGCCCAAGCTCAAGGACTTCGCCGCCCGGCACCCGACCATTCACCTGGACGTGCGCAACGAGCTGGAGCCCTTCGACGTACTGCAAGCCAAGGCCGATATTGCGTTTTTCTTTGGCCAGGGTGCGTGGCCGGGTGCGACGTGCATCGAGCTGTTTCGCGAAGCCGTGGTACCGGTGTGCGCGCCGGGTTTTGTCGCGCCGGGCAGCGACGCCTCGTCCCATCACACCCTGTTGCAATGCACTTCACGCCCGGAGGCCTGGCATGAATGGTTCCTGGAGCAGGGCCTGCATTCGCAGAACAGCTACCACGGGCCGCGCTTCGACACGTTCTACATGTGCATTCGCGCCGCGCAATCGGGATACGGCGTGGCGCTGGTGCCGCAATACCTGGTGGCCGAAGAACTGGCCGCGGGCAGTTTGACGATCCCCTGGGACTACGCGATGCCCAGCGCCGGTGCGCACTTCATCGCCCATGCCGAGCATGCCGGCGACATCCCCAAGGTGAAGGCTTTCCTGAAGTGGATGGTCGACTATGTGAAGGCACATCCCGACTTTCAGTCATGACCCGGCGACTTTATTTCGTTTGCGGCAAGGGCAGGCGCCCGGCTTAGATAAAAAGAAGCCCGCCCTTGCCGAGTCCGAGAGTCATGAGCCGCGAAACCATCAGCCAGTCGATTTCCATCGTTCACCCCATCAGCCTCAGCCACGGCAAGAACGCCGAAGTCTGGGACACGGCGGGCAAGCGCTACATCGACTTTGTCGGCGGCATTGGGGTGCTCAACCTCGGGCATTGTCACCCGGGCGTCGTGGAGGCGATTCGCGAACAAGCCACCCGTCTGACCCACTACGCCTTCAACGCTGTGCCCCATGCGCCCTACCTCGAACTGATGGATCGCCTGACGGGGTTCATTCCGGTGAGCTACCCGGTCAGCGGCATGCTCACCAACAGCGGGGCGGAAGCGGCGGAAAACGCCTTGAAGATCGTGCGCGGCGCTACGGGCCGTACGGCGGTGATCGCCTTCGACGGCGCCTTCCACGGCCGCACCCTGGCCACCCTCAACCTCAATGGCAAGGTCGCTCCCTACAAGCAAAAAGTCGGCGTACTGCCCGGCCCGGTGTACCACCTGCCCTACCCCAGCGCCGACAACGGCGTGACCTGCGCTGAAGCGCTCAAGGCCATGGACCGCCTGTTCAGCGTGGAACTGGATGTCGACGATGTAGCCTGTTTCATCATCGAGCCGGTGCAGGGCGAAGGCGGTTTCCTGGCCCTGGACGTCGAGTTCGCCCAGGCCCTGCGGCGCTTCTGCGACGAGAAAAACATCCTGTTGATCGCCGATGAAATCCAGTCGGGGTTCGGTCGCACCGGCGCGCGTTTCGCCTTCTCGCGCCTGGGCATCGAGCCGGACCTGCTCCTGCTCGGCAAAAGCATTGCCGGCGGCGTGCCACTGGGCGCCGTGGTGGGCCGCAAGACGTTGCTCGACAACCTGCCCAAGGGCGGCCTGGGTGGCACCTACTCGGGCAACCCCATCGCGTGCGCGGCGGCGCTGGCCACCCTCGATGCAATGACCGACGAGCACCTGAGCGCCTGGGGCTCGCAGCAGGAAGAAGCCATCGTCAGCCGCTATGAACAATGGCATGCGCAAAGGCTGTCGCCCTACCTGGGTCGTCTTACCGGTGTCGGTGCCATGCGCGGCATCGAACTGGCCCACGCCGACGGCAGCCCCGCGCCCCGGCAACTCAGCCAGCTGCTCAGCCTGGCACGGGACGCGGGGTTGCTGCTGATGCCCAGCGGCAAGTCGCGGCACATCATCCGCCTGCTGGCGCCACTGACCATTGAGCTGGCGGTGCTGGAAGAGGGGTTGGATCGGCTTGAGGCGTGCCTCAGGCAATTGAGTTAACAACGGGCATCAACAGGGCGACTGCCGTGGACTTGCAAGTCAGAACCGAATGGCTGATCGAGCAGAGCACTTGACCGTTGATAAGATGCCGCTTGAGAACATGTACTTATTTCTGTACGTTCCGCTCATCAACCTAGGACATGATTATGGAAACCATCAACTACACCAAAGCCCGCGCTCATCTATCCGACACGATGGATCGGGTAAACGAAGATCACATCCCGCTGCTGCTGACCCGACAAAAAGGCGAACCCGTAGTGATGATTTCCCTATCAGAATTCAATGCGCTCGAAGAGACGGCTTATCTGTTGCGCTCGCCTAAAAATGCCGAGCGCCTCATCAACTCGATCAACAGTTTGCGAGGCGGTAAAGCCAAACCAAGGCGGTTGATAGAAGAATGAAAATTCTGTTTACCCCCGAGGGATGGGACGACTATCTCTGGTTTCAACAAAACGACAAAGCAGGGCTCAAGCGAATAAACCTGCTGATCAAGGCTATCCAAAGAGATCCGTTTGACGGCGTTGGCAAGCCCGAACCCCTCAAACACAACCTGAGTGGTTTCTGGTCACGACGAATCACTGCCGAGCATCGCCTTGTGTATGGAATCGAAGACGATGAGGTGCAAATCCTGATGTGCCGCTATCACTACTGACAGCCGGCTGCCTTGACCTGACTCCCCTCCCCCCTGAAAATGCCCGACACTTTTTTCCGTTTACTGAAGTAGTGAAATTTCAATGTCCGATTCGTACACCGAAGAATCCGCCGAAGCCCTCGTGGTCACCTTGCAATCCAAGGCCCAATACGAAAACGCCATCAATCTTTCACAGCATGTGCCTGCGGCCAAGATCATCAGTGAGATGGTGCTGGACGCCTTTCACACCTCCAAAGAAAGCGACCAGATCCGCGAACTGCGCGCGGCCATTCGCCAGGCCCATGACGCCTTCGATGACGACAAGGCCTACGAGCTGATGGGCCAGCTCAAGCAATTGAAGGACGCCGAAGCCGCCGACAACGCCGCCCTGGAAAACCTCAGCAGCCAGTTCTCGATCAGCCGCATCCTGTCCAGCTTCAAGGACGACCCGGCATTTCAGGAACTGGTCTACGGCCTGGCCCTCAAGGTGCTGAACCAGAGCCACCTGGCCATCAGCAACCCGAGCGCCGGCAAGAGCAAGGCCGCACGGGCCAAGAAAGACACCGAAGTGTTCGTGATCAGCAAGGATGGCATCAGCGTCACCCTGCCGCTGCGCACGCCACGCTCCAAGCCCAGCGTCGACCGCGAAGCCTTCGAGTTCCTCGGCTTCGCGTTCGTGGGTGAAGGCAACGACGCCGAGCTGGAAAGCGAAACCTTCGTCGACAACAGTGGCGTGGAGCAGCCGGTCACCCGCAAGAGCATCATCACCGCCCTGCAACAGCAAAGCGCCTTTGACGGTTACGCCATCGCCGCTCAGTAACCTGTTGACGCTACAACGTGCGCAGGATGCTCACGGCCTGCTCCACCTGCTGTAGCGTCACGTGCCGACCCACCGAAGCGCGCACGAAATGTGTCGCGCCCAGGTCCTTGAGCAATAACGGCGTATGGGCGGCGGTGCCCGCCCACAGGTTGAGGCCCAACTCGCGGGCCTGGCCGACAAACGCCTTGGCCGCCAGGTTGCGCGGTACGAACGAGGCAATCCCGGTTTGCCGAAACTGGTCGCACATCAGTTGCAACCGGGGCATGCGCCAGAGCTCCTGCACCAGCAGGGCATAGGGCTCGGTGTTCACCTCGGCCTCCACCTGCGCGAACTCCTGCAATGCCGTGTGCAACCCCACCAACGCCGAAAAACTCTTCTCGGCAATCTCCAATACCCGCGCCCCCGCTACCTCCACCCGGTTGACCTGACCGTCGGTGCTGGCTGCGTGCAGGTCGGCGAAATTCAATCGCAGCCGGTTGAGCAAGCGCGGCGAGACATAAGCAATGCCGCTGCCACGCGGACCGCAGAGAAACTTGCGACCGGCGCCGGTCAGCAGGTCACAGTGGATATCCCGCACGTTAAGCGGCAATTGCCCCAGGGACTGGCAGGCATCCACCACATACAGCGCGCCGGAGTCCTTGAGCAGCGCGCCCAACGCTTGCACCGGGTTGATCACCCCGCAGCACGACGGCAGGTGCGACACGCTGACCAGAAACACCTCGTCATCCAGGTGGCGGCGCACCCAATCCAGGTCCAGGGGGCTGGTCGGCGTGGTGGGGATCACTTCGACGCGAATCTCGCGCGACTGCTTGAGGTAATTGAAAAAGATCAGGTTCGCCGCGTATTCCGACGTCGACACCCACACCCGCGCGCCCCTTGGAAACTCCAGCTTGCCAAGGATGCTGGTCCAGGCTTCGGTGGCACTGCTGAAGAACGCGATGTCCGACGGCTGCGCATTCAGCAGCCCGGCAGCGACACGGTACAGGTCGACATTGAGCAACGTGTCGTAGGCCAGTTCAGTCTCGTAGCTGCCGATACGCGCCTCACTGGCGGTGAAACGCTGCATGGCGTCCAGAGTCGCCGGGGACATCAGGCCCGCGCCGGCGGTGTTCAAATGCACAAGGTTCATCTCAGGCTTCCTTGTTCCACAAAAGAGTCGAGCTTTTCATCACCCCCACCGCCACGGCGAACAGCAACAGCACGGTACCGGCCAGCAGCCAGGGCGAGGGCAGTTCAGGCCGTGACACCAGCATGAAGGCCAGCGACGGTGTGATCATCACCCCGATATTGACCCCCGCCGAGTAGTAGCCGAGGTTGCGGTCCACGGTGTGGCGGCTGGAGATACTGCTGACGTAGTGGGTAATGCCCGGAAACACGATCATCTCGCCCAGGCTCCACAACACGGTGGCCACCAGCAACAGCGCGCCAAGGTGGCTGAAGCCCATCAGGAAGAACCCGACGCCCGCCACCAGGAAGCCCGCCACCAGCGAGCGGCTGCTCGACAGGTGCGCCATGCGCTGGTTGATCGGCACTTCGAAGAGGATCACCAGCAGCGCATTGATGAAAAAGATGACGCCGACGTAATACGCCGGCAGCTCGGTGTAATTGATGATGTAGGCCGACAGAAACGTCGGCGGCAGCGCGTAGGCCACATGCACCGGCAAGGCGGCCAGCAGGATCACCAGCAAGCGCGAGCGCTCGAACGGTGCGGTCTCGGGCAAGCCGTTGCCCTTGCCCACCACGGCCGCGCCCTGCCCTGCGACCGCCGGCACCGCACGCCCGAACCACAGGCACGCCGCGAACGCCACCAAGGACAACCCGGCATTGAGGTAGAACACCGCGTCGGCATTGCTCAGGAAAATCAGGCTGCCCAACAGTGGCCCGATCGCCATGCCGATATTGATCGCCAGACGGTTGCACGAGAACGCCACTTTGCGTGTCTCGCTGCTGCTGTGGGTTACCGTCTCGGAGAACGTCGCCGGGGTGAACGCCTCGTAGCAGCCGCCCCAGAGGAACGACAACACGAACAGCGCGGCGGTGTTATCCACCGACGGGATCACCAGCAGGAGCACGGCGTTGAGCAACAGCGAGCCGAGGATCACCCGGCTGGCGGTGAAGCGCTTGATCACTGCGCCGATGATCAGGTCCACGAACAGCGCACCCGCGCCATACACTCCCACCAGCAAGCCGGCGGTGCCCGCCGACACGGCGTGCTGGTGAATCAGGTACGCCGCGTAGAAGGGAAACGCCATGGTGCCCATGCGGAACACCAGGGTGATCAGGAACAGCGACTGCAGCCGAGCGTTGAGCCCGCGTAACGCGCGATAAGTACCCATCAGCGGATCACATAGACGTTGTCTTTGTACTGACGGATCTGTTCATAGTCCTGGTCGATTTCACGCTGGTTCTCCGACAACAGGAACACCCGCAGCGGGCTGCTGAGCAGGTCCACGGTCTTCTTCATCAGCTTGCCGGCCTTGTACTTCACGCTCAGCTTGTGCACCGATGGCAATGCTTCGATAAGGTGGATGGCCGCTTCGTTGAAGCCCGTCACCTCGCCTTGCAGCGTGGTGTCGGTGTTGATCACGCACGCTTCCTTGAGCTTGCGATAACGCTTGCCGGCATAACGGGCCTTGAAGGTTTCACCGTCGCAATAGGCCAGGTACGTCAGTTGCGCCTGGTTGGCGCCCAGGCTGATGTCGTGGAAGTTGGGCTCCATGTTGCCGTTCAGGCGCGCGCCCACTTCCACCAGCGCAGGGCCGCCCTCGGTGAGGATCACTTCGGAGTGGGCCGGGCCGTTGTCGATGCCCAGCGCCTTGAGCACCTGCACGATGTAGTGCACCAGCGCATTGGCTTCGGGGCTGTCTGAGGCGATCAGCACGTCGCGGTCATAGATGTTCTTGCCGCCGCTGATTTCACGCTTCACGTAGCGCCAGATACCGCACACGTAGGTCTGCCCGTCGCGGCTGACGGTGTCGACGATGTATTCCGGGCCCTTGAGGTACGACTGGCAGAGAATTTCAGTGTTGGCCAGCCCGAAGATGTCCAGGTTGGACACCACTTCGGTGCAGGCTCGCTTCACATCGTCGAGGGTGTGGCAGATCGAAACCCCATCGGTCGACGCCGAACTCAGCGGCTTGATCACACACGGAAACACTTGCCCGGCCTCCACCCACGCCAGCAGTTCGGCAGGGTCGGCGGACTTGATCTGCCGCGCGGTCAGCAGGCCGGCGGCAGCGACCTTATTGATCATCTCGAACTTGTCGCGACGGGCCCGGGAGCCGGCGCTGCCGTTGGAGGTCGGCAGTTGCAGCTGCTCGCTCAAGTAGTCGGCGAACGGCACGCCCGGCTCCTGGCCGGCGATCACCGCGACTACGTTGAAATCGCGCAGGCGGCGCACGACCGCATCGGCGCTGCCGTTGAAAATCAGGTTGTGTTCGAACTCGGCCAGATTCGGTCCGAGCATGCTGGGCATCAGCTCGGGCGTGCTTTGCACATGAATCAGCCCCACACCGGCCTCGCGAAAGAATTGCGGCAGGAAGTTACCGCTCGAGTAGACGTCAACCAGGGCAACGTACGGCTTCATGAGGATGTCCTCTTCAGTAAAAAGTGGCGGTTTCGGAAGGTCGTGGCGACGCCACGTCGTCCAGCGCCAGGAAAATGTTCTGCGGGAACTCGGCCACGCGATGCAGCAAGTGCAGGTACCATTTGGTGCCGTAGACCGCGGAGACGCGCGTCTTGACCTTGCCCTGGTCCTTGACCGCCTTGATCAGCTCGGGGCGCACGCCGTGGAGCATCTCCAGCTCGCCACGGTGGGCGATGCCACTGGCGAGAATCTCCTCGACCAGCAGTGGGTCCTGGGTGGCGAAGGCGTAGCGCGGGCTGGCGCCGTTGATGCGGTCCAGCAGCCCGAGATATCGCTCGTTCAGTTGCGCGCCACGGGGCAAGGCAATGGCTGCCGGCTCGGCATAGACGCCCTTGACCAGGCGCACCTTGCAGCCGGTCTCAAGGATGGCGCCGAGGTCATCCGGGGTACGGTTGAGCTGCGCCTGAAGGGTGATGCCCAGGTTGGGAAAGCGCGCGCTCAGGTGCAGGAAGATGTCCAGGATCGAGTCGGTCCATTGCGAACGTTCCATGCTGAGGATCACGCCGACATCCTTGTCGGCGGCATGGGTAAGGATTTTCGAGCAGTTCTCGATCGCCAGATCACGGGAAATAATGGTGCCGACGTTGGACAGGTCGAAGCCCAATTGCGGCGGTTCGGCCAGCGTGGGGTGCAGCGCCATCAGGTCGATCAGCTTGAGGTATTCCTCAGTGGCCGTGGTGACTTCGGCCAGGGTGGTGGCCTCTTCGCCGACGTATTCGACGCCCGTGCGGTAGCCCTTGCCTTGCAGAGCGGCCAGTTTGTCGAGCATCTCCAGGCGGTCTTCGGAAATGATGTAGCGCAGGGCCGCCGGACGCAGGAAATCGCGCAGGGTGTCGCTGGCCAGAAACAGGTCGCGGTAGGTCTTGTTGGCCGCGAGTTTTTTCAGGGCCAGGGTCGCCAGCAGGCTGTTATCGATGTCGGTCATGGCTTAAACCCCGTAGGCCTGGTTGAGCATACGCCGGGCGAAACTCGAGTCGTCGGCGTGGTTGGCGAGCTTGTGCGCGCGGAACTTGGCGGCGTAGCTGAGCATGGTTTCCTTGTGGCGGCTCTGACGGTCACGGGTGAAGATCCCGGCCCAGAGGTTGTCCCAACGGGCGTACTCGGGGTGCGACATCAGCAGCTCATGGGCCTTGCGCATGTTCCAGTGGGGAATGGCCGGGTGCAGGTGGTGCACCAGGTGGTAGTTGTCGTCATGGCGGCCGAAGAAGAAGTTCTCCAGCGCGTTGCCTTTGCGGTTGCGGGTCAGCAGCAGCTTCTCGGTCTCGGCGGCCGGCAGCGGGTAGTGTTCGGCCAGCTCGATGATCCAGCCCACCGCCACGGCGGTGGTGAACAGCGGCACCAGCCAGAACAGCAGCAGTTCAGTGACCACGCCGAATGCGACAGCGACAGCGAAGATCACCGCCCAGTAGGTCCAGAGCATGAGGCGTTCGTTGCGGATGATCCTGTCCGAACCCTGGGCTTTGACGCGGTCCTTGATGATGTAACGGATGTATTGCACGGTGCGGTAGCCGGACAGTGCCAGCAGCACGTTTTTCAGGAAGAACTCGCGCTCACTCTGCCGAACGTCGTACAGACCGCACTTGAGGTGGAAGTTGTAGTCGGGGTCTTTTTCCGGGTGGCCCAGGTGCACATGGTGGTTCTTGATGTGCGAATTGCTATAGGACTGGTGCAGGTGGAAGATCAGGTAACCGGACAGAAAGGTACCGGAGACCCAGTTGATAAAGCGGTTCTGCGCCAACAGCTTGTGGGCCGATTCGTGCAACACATTGGCCAGGGCACGCTGCGTGGTGCCAATCAAAAACAGTGAAACCGGGTAGAACCAATAGCTGATCCCCAGCGAGAGGTAGATGGCAAAGGCGATGATTGCGTAGTCCTTGCCCAGCGCGATAGCCCAGTGATAGTTGTCTTTTTTGCACAGGTGTTTGAGCATCCCGAAGGTCTCCCGGGAAATGCCCGCGGCGTATTCGCCAACAGGTGCTTTGTTCTGATCGACCAGCATAATCACTCCATAATTAAGCGGCACGCTGCAACACCCCGCCCGGACAAAAGGCTCATTGCCGGTCCGGGCATTTTTTTGGGGGTTGCGGCTAACGTTTTTTTGGCCTGAGCTAAACTCATCGGCTGCAAAAAAAGCTAAAGCACCGCCCTATCGCTAACAAGCTGCCCTTTTAGACAGGTAGGCCAGCGTGACGCGCACACGCGAACGCCCGCCTGCGCAAGGGCGCAGGCGGGCGTTGGGTCAAACGGAAGGGATCAGGCTTGTTCGCGGATATAGCCCAGTTGCAGGGCCTTGCGAATGGCGGATTTGCCGTTGGTAACGTCCAGTTTGTCGAAGACGTTTTTCATGTGGAACTTGACCGTGCGCGGGCTCATGGAGGTCAACAGCGCGATCTCGTTATATGTTTTGCCCAGGCTGGTCCATGACAGCACTTCGGTTTCGCGCGGGGTCAGCACGCTTTGCTGGGACGCAGGAGGCGCACAGTTCTCCAGCGCTTCGTCGTAGACCGAAACCAGCAACATTTGCAGCTCGCTCTTGTTCGCCAGCACGGTGTCGCGAAACTGCTGGCCTTCGCCGAAGCTGCACAGGTTGAGGATGGAGTAGAACCCACGGTTGCCGTGCACGATGAAACTCGCGCCCTCCTCCACCGGTGCGCAAGGGCCAGGGACCGGCACGGCTTGCTCGGCAGGGGCCAGCAGGTTTTCGTCGCTCCAGAAAAACGGTTTGACCCGCCCCTTGGACAAAGAGAGCAACTGGCCGCGCTGGTAGAAGTCGTCGGCCGAGTCGGCACGGTCCAGGGCATCGGGATAATTGGTGATGATCTCGGCCTCGTCCAGCGTCGGCCCGCACTGGTAGACCTCGAAGTGCCCCAGGCCGCGTCGGGTCAGCTCCGCATCGAGCAATTGACGCACGTCGGCGGGCTGAAGTGGGGAGGTGTTGTCGGGTTGGCCATTGCTTCGCATGAATCTCGTCCCTGATGAGTGACTACGGGTGAGGCTAGCGTTCTGCCGGGACCACATCAATCCCAAAGCGCCCCGCCCGGAGCCGACTCACACCGTAGGAAATATCCTTACGCAACAACGAGAATGAAACACGCCCTACAGACCTTGTCCAGTGCTTCCCATGGCGGGGCGACCATGGGGCAACGCAATCCGTCGAATCAAGCCACCTGCGACGCGAACACTTCGCGGAACCGCTGCATTTGCTGCGCACTGCCCACGGTGACGCGTACCCACTGCGGCCAGTTTTTCCACACCCGCCCGACCAGCACGCCCTGGGCCGCCAGTTGCTCGATGACCTCTTCGGCAGGGCGTTTCACGTCGATCATGAAGCAGTTGCTGTGGGACCGCGTGCAGGTGAAACCGCGAGCCTGCAGCCAGGCGATGGTCTCGTCGCGCGCCTTGGCATTGAGCGCCTTGCGCTGGGGCAGCAGTTTGACGTCGTCGAGACTCGCGCGGGCGGCGAGCAGGCTGGGGCCGGCGGGCACGTTGTCACCACCGAACACCGCCAGGCGCTCCAGCAGTGCCGGGTGACCGATCGCCAGGCCTACACGGGCGCCGGCCATGCCGTAGATTTTCGAAAAGGTACGCAGCACCAGCAGGTCGTCATGCGCCTTGACCCAACTCACGCAGCTGGGTGCGTCGGAGAAATCGATATAGGCCTCGTCCACCACCAACACGCTGCCCTTGGGTTTGTTTGCCAGTGCCTCGCGGAGGGCCTCGGTTGGGGTCAGGGTGCCGGTGGGGTTGTTGGGGTTGCAGAGGTAGAGCATGCCGGCCTGGGGATCGGCAGCGAGCATCGCCGGCACGTCGTGGGCGTGTTCGGCGGTGAGGTTCACTTCCTGTACCGGTGCCTTCCAGGCTTCGGCCGCCTGGCGCGGCACTTCATAGGACGGCGTGCCCATCACCAGGCCTCGGGTCTGGCTGGTGAACGCCAGCACCGCATAGCGCAGGGCGGCCATCGAGCCGGAAAACACGGCGACCTGATCTTCATCGATTCCTTGCAGACGAGCAAACTGCGCGGCCAGGGCGTACATGTGTCCGTAAGGGTAGAGGCCGGCCGTGGCAATGCCGCGCTGCATCGCCTCGCGCGCGGTGGCGGACGGGCCATAGGGGCTTTCGTTGTAGTTCAGGCGCACTTTGTCCGGGGTGGCCGGCGCCGGGCCGGCCACGGCCAGGTCCAGGCGGCCGAGCAACGGCAGGGCTGCGCCCAGGGCAAGCAGAGAACGACGACTTACGCTGACCATGGTGACTGCTCCTTGAGCCGAGTGATGGATTCGCACAGCGCGTACAGAGGGGTATGACGAGAAAAACCTCGACGGATTTAACCCGTGCCCAAGAAAAAGCCCCGCGCTTCTCTCGAAGGCGGGGCTCTTTCACTGCGTCATCACTCAGTGTGCGTAGGTCAGCAACAGCTCCTTGGGCACCTGGAAATCCACCGACATCATCACGCTCAGCGCGGTGATGGTGAAGATCGAGAACACGAACAGCTTGCGCGCCCAGACGGTGTCGTCCACCGCCTTGTAGCCGGTCCAGGCCATGTACAGCCAGTACATGCCCATGGCGGCGGCAACGGCGAGGTAGCTCATGCCGGCGTAGCCACTGAAGGTCAACATCAAGGTCGCCACGAGGAAGGCCAGGATGTAGAGCAGGATGTGTTTCTTGGCCACGCGGATACCACGCTTGACCGGCAGAACCGGAATCGAGGCAGCCAGGTAGTCATTGAAGCGGAAGATCGCAATGGCATAAGAGTGCGGCATCTGCCACAGGCTGAACATCACCAGTAGCGTCAGCGCGGCCATGTCGAAGCTATTGGTCACGGCCACGTAACCAATCACCGGCGGCATCGCCCCCGACAGACTGCCCACCAGCGTGCCGTGAACCGACTTGCGCTTGAGGTACAGGCTGTAGAGGCCGACGTAGATGACAAAGCCGATCACGGCAAACAGCGCCGCCAGCGGGTTGGCCACCTGGTACAACAACGCCACACCGGCAACGCCCAGGACGGTCGCGTAGATCAGCGCCAGCTTCAGGGAGATGAGCCCCTGGACCAGCACCCGATTCTTGGTGCGCTCCATCTTGAAGTCGATGTCGCGGTCGATGCAGTTGTTGAACACGCAACCGGAAGCTACCACCAGGGACGTGCCGATCATCGCGGCCAGGAAAATGGCCAGATCGACATGTCCCTTGGAGGCCAGGAAGAAGCCGCCTGCCACAGAAAGCACGTTACCGAAAATGATCCCCGGTTTGGTGATTTGGATAAAGTGCTTAAGCGACATCGGGTCTTACCTCACTTCGCCATCATGTAGGTGTGGATGCTGAACATGATCCATATCGACAGACCAACCAGCAGCACGATTACGATCCCTGCGAACACGAAGGCAACCACGTTATCGCGCTGTTCCTTGGAACGATCCAGGTGCAGGAAGTACACCAGGTGAACCAGAACCTGAATCACCGCGAATGCCAGCACGATCATCAAGGTGATCGACTTTGGCAGGGTCGGGTACATCACCAGACCAAACGGGATGAGCGTCAGGATGACCGACAGGATGAAGCCGATAGCGTAGGACTTAACGCTGCCGTGGCTTGCATCATGGCTGTCATGGTCATGGGAGTGTGCATTAGCCATTACAGAGTCCCCATCAAGTAAACGACGGTGAATACGCAGATCCAGACCACGTCCAGGAAGTGCCAGAACAGGCTCAGGCAGGTCAGGCGAGTCTTGTTGGTGTTGGTCAGGCCGTGCTTATTGACCTGATACATCATCACCGCCATCCACAGCAGGCCAGCCGAAACGTGCAGACCGTGGGTGCCTACCAGCGTGAAGAACGCCGACAGGAAGCCGCTACGGTGCGGGCCATAGCCTTCGGAGATCAGCAGGTGGAACTCGTTGATCTCCATGCCGATGAAGCCCAAGCCGAACAGGAAGGTCAGTGCCAACCAGCTCAGAACGCCTTTCTTGTTGCCTTTGTAGAAGGCCAACATGGCGAAGCCGTAAGTGATCGAACTGAACAACAGCAAGGCGGTTTCGCCGAGCACGTAAGGCAGTTCGAAGATGTCGTGGCCCGACGGGCCACCCGCTACGTTGTTTACCAGTACCGCGTACACCGCGAAGATCGACGCAAACAGGATGCAGTCGGTCATCAGGTAGAGCCAGAAACCGAAAACGGTCATTGGCCCCGAGTCGTGGTGATGGTCATCGTGCCCATGGTCATCGACATGGGCGTGTCCAGCATTGGTCACTAAGTTCGACATGGTTTAAGCCTGTTCCAACGAGGTTTCTACACGGTTGGCCGGAATCTTCTTCTCGGCTACCAGGCGAGCGTGCTGCTCGGCTTCGATGCGCTCGATCGTTTCGACCGGCACCATGTAGCCTTGATCATCACGGGCAGCGTGAATGATGAAGTAACCGATAGTGCCCACCAGGCTCACGATTGCCAGCCACCAGATGTGCCAGATCATCGCGAAACCGAATACGGTCAGCAGGCCGCCCATCACCACGCCAGTGGCGGTGTTGTTTGGCATGTGGATCGGTTCGTAGTGCTTCGGCTTCTGGTACGCAGTACCGTCTTCCTTGGCTTCGGTGAACGCATCGACGGTGTTCGCAGTCGGGATCACGGCGAAGTTGTAGAACGGCGGTGGCGACGAAGTCGACCATTCCAGGGTGTGGCCATTCCATGGGTCGCCGGAGTCGCAGGCGTTCTGCTTGCGGTCACGGATACTCACGTACAGCTGGATCAGCTGGCAGGCGATACCTACCGCGATCATCACCGCACCGAACATGGCAACGTACAGGTACGGTACCCACTCAGGGTTGGTCGTGGCGTTCAGACGACGGGTCATGCCCATGAAGCCCAGTGCATAGAGCGGCATGAACGCGACGAAGAAGCCCGAGATCCAGAACCAGAATGCAGCCTTGCCCCAGCCTTCGTGCAGTTTGAAGCCGAACGCTTTCGGGAAGTAGAACGCGAAACCTGCGATGTAACCGAATACAGCACCACCGATGATCACGTTATGGAAGTGCGCGATCACGAACAGGCTGTTGTGCAGCACGAAGTCAGCACCCGGAACGGCCAGCAGTACGCCGGTCATGCCGCCGATGGCGAAGGTCACCATGAAGCCCAGGGTCCACAGCACATGGCTGGTGAAGCGCAGACGACCGTGGTAGATGGTGAACAGCCAGTTGAACAGCTTCACCCCCGTCGGGATGGAAATCAGCATCGTCGCCAGGCCGAAGAAGGCGTTGACGCTGGCACCCGAACCCATGGTGAAGAAGTGGTGCAGCCAAACCATGAAGCCCAGTACGGAGATGGCGCCCGATGCGTAGATCATCGAGTGGTGACCGAACAGGCGCTTGCCGGTAAAGGTCGAGATCACTTCGGAGAAGATACCGAACGCTGGCAAGATCAGGATGTACACCTCAGGGTGACCCCATGCCCAGAACAGGTTCACGTACATCATTGGATTGCCACCAAGTTCGTTGGTGAAAATGTGGAAATCCAGATAACGGTCAAGCGACAGCAACGCCATGGTAGCGGCCAGGATCGGGAACGAAGCCACGATCAGGACGTTTGCCCAGGTGCAGGTCCAGGTGAAGATCGGCATGTCCATCAGTTTCATGCCAGGGGCGCGCATTTTCAGGACGGTGGCCAGGAAGTTGACCCCCGTCAGCGTCGTCCCGAGCCCTGATAGCTGTAGCGCCCAGATGTAGTAGTCCACACCCACGCCCGGACTGTATTGCAGGCCCGACAATGGCGGATACGCAACCCAGCCGGTCTTGGCGAATTCGCCGACGCCCAGGGAAACGTTGATCAGCACAACGCCGGAAACCAGCAGCCAGAAGCTCAGGGAGTTCAGGAACGGGTAGGCAACGTCACGGGCACCGATCTGCAGCGGCAAGGCAAGGTTCATCAAGCCGGTGAAGAATGGCATCGCCATGAAGATGATCATGATCACACCGTGGGCGGTGAAGATCTGGTCATAGTGTTCAGGAGGCAGGTAGCCAGGCGAACCCTCGGTGGCCATGGCCAACTGGGTACGCATCATGATGGCGTCGGCAAAACCACGCAGCAGCATGACCATGGCAACGATGACGTACATGACGCCGATTTTCTTGTGGTCGACCGACGTCAGCCACTCGGTCCACAGGTAGGACCATTTCTTGAAATAGGTGATACCTGCTACGAGCGCCAGACCACCCAGCGCGATCATGGCGATAGTCACCATTACGATCGGCTCGTGGAACGGGACCGCATCCCAACTTAATTTACCAAACATCGTTTACTCCTCTGCCCCAGCAGTTGAATGCGCGCCCGTTTCAGAACCTTCAACCGCGGCCACTTCTTTCTTCTCGTGCTTGACCGGCTTGCCTGGCTTCATACCTTCGTACTTGTCGACGATTTTCTGAAACAGGTTCGGCTCGTACGCGGAGTACAGGGCGACTGGGTTGTTCTGGCTTGGTTTGGTCAGGGCATCGTATTCAGCTTGATCAAGCTGTTTAGGTGCGGCCTTGACTTCGGCTACCCAGGCGTTGAAATCGTCCTGGCTCGTCGAGATCGCTTTGAATTTCATGCCGGTGAAGCCAGCGCCGCTGTAGTTGGCGGAGATGCCTTCCATTTCAGCTTTTTCGTTGGCGATCAGGTGCAGGCGAGTCTGCATGCCTGCCATCGCGTAGATCTGACCGCCCAGGGCCGGGATGAAGAACGAGTTCATCACGGCGTCGGAGGTGATCCGGAAGTTAAGCGGGGTGTTCTCTGGGAACTTGATCTCGTTGACCGTGGCGATACCCTGGTCCGGGTAGATGAACAGCCATTTCCAGTCCAGCGCGACCACTTCGATGTTGATCGGCTTGACGTCGGATTCCAGCGGACGGTAGGGGTCCAGCTCGTGGGTCGACTTATAGGTGATGTAACCCAGGGCGATGATGATGAGGACCGGTACCAGCCACACCGCGACTTCAATCTTGGTGGAGTGCGACCACTTGGGCGCGTAGGTGGCGCTGGTGTTCGACGCGCGGTATTTCCAGGCGAAGGCGAAGGTCATGATGATCACAGGAACCACGACCAGCAGCATCAGCAGAGTAGCGGTGATGATCAGGTTTCGTTGATCCAGACCGATCTGTCCTTTTGGGTCCATCAAGGTCCACTTGCAGCCTCCCAGCATTAACAGCATGCCGAGCAGCGGCAAAAAGCCTAGTAATCGGGGGTACCTGTTTTTACTCATCTCACGACCTCTAAAGCAGCTTGCGCAATGCAGTTGGGTTTTGATCGCCAACACTTCACCCTGCCAAGGGTTGGCATTTCTCTTCGATTGAATAAGAGCCTGCCCGTCACGTCATAACCATGCGTTTCACGAGCCTGCGGTGAGTTCTTATTCGATTTCGTGGTTAAAGGCCTTGTTACAGACCAATTCCATTTGGTGCGGATAGTTGAAAGGCTGCCGGAACCTTGGGGTCGCACGGAGCCTTCCATCTGCCCCTCGACCGCTCCGATGCTCAAATATTGAACAGCACCGGACATTCAGTGCGGGCGATTGTAGTGAGCTGGCGATGTATAAACCATGTCTTATAAAGAAATAATTTTTATCGATTACAGCAATAATCCTTCACCAATATTGCAAAGGTTCGCGATCTTATCGCGTTCGATTCTCAACAAAAACCACAAAAATTGCCGTGCTATTGGGTAAATCGACGCTGTCCTTACGCCGCGTAAGGGCATCGCAAACGGATCCAAGCCCCCAGAAAACAAGGCATTCAGACATCACCGAATGCCACGCGCGCCGCCAGCGCCATAGCGGCGCGCGAACGACGAACTGACAGCACAATTCGAGCGGTTGACGCAAATTTATGCCGCCGTCGATCGAGTCGGAAACGTCCTGCGACAGCATCCGTGTGACAACATGTCGCACACTGCGCACACCTGAAATTGCTCCCCGTCACACCCCTTTCACAATTCCCTACGAACAAAAACGCCCCGTCCTTCACTCTATTAAGGACGGGGCGTTTTCCATGACCGGTTCAGGCGTGGCGTTGACGATTCCGATAGATACCCAACGGCACCAGGATGACCGTCAGCACAAACGCTACCAATGCCCATTGGGCGAGGGACAGGCCCAGGATCGGCGGGTACGGGGTGTCGCAGAAACCGTCGACCTGGAAGCCCAGGGGGAACACCTTGGCCAGGGGCAGGTCATCGACGATCGGCTGCAACACATCGATGCCGCAACTGACCTTGGGGAAATACTGGGTGTACACATGGTGACCCGCCGCCGCCACGCCGCCGAGTGCGCTCAGCACCACCAGCCCCTCGAACAGGGTGATCGCGCCTTTGCTGCGCATGGCTGCGCCAATGAATGCGAAGATCGCGATCAGCAGCAAGGCATAGCGTTGCAGGATGCACAGCGGGCACGGCGCCTCGCCCAACACCACTTGCATGTACAGCGCCCCGCCGATCAGCGCCAGGCAGATGATGCCCAACAACACCAGAAAGCGCCGCTCCCTGCCCAAACGCAATTCGTCACTCATCCCCGTTTCCCTTTGCCTGATTATGGTTTTGCCGATGGCGGCCAGTGTACACACAGAGTGTGGTTTAAACAGAGGGGGGTTAACGGGAGATTAATCGCGGTCAATATGGGGGGAGTTTGCCTCCAAGGACAGCGGACTCTTTGTAGTGAGCGGGCTTGTCGAATCGTCGCACCGCCCGCGCCGGGTGGCGCAGCCGCCCCAATAAAAACGCCGCATCCCTTCAGACAGAATGCGGCGCCTGATCTCAGGGCCGCTTCGCGCCCCAGCGCAGGACAAGCCTGCTCACCACAGCAGCCCCGGCCCCACATGTGAGGAAAAAAACTACTCCAGCGCCGACGCCGGACCAAAGAACTCATAACGCGCCTGCCGCTCTGGCACGCCCAACGCCTTGAGGTGACGCTTCATGGCCGCCATGAAACCCTTGGGCCCCAGGAAATAGGCGTCGAGATCACGCTGCTCGGGCAACCACGCCGCCAGTTGCTCCAGGCTCAGCAGGCCAACCTTGTCCGCCGGCGGGCTCACGCCATCGTCCTCGGCATAGCAGTAGAAGCGCTTGAGCTGCGGGTTTTCGGCCGCCAGGGCGTCGACCCAGTCACGGAACGCATGCACCCCGCCATTGCGCGCGCAATGAATGAAGTGAATGGGCCGTGTGGTGGCCAGGGCCGCTTCGAGCATCGGCAATGTGGGCGTGATGCCCACGCCGCCGCTGATCAACACCAGGGGTTTGTCGCTGGCCGCCAGGGTGAACTCGCCCGAAGGCGGGAACAGGTCGATCCGGGCACCGACATGCATCTGGTCATGCAAGTAGTTGGACACGCGCCCGCCCGCTTCGCGCTTGACGCTGATGCGGTACAGACCGGTATCGCTCAGGGCCGACAGGGAGTAGTTGCGGCGCACTTCTTCACCGTCCAGCACCAGCTTCATGCCGATGTACTGGCCTGGTGCAGCCGAGAGAATCGGACCGTCGTCCACCGGGGCGAAGTAGAACGAGATGATTTCGTCACTCTCCACCACGCGCTTGACCACGATGAAGGGCCGCGCACCGCGCCAGCCGCCAGGAGCCTGGGCTTTCTCGTCATAGATCGCCGCTTCCGCGCCAATCAGGATATCGGCGAGCTGGCCGTAGGCCGCCCCCCAGGCGCTCATCACCTCCGGGGTGGCGATTTCGCTACCGAGCACTTCGGAAATCGCCCGCAGCAGGCAGGCGCCGACGATGGGGTAATGCTCCGGCAGAATCTGCAACGCCACATGCTTGTTGATGATCTTGGCCACCAGGTCGCCGAGCTGGTCCAACTGGTCGATATGCCGCGCATACATCAGCACGCCATTGGCCAGCGCACGGGGCTGGTCGCCGCTGGCCTGGTGGGCCTGGTTGAACAACGGGCGAACCTCGGGGTACTCGGAAAGCATCATGCGGTAGAAATGGGTGATCAGCGCTTCGCCGCCGCTTTCAAGCAGGGGTACGGTGGATTTGACGATGGCACGGTCTTGGGCACTAAGCATGGGAGCCTCCTGGGCTGCTTTACTGTTTACCCTTACCTACTCAGTATTCGTGCCAACTTATAAATCGTTATTTTTCAATGAGTTAATTATTTTGTAGTCAGTATGACTTCCTACACCGTATAGTCACAAGGACTACAAGGAGTCATTATGACTGCACAATCGCTGCTCACCACGCTGCTGCCCCTGGTCGCCGACCTGTCCCGCGAGTTGCCCGAAGGCGAGCGCTATCGCCGCCTGCTGCAAGCCATGCGCGCCCTGCTGCCCTGCGATGCCGCCGCGCTGTTGCGTTTGGATGGCGAATGGCTGGTGCCCCTGGCCGTGGACGGTTTGAGCGCCGACACCCTGGGCCGGCGTTTCAAAATCAGCGAGCACCCGCGCTTCGCCCTGCTGCTGAGCAGCCCCGGCCCTACCCGCTTCGACAGCGACAGCGAATTGCCCGATCCCTATGACGGCCTGGTGGACGGTGTGCACGGTCATCTGGAAGTGCACGACTGCATGGGCTGCCCGCTGTTCATCGACGATCGCCCCTGGGGCCTGCTGACCCTCGATGCCCTCGACAATGAGCGCTTCGAACGCGTGGAACTCGACGCCTTGCAAGCCTTCGCCAGCCTCGCCGCCGCCACGGTCAACGTGGCCGAACGCATCGAGCGCCTGGCCCTGCGCGCCGAAGACGAGCACCAGCGCGCCGAAATCTACCGTCAGGCCAGCGGCCAGCAGCACAAGGAAATGATCGGCCAGAGCAAGGCCCACAAGCGCCTGGTGGAAGAGATCAAGCTGGTCGGCGGCAGTGACCTCACGGTGTTGATCACTGGAGAAACCGGCGTGGGCAAAGAACTGGTGGCCCAGGCCATTCATGCCGCGTCATCCCGTGCGGATAAACCGCTGATCAGCCTCAACTGCGCCGCGCTGCCGGAAACCCTGGTGGAAAGCGAGCTGTTCGGCCATGTGCGCGGCGCCTTCACCGGCGCGCTCAACGAACGTCGGGGCAAATTCGAACTGGCCAATGGCGGCACGCTGTTTCTGGATGAAGTGGGCGAGCTGTCCTTGACCGTACAGGCCAAGCTGTTGCGCGTCCTGCAAAGTGGCCAGTTGCAGCGCCTGGGCTCGGACAAGGAACATCAGGTGGACGTGCGCCTGATCGCCGCCACCAACCGCGACCTTGCCCTGGAAGTGCGCAATGGCCGTTATCGTGCCGACTTCTACCACCGCCTGAGCGTGTACCCGCTGCAAGTGCCGGCGCTGCGTGAACGCGGGCGGGACGTCTTGCTGCTGGCGGGATTCTTCCTTGAGCAGAACCGCTCGCGCATGGGGCTGGGCAGCCTGCGCCTGACCAGTGATGCCCAGACGGCGCTGCTGGCCTACAACTGGCCGGGTAACGTGCGGGAGCTGGAACATTTGATCGGCCGCAGCGCCCTCAAGGCCCTGGGCAACTGCCAGGAGCGGCCGAAGATCTTGAGCCTCAACGCCCTCGACCTGGACCTGCCCGACGTCAGCGCGCCGCTCATCGAAGAACCCACCGATGCGCCGCCCCTTGCCACCGGCGACCTGCGCCAGGCCACCGAACACTACCAGCGCCAGGTGATCACGGCCTGCCTGGAACGCCATCAGCACAACTGGGCCAGCGCCGCCCGCGAGCTGGGCCTGGACCGCGCCAACCTGGGTCGAATGGCCAAGCGCCTGGGCCTTAAATAACCCGATCAACTCGGTCAAATGTGGGCTTGCCTGCGATAGCGGTGATTCAGTGAGCGATGAGTTGGCTGGCACGCTGCAATCGCAGGCAAGCCAGCTCCCACATTGGAGCTCTGTTGTTGGCGAGAAAGCGTTCGGCGCGATGGCCCTACTGACAGAGTTCCACCAGTCACCGCCAATTCCCTGTGGGAGCTGGCTTGCCTGCGAAGACGGCGGCACTGCCGGCATAAAATCTGCCAAGACCGCTGCACCCGGATTAGATTGCCTTCGCCTCTAAAACAGGGTCTGCGGCCCTGGGCTTGCGAAACACCAGCACATTGCCCAGCATCACCAGCACCAACCCCACCAATGCCGGCGCCGTCCATTGGTAGCCCTCGGCAAACGCCGACACATTCAGCGCCACCACCGGGAACAGTACGGTGCAGTACGCGGCGCGTTCCGGCCCCATGCGCCCGACCAGCGTCAAATAGGCGGTAAAGCCAATCACCGAACCCGGGATCACCAGGTACGCCAGGGCGCCGACATACCGCGCGCTCCACTCCATCTCGAAGGGAATCCCGCGTAGCACGCAGTAGGTCGCCAGCATCGCCGAACCATAGGCCATGCCCCAGGCGTTGGTGGTCAACGGCTTGAGCCCGGCCTTCTGCTGCAAGCTCGACAGCATGTTGCCGGCGGAAAAACACAGGGTGCCGAGCAGCGCCAAGCCCAGGCCAAGCAAGGTTTGCGGGCTGGCGGCATGCCCGGCCAGTTCCGGCCAGAACAGGCAGCCCAACCCCAGCAAGCCGAGGCCGCCGCCGAGCAACACGTTACGCGCCACCCGCTGGCCAAAGAACACCCGTGCATTCAGCGCGTTCCACAACGTGGCCGTGGAAAACACCACCGCCACCAGCCCGCTGGGGATCCACTGACTGGCGGTCAGAAAGCACATGAAGTTGACGCAAAACAGGCAGAGCCCCTGGGCCAGGCAGATCAGGTGCCCGCGCCGGTTCATCACTTGCAACTTGCGGCTGACCAGCATCAAGGCGAACAGCACCAGCGCCGCCAGGCCAAAGCGATACACGATCGACACGGGAATCGCCACCACACCCAGTTGCCACTTGAGGGCGATCCAGGTGGTGCCCCAGATCAGCACAGTGAGTAAATACAGGGAAAGGTTCATGGCGGGCTCCGGTGATTGAGCCCCAGTGTCACATCCGTCTCAAAAGCCGCGCTTGCAGATTCTTGCGCTTTTGTCGGCCAACGGCAGCACAGCCCCGCCCGCGCGGAGTAGGATGCAAAGCGTCGGAGAATAACCACCATGCCTGAACTGCAATCCCTGCAAGTCTTTCAAGCCCTTAACCGCTCGCCCAACGCACGCCTCGAAGCCTGCGCCGAGCTCGGTGACGGCTTGTCGGCGGCCTTGTGGAGCAACCATCACGACGCCCAGGATTACCAGGCGCCGAGCCATCACACGCTGTCGTGCTACATCAGTGGCGGCACCGGCACGTTCCGGCGTGGCCAGCCAGGCACCAAGGGCGGTCCCGACAAACAGTGCATCCTGCCCGCCGAGCATCAGTCGGGCTGGGTGATCAACGGCGACATCCGCCTGGCCCACCTGTATTTCAGCCCGGAACAATTCGCCCTCGGCTGCGTCACCCTGCTCGACCGCGAGCCCCGCGAATTGCAGTTGCGGGAAAGCACGTTTCTCGAGGACGCCCATCAGGCCCAACGCTTTCGCCAATTGATCGCACTTAACTGGCACGAGCCCGCCGAACGCTTGCTCACCAGCAGCCTCGCCCATGAATTGATCAACCATACCTTGCTCAACCAGGTCGGCGCCCGCGAGGGACTGCGGGTCAAGGGCGGGCTGGCGCCGTACCAGCGGCGATGGCTGGTGGACTACATCGACCAGCACCTGGACGCAGCCCTCAGCCTCGGGCAACTGGCGGCGCTGTGCGCACTGTCGGAATACCATTTTGCGCGGATGTTCCGCCAAAGCTTCGGCCTGCCGCCTCACCAGTATCTGTTGGCACGGCGGCTGACCCGCGCTCGGTCGCTGTTGCGCAGCGGCGGCTTACCTGTGGGTGAAATCGCCCTGATGTGCGGGTTCTCCAGCGCCAGCCACTTCACCCACCGCTTTCGCCAGACCATGGGCGCGACGCCCGGCGAATACCGCCAGGCGTTCGGCGGCGCCTGACCTCTTATCCGCTCATCAACCCCAGGGTCTTGGCCTTGGCCACCGCCTGGGTACGCCGCTCCACCCCGAGCTTGCTGTGGATACGTCGCGCGTGGGTCTTGACCGTGTGCAGCGAAATAAACAACCGGTCGGCGATTTGCAGGTTGGAGTTACCCAGGGCAATCAACTGCAGCACCTCCAACTCACGTTGGCTCAGCAAGCCGTCCCCACCCGCACCCGAGGCGGCCTGCGGTTCAAGACCCAACTCGCTCAACAGCCCCGGCTGGCGCAAACGCAGCTCACGAATCGCCTGCTGCACCTGGCAACGCCCGGCCAGCTCCAGCCCCGTTTGCAATGAACGACGTGCCAGCGCCGGGTCGCCCAATTGCCAGGTCACCTCCCCCAGCACCAGGTGCAGTTCGGTTTCCAGGCAAAGCATGCCGCGCTGCCGGGTGGCTTCCAGCAAAGCCCGAAGGCGAGCCACGGGTTGCTCCGCGCAGCCCAGCTTCACCTCCGCCAGCACCAGCAGGTATTCAAGACGCGGGATCAGCTCCAGCGTGGCCGGCGGCGCCTGCCGCGCCTGGGGCCCACGGAAATGGCGCAGCACGCGGCGCAAGGCTTGCGCTGTCAGTTCGGCGCGGCCCTGCTGCAACCAGAAATGCCCGCTGACCAACAGCAGCACCGCACGGTACACCGCGTCCGGCACTTGCCGCTGCTGCATCAGCCGCTCGGCTTCGCGCAACTGGAAAAAGGCCTGGGCGTAGTCGCCACGGTTGGCCGCCAGCAGCGCCAGCCCCAGAAACCCGTAAAGCACGCGCTTGTCCTGACTGTGCAGGCACATCACCAAACCAGCGTTGAAGCATTCGCCGGCCAAACTGTCCTGGCCCTGGCGCAACGCCAGGTGACCGCGTCGCAGGGCGATACGCCCGACCAGAGGGCCGCTCTTGAGCCGCTGCCGCGCCAGCATCGCCTGGACATTTTCCAGCAGGCTCTGCGCGCGATACGGCGCACCGCGCTGTTCCAGCAACTGCGCGTGGTCCAGCTCGAGCCAAGTGCCGTTGTTGCACAGGCGTCGGTTGCGGTGCGAAGCGTGCCAATTGATCAATGCACAGCGCTGCCTGGTCGAAACGCCCGGCAAACAGCAACGCCGCCGTGACCAGCCCCACCAACTGCGCCGAGCCGAGCATCAACTCGTCGCCATGCTGCTCATGCAAGGTCAATAGCAGCGCGGCGTTGTGCGGACGGAACAGGTCTTCAAAACTGAAATGCTGCAACAAGCTCACGGCCATTTCGTATTCTTCGGCCTGCAACGCCTGCTCAAAGGCCGCCTGCCAATCCTGCTCGGCGGTGAACCACTGGCAAGCGCGCCGATGCCAGGAGCGCTTGGCCGGCCAGGGCTCATCGCGCATCAACTGCGCCAGCGGCGGGAAAACCTGCAACCAGTCCGTGTCTTCCCACGGCTGGATAAACGCGCCAAGGGCCTGCAGGGCCTTGAGGTACTGATCACCCTCGCCGAAACCGAACAAGTGCTCGCACAGCCCGGTGTTGAAACGCGGCAACTGCGCGAGCACCCGCCAGGCTTCGGCCAGTTCAGGAGGCAAGGCGCTGAACAGCTCGTGCTGCAGGTAGTCGAGCAGGGTTCGTTGCGGGTGGCCGTCGCCGAGCAAGGCGATGCGCACGCCAGCGCACCAGCCGGCGCTGAACTGCTGCACGCTGTCGACGCTGTGCCCGGGCGCCTGGCTGAGCAGGTGCTGGATCTCCACCGGGTTGAACGCCAGCTCCGCCCCACACTCCAGCAGCTCATCGTCGAGCAGCAGCCGTGGCCAATTGCACAGCGGGCGGCGCCGAGCGCCCAACCACCAGGTCAGCACCGGGCTGCTGGCGGTGAGCAAGCGGTCGAGCAAAGCGTCGGTCTGCGGCGCGGGCAGGCGACAGAAATCATCGAGAAACAACCACGCCGGCGCTTGCCAGCGGCTCAAGTCCAGCAGCAGCGTGGCCTCATCGATAAACGCCAGCCCCAGGGTTTGCGCCAGGCGCTGGCATACCTCCACGGGGCTGAGCGGCATGCCGTTCAACGCCAGCCAATGCACCTGGCACCCCGTCGGCGCCTGCAACGCGCATTCGGCGAGTAGCGCACTTTTGCCACTGCCGGCCGGCGCGCACAGCAGCTTCACGCGGGCCGGTGCCGCGAGCAGTGGCTCGGCCAGTCGGGGGCGCAGCAGATGGTGGGCGGACAACCTCGGCATGAAGCCAGGACGGTCCAGGCAGCGAGTCATGGCGGTCATTGCTGCATCCTGCTTTTTTATTGTTTTTACAACCTGACGCCTACCCTAGTCCTGGGGTCGGCGGTTGTTGAAGAAGTATTCAGCAGGGTGATTGCCGGCCATAAAATTCAAGGTATCCACAACCCGATGTGGGAGCGGGCTTGCTCGCTCCCACACACGCCCCACATCGGCACTGCATTTCACAGCGCGGTTATCGAACGCCCGAAGCCCTCAGCGCAGCCGGCGTGTAGTCCGCCGCCTTGGCATCGAAGCCGAACACGAAACTGCTCTTTTCTTCGTTTTTCATGCCCAGGGCGATGTAGCGCCCGGCGATGATGTCGTACAGGGTTTCCACGGTATAAGCCGGGGTCTGGTGGTTGTAGTAGAACTGCGCATGGCCTTCGGCGACACGCCACAGCTGGCCGCGACCGTCGTAATGGTCCACCAGCGCCACCTGCCAGCTGTCTTCATCGATGTACATGTGGCGCTTGGCGTAGATGTGCCGTTCGCTCGGCTTGACCGTGCCGACCACTTCCCACACGCGGTGCAACTCATAGCGAGTGAGATCCTGGTTGATATGGCCAGCCTTGATGATGTCGTCGTACTTGAGCGTCGGCTGATCGAGCTTGTAGCTGTTGTAAGGGATGTACATTTCTTTCTTGCCCACCAGCTTCCAGTCATAGCGATCCGGTGCGCCAGAGAACATGTCGAAGTTGTCGGAGGTGCGCAGGCCGTCGGCGGCAGTGCCCGGGCCGTCGTAGGCCACTTGAGGCGCACGGCGCACGCGACGCTGACCAGCGTTGTAGACCCAGGCCAGGCGCGGCTCCTTCACCTGGTCGAGGGTCTCGTGCACCAGCAGCACGTTACCGGCCAGGCGCGCCGGGGCGGTGACCGACTGCTTGAAGAAGGTCAGCACGTTGGCACCCTTGGCCGGGTCCATGTCCGGGATCAGTTGCGGCACCGCCACTTCCTCTTCGAAGCGGATCGGCGTGTAGCTGCCATTGGTCTGCGGCGTAGCCTGGGTAATGATGCGGCGCAGGTTGCCGCCGTGATAACGGGTGATGTGATTCCAAAGCACTTCCACACCGTTCTTCGGAATCGGGAACGCGTAGTAGCGGTTGCCAGTGAAATTATCCAGACCATTGCCGTCGTTGATCGCCTTGACGTTCAGCGCGCTGCGCTTGATCGACTCGTAGATCTCCGGCGGCAGGTTGACCGTGCGGTGGGTCGGGTACACCGGGATCTTGTAGGTCTCGGGGTAGCGCTTGAACATCGCCACCTGGCCGTCGGAAAGCTTGTCCTTGTATTTGTCGACCGTGGCCGCAGTGATCACGAACAGCGGTTTTTCATTGGCGAACGGGTCGGCGAGGAAACCCTTGCTGTCCACCGCGCCGGCATTTTTGGGGATGCCACCGGTCCAGGCCGGGATGGAGCCGTCGGCATTACCGGCCTTTTCGGCGCCGATGGGGGTCAGGGTCGTGCCGAGCTTGGCGGCTTCTTCCGGTGACACAGCGGCCATCACATGGGTTGCCAGGAGACTGAGGGCCATCACCGCAATCATCTTACGCATAGGTGCTTATCCTTGATTTAAGCCGGATCAGAAGTTCACGCCGAAGCTGAGGGCGAGGAAGTCGCGATCGGTCAGGGTGTTGTAGTCGCCGCCAAAGAAGTCGGTGTAGCTGAGGCTGGCGGTGTAGGTGTTGCGGTAGTCCGCATCCACGCCGACGCTGATGGCCTTGGCGCCCTGGTTGAACAGGCCGTTGGGGCCGTAGCCGTTCACGTCGTGGGACCAGGACAGGTTGGGCTTGAGGTTGATCCCGGCGAACACGTTGTTGTAGTCCAGGATCGCCCGGGCGCGGTACCCCCAGGAAGTAGCGGTGACGAAGCCGCCGGTATCCCCTTGAAAACCGTAGGCGCCGTACACCGAATCACGCCCGTAGCGCAGCCTGGATTTGGCCTCCAGTCCGCCAACATGCACGATGGCCGCTTCACCAACCAAGGTCAGGCGTTCGGCCCCCAGGACCTGGTCGAAGAACTGCGTCATGCTGCTTTGAATCTGGGTGATTTCCTTGCGGCGGTAACCGGCGTTGTCGGCACCCGGCGCCGTGCGGATCGGTGAGGCGGTGCCACCCGCGATCGGGTTGACCAGGGCCAGGGTCAGGTCGGTGGTGTTGAGCTGCACCGGCGCGTTGGGCCGGTAGCTGATTTCGCCGGTCCAGGCCGTACCGGTGGGCAAGGTGGTGGAGAAACTGGCACCGTAAAGACGGATGTCTTCCGGGTAATCGAGGTAGTACTGGCCACGGCCAAGCATGATGCTCTGGGCCAGACCCGAGCGGAAGGCCGCCGGGGCCAGCGGGAGGATGCTGTTCAGGGCGGTAAGGGTGCTTTGGCCGGCGGTGGTGGTGCCTACCGTCGGTGTACGACTGTGATAGTTCATGAAGTACAGGCCGTACTCGGTGTCGTCCCCGAGCCAGCGCAAGGCAGCACCGAACTGGCCACCGTCACGGGCTTCACGGTCTCGCCCGCGCTGTACCACCACGCCTTCGTTGGTCACTTGGAAACCTTGCCCGAACGCCGCGGCCAGGGGCTGCAACGGCGCAATCGCCGGGTTGCCGACCGTGTAGTTGCTGTTGCAACCATGGGCTACCACGTCATTGCCGAAGAAGGTGCCGCAGTTGTCCACCACGGTGTTCTGCCAATTGAGTTGGTAGAAGCCTTCCACAGTCAGTTGGTTGGTCAGGCTTTGCGAGGCGAACAGCATGTTGACCGGAATCAGCCCTTCCTTGATCTCCGCACCCGGGCGACGGAATGCCGAAACGTCGATCGGGTTGATGCTGTTGATGGAGTTGCCGATGAAGGTGCTTTCGCCCCAGCTCACCACCTGCTTGCCCACACGCACGTTGCCCGGCAGGTCGGCGATGGAATAGTTGTGGTAGACGAACGCATCGAGCAATTCATAGCCGGATGAACGCGCGCCTTCGTCACGGTGGTGGTTGCTGATCGGCTTGAATTCGCGGTCTTCATCCTGCAGTTCGAAGTCGTACCAGTACTTGCCGCGCACAAATACACCGCTGTCCCGGTACTTGAGCTCCAGGTCGTGGATACCCTTGAAGATCTTGGAAAAGGTCTCACCCTTCTTGAAGTTCAGTCGCCCGTCATCCCCGGTGGATGCCTGGCCGGTGCCGCCATTGGGCGTGCCCACCAGTTTCTTGTCGGCATCGCGCATGCCCCAACTGGCGCCGACCGACAGCGAAGAGTCGAATTGCCCTTCGATCTCATCGCCTATGTTGAACGAAACAGCCTGTGCCTGGACACAGCAGCCCAGTGCGACGGCAGCAGCCAGCGCCTGTGGCGTGAAGATGGCGCGCATTGTTGTTTTTGTCATGCGTCTTCCCCGGTGAGTGACAGAAGGTCCCACCCTACTGCCGGCCATCAGGGGCGATAAGCGCACCAAGGAGGTATTCGTGTTGTCGCTCGAAAGGATGATCCGGGCTCTGGCACGGGCTCCCAGGGGGGTCATGCATGGGGTGGATGGCGGATTATCAGGACCGTGGATAATCTCGGTCGCCACTGTTTCATTATCTGTAACAGTCCTTGTCTGGATTGGGTATTACTCATTCGTCGTCCAGGGGCTATGCTTGCCGGGCTTTCAGGGCAGACCGCCCGCTTCCAGGTTCGGAAGAAAAGCCGAATTCCGATGGATTGATCTCTATTTTCAATCTGTTACCCGCGCTCAATGACGTTGATTTATCGCTCCTTGATCCAACGTCTTACTTCGGCCGCTGCGTTTGCAGCGGCCTTTTTTATGCCTCGAATAAAACGGGGCGCCCTGGGCGCCCCGCGTCATTGGATCCTTTTCAGCAATGATCAGAGGCTGAATTTCTGCAAGTTGGCCATCATTTCCTTCAAAGCCTCGATATTGTCCCTGGGGTGGGCCGCCCCCTCGAAGTCGCAGATCTGCTGCCAGTGCGCGGCCACGTCGTCGGGCGAGAACCCGACCTCTGGATCGAAGCCCACACCCAGGCTGCGCTCCCAGCGGGTCTTGCCGATCCAGCCACCGCCCACTTCGAACAACCCGGAGGTTTCCTGGCAGGCCTCGCTGCCCAGGTACACCACCAGCGGGCTGACCAGTTCGGGCTTGAGACGCTCGAACACCTGCGGCGGGATCAGGCCTTCGGTCATGCGCGTGCCGCCGGTGGGCGCGATGGCGTTGACCAGGATGTTGTTCTTGCGCCCTTCCAGCGCCAGGGTGCGGGTCAAGCCATACAGCCCGAGCTTGGCCATGCCGTAGTTGGATTGGCCAAAGTTGCCGTAGATACCCGAGGTGGAGGCCGTGAAGATCACCCGTCCGTAACCTTGTTCACGCAGATGCGGCCACGCGGCGCGGGTGACTTTATAGGCACCTTCGACATGCACCCGGTAAACCAGGTCCCAGTCGCTGTCATCCATCTTGTGAAAGGTTTTGTCCCGCAGGATCCCGGCATTATTGACCACCACATCGACGCGCCCGAAAGCGTCCAGCGCGTTCTGCACGATCTTGTCGCCGTCGGTGACGGAGTCATGGTTGGCCTCGGCGATGCCGCCTGCCTCACGGATCTCGGCCACCACGCGGTCGGCGGCCGAAGCATTGGCACCTTCACCCTGGGCCGAGCCGCCCAGGTCATTCACCAATACCCGCGCGCCGTGCCGGGCGAACAGCAGCGCATGGGCCCGGCCCAACCCGCCGCCGGCGCCGGTGACAATCACGACCTTATCTTGAAACTGCACCGACTCACTCATACCGAACTCCAAGGACGACAATGGGAATAGGTCGAGTGTCGGGCACGGGTGCGCGGGTCACAATCAACACGGCCGAGGCTGAATGGTGCGCGATAAGGCAGGGGGATGATCCTGTGGCCGCAGGCTCGCCTGCGATGCAAACGCCTCGGCGTTTCAGTTGAGCCGCAGCGATGCTAGCGCAGGCACGCCACTTCCCACACTGGGCCGGCAATGCGCTCGCGAAACGCCAGGTAGTGCCTGAGCACCTGCACGGGCGCTTCGATCTGCGGGTAGTGGCCGATGTTGGCCAGCAGTACCGTGTCGGCGTGGGGCACCAGCTCGCGGTAGCGCGCCACCATATGGGCGCCGGAGATCGGGTCCAGCTCGCCATCGATGACCCGCATCGGCACCTCATCACGCTGCATCGCCGTCACCCAGCGTTCACGCAGGCGCCGGCGCTGGGGAATGTAGGCAATGAGTTTGTGCAGGATGCGCGTGCCATCGTTGCAGTCGATCAGGCTCCAGAAATCATCCAGGGCGCTTTCGCTGGGGCGCGTGTCGGGGCCGAAAATCTGGCTGAAGCTGTTCGACAGCGCGTTGCGCCCGAAGGCGCGTCCGATCATCCAGCCCAGGGGGCTGAGCAAGAGTTTCTGCACCAGTGCCGGGCGATGGGTTTCGGGAAACAGCCCGCCATTGAGGAACACACAGCTGGCCATGTGAAAACGCCCCTCGTAATGCCGGGCCAGCAACTCTTGCGCGACGCTGTCGCCGTAGTCGTGGGCCAGCACATGCACCGGTTGCCGCACGCACAGGTGTTCCAGCAACGCCTGCTGCAAATCCGCCTGCTCCAGCAGGCAATAGCCGTGATCCAGCGGCTTGTCCGAGTCGCCGAAACCGAGCATGTCGCAAGCGATCACCAGGTTGCGCTGGGCCAATGGTTGCCACAGGTAGTGCCAGTCCCAACTGGCGGTGGGGAAGCCATGGATCAGCAGCAGCGGCTCGCCCTGCCCGGCCACCCAGTAACGGATGGTGCGGTCACGAAAGACGAAACTCTGGGCGCGCTTGCGCCAGGCTCTGAGCGGGATCTCGGCGAGTGGCATCAGCTTTTATACCCCGGGTCCTGGCTGTCCAGCTTGCGCAGCAACGCCGGCCAGGCCAGCGCGCCGCCCATGCCCTGGGCGCTCTTGGTGACCGCCGCCACCATCGCCTTGGCACCGGCGAGAATCGGAGGGCCGATCGGGATCAACTCGGCTGCGCCACTTTGCGCCAGCACCTGGATTTCGCAGGCACGCTGGAAGGTGAACATCATCAGGAAAGTGTCGGCGATGGTCCCGCCGCAGGTCAGCAGGCCATGGTTGTGCAGCATCAGGAAGTTGTTCTCACCGAGGTCGGCCTGCAAGCGGGCCTTTTCTTCGTGGTTCAACGCTACGCCTTCGTAGGCGTGATAGGCCAGGCTGGACAGCACGAAGATCGATTGCTGACTGATGGGCAGCACGCCTTGCTTCTGCGCCGCCACCGCGACGCCGGCGGCGGTGTGGGTATGCAGCACGCAAGTCACGTCGTGGCGTACTTCATGGATGGCACTGTGGATGGTGTAGCCTGCTGGATTGATCTCGTAGGGGCTGTCCATCAGCTTGTTGCCGGCCCCGTCGATCTTGACCAGGCTCGATGCGGTGATCTCGTGGAACATCAGCCCGTAGGGGTTGATCAGGAAGTCTTCGGTCCCCGGCACCTTGGCCGAAATGTGCGTGAAGATCAGGTCATCCCAGCCATGCAGCGCCACCAGGCGATAGCAGGCTGCCAGGTCGACACGGGCTTGCCATTCGGCAGCGCTGACCTGGTCTTTGACATTCTGTGTCGATAGAACGGGGGCTAGGCTCACGGCAATGACCTCCTTGGCGCACTTTCTTATTGTTTTTTTGAGTGAAGGGCCAGTCTAGTCAGACGTCGTGGTTGCCGGAGTTGCCTTCGCAGCCAGCTTGATGACCGAGCGAGTCAGTCTCGAGAATAGTTCAAATACAGGCGCAGCGTGTCAGAGAAGTGCCGCCAATAAAGGCACGGCAAACAGGTTGAGCAAGCCGGTCAACACCATCACCAGCCCCGCTACCGAGCCCTCCTCGCCACCCACCTCCCGGGCCCGGCTGACGCCCGCGCCATGGGCGCCCACGCCAAACAATGCACCGCGTGCCAGGGGCGTACGCAACGGCAGCCACTTGAGCAGGATGCCGCCGAGCATGGCGCCGAACACGCCGGTGAACATCACGAACACGGCGGTGAGTTCAGGCACGCCGCCGAGGTCGGACGATACTGGCATGGCGAACGGTGTGGTGATCGAACGCGGCACCAGGGACATCGTCACCGCGCTGTCCAGCGCCAGCGCCCTGGCCAGGCCGAACGAGGTGGCGATGGACGCCACGCTGCCGGCCACCATGCCCAGCAACAAGGCCGACCAATGCCGCGCCAACAACCGCCGCTGCTGCCAGATCGGCACTGCGAAGGCCACGGTGACCGGGCCCAGCACCAGCATCAGCCAGTGGGTGTCGGCCGCGTATTCGGCGTAGGCGGTCTTCATCGGCACCGCCACCGCCAGCAACAGCGCCGGCACCAGGATCAACGGCGATAACAGGTAACGCCCGGTACGCTGGTAGATCCAGCGGCTGAAGATGTAGGCGCCCAGGGTCAAGGCGAGCCAGAACACCGGCATCAGCTCAAGCTTCACGACGCAGCCTCCAGCGACAGACCATTTCCACGGTGAAGGCGGTCACCAGCATCACCGCCAGGGTGCTGAAGCCGATCACCAGCAGGATGCGCCAGCCGTCATTGCGCAGCAGCCCGCCGTAATCCAGCAGACTCATGAGGGCCGGGATAAAAAACAGCAGCATCTCGGCCATCAGCACGCCGGCGCCCAGTTGCAGCGCCGCCGGCTTGAGCAGGCCGCTGGCAAACGTCGCCAACAGCAGGCCCAGGCCCACCACTCCGCCCGGAATCGGCCAGGCCAGCCACACGGCCAACCGGCAGCCGAGCAAATAGATCGCCAGCAGTACGACCAGCTCGATGAGCAGCCGGCCAAGGTGTTTGAGGGTGAGACGGTTCATGGGCTTTGGGTCCTCGCAGGCGTCCATTTTAGAGAGGCCGTGCCCATCCCCGAAGCGAATTGTTAGACTTGCAACTATTCCAGACTGGAATTTCGATCATGGAACTCAAACAACTGCGCAGCTTCGTCGAAGTCATTCATCGGGGCGGTTTCACCCAGGCCGGAAAGACCCTGTACATCAGCCAGTCCGCCGTCAGCAAGCAAGTGGCCCAGCTGGAACAGAGCCTGGGCACGCCGCTGCTGGAGCGCTCCGGCTCGCAGATCCGCCTGACCGCCGCCGGCCAGGTGGTGTTGCACAAGGCCGAAGCGATGCTGCGGCTACAGACCGAATTGCTCAGCGAGCTGGATGACATGCAGCAGCTCACCCGCGGCGAGTTGCGCCTGGGCCTGCCGCAACTGGGCGGCGACACGCTGTTTGCCGGCTTGTTCGCCGAATACCGGCGGCGCTATCCGAACGTCAACATTCAATTGCTCGAAGGCGGCAGCCGTCACATCGAACAGGCGATTCTCAGCGGTGAACTGGAAGTCGGCGGCGGCCTGACGCCCAGCGATCCAGCCTTCGCCTGGCAAGCGTTTTGCGATGAGCCTTTGGATGCACTGCTGCCGATGGACCACCCGCTGGCGGAAAACGCGCACGTGCGCCTTGAGGAATTGGCCGACACGCCCTTTCTGATGTACCAGCGCAGTTTTGTGCTGAACGACCGCCTGATGCAGGCGTGTCAGCGAGAAGGCTTTACCCCGAAGGAAGTCGGGCGCAGCGGGCAGGCGGATTTTCTCGCCGCCCTGGTCGCCGCCGGCCAGGGCGTGGTGCTGTTGCCCAGCGTGGTCGCGCGCGGGCTGGTGCGGCCGGGCGTGGTACGGCTGACCCTCAAGGCACCGGACTATCTGCGCTGGGACATCGCCTTTATCTGGCGCGAGGGCGCCTATCTGTCGAAGGCCGCCCAGGCGTGGCTGGCGTTGCTGCGCGAGTTTCCGGTCAACCGCGCAGTGCAGTGACCAGTTCGGCCAGCCAGGGTTCGGCATCCGCTTCGGGAGTGACGCTTTCACTGGCGTCCAGGCGCAGCATCGGCAGCACTTCGCGCACGCCCAACTCGCCAAACAGTTCGCGCATTTGCTCGCCGCCGCCACAGAAGGTATCGCCATAACTGGCGTCGCCCAGGCCGATCACGGCACCCGGCAGGCCACGCCAGGCAGCGGGCAGTTGGTCGCGAATCATCGAATACAGGGGTTGCAGGTTGTCAGGCAATTCACCCATGCCGGTCGTGGACGTCACCGCCAGAAACGCCTCGGGCGCGTAAGCCAGCACCTCGGCCAGGGTCGCACGCGGGTTGTACCAGGTTTCGAAACCGGCAGCGTCGAGAATGCCCTTGGCGTGGCGGGCGACTTCTTCTGCGGTGCCGTAGACCGAGCCGGAAAGGATGGCGACTTTCATCAATCTGATCCTGTAGTTGAGCGAAAGCGTGGGATATTACCAGCTCAGCCCAGGACCACGAAAAAACCTCGCCCCGGCATGGACAGACAAGCGCCTTGCCTTAGACTCTCAACGCTCAAGACACATGGATTTGCCGACATGATTAACGCCCAATTGATGCAAATGGTCATCGACGCGTCCAACGAAGGGATCGTCATCGCTGAGCGCGAAGGCCAGGATTTACCGCTGATTTACGTCAACCCGGCGTTCGAGCGACTGACCGGCTATACCCGCGATGAAATCCTCTATCAGGATTGCCGCTTCCTGCAATCGGGCGACCGCGACCAGCCGGCGCTGATCGCCATTCGCGAGGCCCTGGGCAATGGTGCAAGTTGCCGGGAAACCCTGCGCAACTACCGCAAGGATGGCACGCACTTCTGGAATGAGCTGTCGTTATCAACAACTTACAACCCCGCCGACAAACAGACCTACTTCGTGGGGGTGCAGAAAGATGTCACCGCCCAGGTGAAAGCCCAGCAGCGCGTGGCCCAACTGGAAGCCCAGGTGGCTGAGCTCAAGGCCGAACTGGCGGCCCTGAAAGCGACGAGCGGGCCTAACAAAAATTAGGAAAACCGGTCATTAAGAGGATAATGGCGTTTTAACACCCTCCCGTTGAGCAAGCCCCATGCAACGCGACGCACTCCTGACGCAAGACGAGCTGGATTTCATTCAGACGATGCATCACAACCCGCAGCTCAACGTGCGGGATGGCATGTCGAGCCTGACCGTCAACGGCGGTGCACAGATTCGCGACTTGCTCACGCGGCTGGCCGCCCACGACCACCTCACCATCCAGGCCCAGTTCGATAACCAGCAACTCACCTTCCCGCTGCACCTGGTGGAAGACGAGTTTCATGCGGTTCACCTGCGCCTGGGCGTACCGACCATTTTTGAAGACGGGCCGATGATCCGGCCCTGGCGCCTGGCGCTGGAAAATCCGGTTGCGCTGGAGAACATCAAGGGACACGCCGGGGCGTTATGGGTGCATGAAGTGTCGTTCAAAGGCGTGCTGGTAGAGATCCGCGGGCGGATCAAGCCGCCGAAGAGTTTTTCCCTGTGGTTCAGCCCCTCGGGCTACGAGCGCATTGCTTTGCGTGGCACCTTCGAGCGTGAAACCGCGCGCGGCCTGTTCGCTTACCGGTTGAGCCAGGGCGATGCCGATGAAACCGAACGTCTGCGCCAGTTCATCCTGCATCAGCACCGGCTGATTCACCCTGAAGTCCACGCCTGAGATCAGGTGTCCAGGCCGCCGTTCAAGTATTGCTGCAAGCGCTGCTGCATCCACGGCCCTTCGTTGCCCAGACAGCCAATCGATGAACCGGCCAGGCTGGCCTCGGCCAAATCCGACGCATCCCCGGCCAACAGCAACGGACACTCCAGCGTCAGCGCCAGGCGCTTGAGGCGCAACGGCAGCTCACTGGAAGGCGCGCGATTGGAGAACAGCACCAGGGCTTTGGGACGGGTCTTTTCACAAATCAACGTCAGCTCGTCGAAGGGTTGGCCGACACCGATGACCTTCACCGCCAGCCCGTCGGTGGCGAGCAGCACGCCGGCGACCATCAGTTCCAGTTCACGGCATTCGCCGGCAATGGCCGCCAGCAGCACCCTGGGCGCAGGCGAGGCACACGCTATCTGCAAACGCTGGGCGATGCGTGCGCGCAGGAAACTGTCGAAGAACAGCCATTCACTGACCTGGCCAAAATGCCCCTGATGACGCAACAACTGCCGCCACAACGGCATGAGCACATCCTGGAACACCACCGGAGTGGGATAAGCGGAGAAAATCCGGGTGTAGAGCCTGTCCAGTTGACGGTCGTCGAAGGCGCTGATGGCGGCACGCACCTGCGCTTGCCATGGGTTCCATTCCTGTTCGGGCGACAGTTGTGTCAGTGCGCCAGCGTCGCCTGCAAGCCCATCACGGGCGAGGATCTTGCCCACTTTGCTCACCGCGACGCCGCGCTCGATCCAATCGAGAATGCGGTGCACGGTGTCGATATCGGCACTCGAGTAGAGCCGATGCCCGCTTTCGGTGCGCGTGGGCTGGATCAAACCATAACGGCGCTCCCAGGCCCTGAGGGTGACCGGGTTGACACCGGTCAGTCGCGCGACCTCACGAATCGGAAACAACATCTCGCCATCAGCGTGGTCTGCACCGCTGGTTTCGCGAAAAGGAGCAATGATTTCGGGCATCTGCGGTTTGAAAACGTCCGGCTGGAGGTGGAGGCATTTAACGCCGATTCTGGTAGCGGGTTCAACCTTTCGGGCAAACCGATCAACGCCACTGGTGTATTTGTGTAAATCAGGAATAATTCTTGCCACACAGAACAGCGTAGCCGCATTACCCCGCCGCTACGGCTGGCGCACCTCCTACCCGGACACCTGCGCCCTATCCCTGGAGATACACAATGTCTACCTCACCCGTCACCCTGATGGTTGCGCGCCGCGTGGCCAAAGGGCGTTATGAAGAATTGATGGCCTGGCTGCGCGAAGGCGAGCAACTGGCCACCGACTTCCCCGGTTACCTGGGTTCCGGCGTACTCGCACCGCCCCCTCACGACGATGAATTCCAGATCGTTTTCCGCTTCGCCGATGAAAAGACCCTGCATGCCTGGGAATTCTCGGCCTCCCGCAGTGCCTGGCTGAGCCGTGGCAGCGAGCTGTTTGCCAACCCGTCCGAGCACCGCGTGCGGGGCATTGATGGCTGGTTCGGCGCTGTGGGCGCAAGGCCGCCGCGCTGGAAGCAGGCAGTGGCGATCTGGTTGGCGTTCTTTCCGGTGTCGCTTCTCTTCAACTTTGTGCTGAGCCCACTGCTGAGCGAACTCGACCTGGTCCCACGCGTATTGGTCAGCACCCTGGCGCTGACGCCACTGATGGTTTACTGGTTCATCCCGCTCTCGACCCACCTGTTGGCGAACTGGCTGCACCCGGCCCCAACATCCCGCAAGGCGACGCAAGCCGCAGCGTGAGTACAGGCACGCGCGTCGCTGGTATGATTTGAGCCTGCCAGCGACGCGAGCCTCCCATGACTGCAACGAACGCCCCGATCCTGATCACCGGCGCCGGCCAGCGTGTCGGCCTGCACTGCGCCCAGCGGCTGCTGGATGACGGCCATTCGGTGCTGTTCAGCTACCGCAGCGACCGCCCCGGCGTGCAAGCCTTGCGTGAACGCGGCGCGACCGGCCTGTTTGCCGACTTTTCCAGCGAGGCCGGGATCCTCGCGTTTATCGCCGAGCTGAACACCCATACCGACAGCCTGCGCGCCATCGTCCATAACGCCTCGGCCTGGGTCGCTGAAGCCCCGGGCGACGAAAGCCGTGCTTTTAGCGACATGTTCAGTGTGCACATGCTTGCGCCCTACCTGATCAACCTGCATTGTTCACCCTTGCTGCAACGCGCCACACCTGCCGATATCGTGCATATCAGCGACGACGTGGTGCGCAAGGGCAGCCGTGAGCACATCGCCTACTGCGCCACCAAGGCCGGGCTCGACAGCCTGACGCTGTCGTTCGCCGCGCAGTTGGCGCCGTCGATCAAGGTCAACGGCATCGCGCCGGCGATGGTGATGTTCAACGAAGGCGACGATGCGGCCTACCGCAGCAAGGTGCTGGCCAAGTCGGCGCTGGGCATCGAGCCCGGGGCCGAGGTGATCTACCAGAGCCTGCGTTACCTGCTGGACAACCCCTATGTCACCGGTACCACCCTGACCGTCAACGGCGGGCGGCATATCAAGTAAGCCGTTTGTGAGGATGTTGTATGACCTTGTCCCTGCCCCAACACTACCGCGAAATTCTCAAAGGCCTGGGCGAAGACCCGGAGCGCGAAGGGCTGCTCGACACGCCCAAGCGCGCGGCCAAGGCCATGCAATACCTGTGTCATGGCTACGAGCAGAACCTGGAAGAGATCGTCAACGGCGCGCTGTTCTCCTCGGACAATGACGAGATGGTGATCCTCAAGGACATCGAGCTGTATTCGCTGTGCGAGCATCACTTGCTGCCCTTTATCGGCAAGGCTCACGTGGCCTATATGCCGACCGGCAAGGTGCTGGGCCTGTCGAAGCTGGCGCGCATCGTCGACATGTACGCGCGCCGGCTGCAGATCCAGGAAAACCTGACGCGGCAGATTGCCGACGCCATCCAGCAAGTGACCCAGGCCGCCGGCGTGGCCGTGGTGATCGAAGCCCGGCACATGTGCATGATGATGCGCGGCGTGGAAAAACAGAATTCAACCATGAACACTTCGGTGATGCTCGGCGCGTTCCGCGAGTCGAACACCACGCGCATGGAGTTCCTGCAACTGATTGGACGGAGCAAGTAGCAATGCCACAACTTCAACCAGGCATGGCACGTATCCGGGTCAAGGACCTGTGCCTGCGCACCTACATCGGTATCAACGAGGATGAGATCCTCAACAAGCAGGATGTGCTGATCAACCTGACCATCCTGTATGCCGCCCAGGAAGCCGTGCGCGACAATGACATCGACCACGCGCTGAACTACCGCACCATCACCAAGGCGATCATTGCCCATGTCGAAGGCAATCGCTTTGCCCTGCTGGAGCGCCTGACCCAGGAACTGCTGGACCTGGTGATGAGCAACGAATCGGTGCTGTACGCCGAGGTCGAAGTGGACAAGCCCCATGCGCTGCGCTTTGCCGAGTCGGTGTCGATTACCCTGGCGGCCAGCCGCTAATCCCTGAACCTGCGTGAGCCTTATGAACGATCAACAACGCCTCGAACTCGAAGCCGCCGCCTTCCGCCGGCTGGTGGCCCACCTGGACAGCCGCAAGGATGTGCAGAATATCGACCTGATGAACCTCTCCGGTTTCTGCCGCAACTGCTTGTCCAAGTGGTACAAGGCCGAAGCCGACGAGCGTCACATCGAGCTGAGCCTTGATGACGCCCGTGAAGTGGTGTACGGCATGCCGTACGCCGAGTGGAAAGCCCAATACCAGAAAGAAGCCAGCGCCGACCAACAGGCGGCGTTCGCCAAAGGAAAAGCCCATGACTGATCTGAACACCCTGCGCGCCAGCCTCACCAGCGGCGAACACGTCTTTGCCGATACCCTGGCGTTTGTCGCCGCAGGTTACGACTATCAACCGCAAGCGTTCACCAATGGCGCGGTGGAAAACGCTGCCGGGCAGAACGAAGGCTCGTGCAAGACCCTGGGCCTGGCGTTGCTGGAAGGCTTGAGCGATCAGGAAGCGTTGCTGGCGTTTGGTGAGCACTACCGTTCGGTGCTGGCGACGCCCGAGGGCAGCGATCACGGCAATATTCGCGCACTGATCGCCCATGGGTTGGCGGGTGTGACGTTTGCAGCGCAGCCGCTGACCCGCAAATCCTGAGTCAGAAACAGACCAAAATGTGGGAGCGGGCTTGCTCGCGAAAGCGGTGGATCCGTCGCCTTGTTCGGTGACCGGCAATCACCATTCGCGGGCAAGCCCGCTCCCACATTGCTCTGCGGTGTTGCTTGAATCGCGGGCATAAAAAACCGGCCTTTCAGCCGGTTTTTTCGTTTCAGCGGGTTCAGAACGCGGCGTTCTGCAGGCCGTCGAGGTAACGCTCGGCATCCAGTGCCGCCATGCAACCGGCGCCAGCGGAGGTGATGGCCTGGCGGTACACGTGGTCCGCCACGTCACCGGCCGCGAAGATGCCTTCGATGTTGGTCGCGGTGGCGTTGCCTTCACGACCGCCCTGGACAACCAGGTAGCCGTCTTTGGCTTCCAGCACGCCTTCGAACAACGAGGTGTTCGGAGTGTGGCCGATGGCGATGAACACGCCGTCGACTTTCAGCTCGTCGAAACTGCCGTCGTTGTTTTTCAGGCGGGCACCGGTCACGCCCATGTTGTCGCCCAGGACTTCGTCCAGGGTGGCATTGAGTTTGAGGATGATCTTGCCTTCAGCCACGCGCGCATGCAGCTTGTCGATCAGGATCTTCTCGGCGCGGAAGGTCTCGCGACGGTGAACCAGGGTTACGGTGCTGGCGATGTTGGCCAGGTACAGCGCCTCTTCCACGGCGGTGTTGCCCCCACCGACCACGGCGACCGGTTTGTTGCGGTAGAAGAAACCGTCGCAAGTTGCGCAGGCGGAGACGCCCTTGCCCATGAACGCTTCTTCCGACGGCAGGCCGAGGTAGCGGGCGCTGGCGCCGGTCGCGATGATCAGTGCGTCACAGGTGTAGACTCCGCTGTCGCCGGTCAGGCTGTAAGGCTTCTTGGAGAAGTCGACTTTGTTGATGTGGTCAAAGACGATCTCGGTTTCGAAGCGCTCGGCGTGTTCTTTCATGCGCTCCATCAGCACCGGACCGGTCAGGCCGTGGACGTCGCCCGGCCAGTTGTCGACTTCGGTGGTGGTGGTCAACTGACCGCCCGCCTGCATGCCGGTGATCAGCAGCGGCTTGAGGTTGGCTCGGGCCGCGTAGACGGCGGCGCTGTAACCGGCAGGGCCGGAACCGAGAATAATCACTCGCGAATGACGGGTATCAGACATGACTCACTCCTGTCGACCGCCCGGACTACAAGGCGGCTGGAATAAAAAAGGACCGCGAAGCACTTGGGGAAGGCTTGAACTCGCAGGCCCTGAAAAATAATGGGTGCAGCGTATCGAGGGGGGCAAGATTAAGGAAATACGGAATAACAATCCAGCTCATAGGTGGTCTCTATGTTGTCGAGCCGGTTGATCGACGCCTTTGTTACCGTTGATGTCGTCGTGCTGGCCATGCTTTCGTCCTGAAGGCAAAGCCGGTAAGGTCGGCGCGTTCGCCATCCTGCTCGGAGTTTTCCATGCCCGCCCCTGCTCTTTCCGGCCCGCAATACCTGCGCGAAGGCCTCAAACTGGTACTGAGCCCAGGCCTGCGGTTGTTCGTGCTGCTGCCGCTGGCGGTCAACCTGGTGCTGTTCGTCGGCCTGATCTACTTCGCCGGTCATCAATTCAGCCTGTGGGTCGACCACTTGATGCCGACGCTGCCAAGCTGGCTGAGCTTTCTCAACTACCTGCTGTGGCCGCTGTTTGTGGTACTGGTGGTGCTGATGGTGTTTTTCACCTTCACCATGCTGGCCAATATCATCGCCGCACCGTTCAACGGCTTTCTCTCGGAGAAGGTGGAAGTGGTGGTGCGTGGCACCGATGACTTTCCGGCCTTCAGCTGGGGTGAATTGATCGCCATGATTCCGCGCACCCTGGGCCGGGAAATGCGCAAGCTGGGTTACTTTCTGCCCCGTGCCATCGGCTTGTTTATCCTGTCGTTCATCCCGGTGGTCAATCTGATCGCAGCGCCGCTCTGGCTGCTGTTTGGCGTGTGGATGATGGCGATCCAGTACATCGACTACCCGGCGGATAACCACAAACTGGGCTGGAACGAGATGCTCGCCTGGCTGCGCCAGAAGCGCTGGCAGAGCATGAGCTTCGGCGGCATCGTTTATCTGGTGCTGCTGGTGCCGGTGGTCAACCTGTTGATGATGCCGGCGGCGGTGGCCGGGGCCACATTGTTCTGGGTGCGCGAGCAAGGGGCCGAGGCGATGGCGCGGCAGACTGTGATCAAGTCATAAATCCATCATCCTGATGACACAATGACGACATGGCCCGCAGCGACACTGTGGGTCATGACGACAGCTTCGCTTCACATCACCCTGATCACCGAAACCTTCCCGCCAGAGATCAACGGGGTGGCCAATACCCTTGGCCGCTTGTGCGATGGTTTGCGCGCCCGCGGCCATCAGGTGGAATTGGTGCGCCCGCGCCAGGGGACGGACCACAGCCGGGCGAGCGACGATGAATTGCTGCTGTGCCGTGGTTGGCCACTGCCGGGGTATCCGGGCCTGCAATGGGGTCAGTCGTCGATGCACAAACTGTTGCGCCGCTGGACCCGCCAGCGCCCCGACGTGCTGTATATCGCCACCGAAGGCCCCCTGGGTTTGTCGGCATTGCGCGCGGCGCGACGCTTGGGGATCCGAGTGGTCAGCGGTTTCCACACCAATTTCCAACAGTATTCGAACCAGTACGGCTTGAGCCTGTTGAGCCGGGTAGTCACCCACTATTTACGCTGGTTCCACAACCGCTCCACGTTGACCCTGGTACCCAGCGCCAGCCAGCGCATGGAACTGGAGCGCCGGCATTTCGAGCGCTTGGGCATGTTGTCCCGTGGCGTGGACAGCCAGTTGTTCCACCCTGCCCGACGAGACAATGCCTTGCGTGAAAGCTGGGGCCTGGAGGCTGATGATATTGCGGTGCTGCACGTCGGACGCCTGGCCCAGGAAAAGAACCTCGGCTTGCTCAAGCGCTGCTTCGAATCCCTGCGCCGCACATATCCACAGCGCCAGCTGAAACTGATCATCGTGGGTGACGGGCCACAACGCCCGTTGCTGGAACACGATCTGCCCGAGGCCTTGTTCTGCGGCACTCAACGGGGTGAGGAACTGGCACGGCATTACGCCTCGGGCGACCTGTTTCTGTTCCCCAGCCTGACCGAAACCTTTGGCAATGTGGTGCTCGAAGCCATGGCCTCCGGCCTGGGGGTGGTGGCTTACGACCAAGCCGCCGCGAGCCAGCACATTCGTCATGGCTACAACGGCGCGCTGGCGATGCCGGGAGATGAGGAAGCATTCTGCGATGCAGCCTGTTGGCTGCTCGAAGAGCGCGAAACGTTGCGCAGAGCGCGACTCAATGCCCGTCAACATGCCAGCCGTCAGGGTTGGCCGGCGGTTATCGAGCAATTCGAGAAGCAGTTACTAGGTGTGTGCGAGGAGCATTTCGTGGCTCCAGTACAGCCTTACGTTCGCTGAACGGTCTGCCAATGGTGTGGGGCTATTCTCCCGCCCACCCACCTACCCCTTGAAGACTGGCTTCGACAGTAGGCAGTTTCCTGTAAAGCCGCCCGAAAGGCCGCCCCACAACAGGATATTTCCGGAACGTCGTGGGTTTTATCGCCACCCATAGGATACCTGCCACATGAAAGGTGTGTTCCGGATGGAAGACGCAGTGGCAGGCCCATGACGAAAAACTGAACGAGACCACTATGTCGAATCTGATAAATGGATCAATGGCGTTGCGCTACATGCCTTTCAACACGTCGACGCAAGGGAATGACTGGAACTACCCTCAGGCTACGCGGCCGGATCCCAGCTGGAATCGCCCCCAGCCAAGCCGTCCGGACCACAGCTGGACTCGCCCCCAGCCCAGCCGTCCGGACCACAGCTGGACTCGCCCCCAGCCAAGCCGTCCGGACCACAGCTGGACTCGTCCGCAGCCCAGCCGTCCGGATCCAAGCTGGAATCGCCCGCAACCTACAAGCTCTTACGACCAATACAACCAGCATCACTCACAACCCGCTGACCGTTACCCCACGCACAACGATGACTATCCCTACCCGTCATATGACTATGGCCAGACGAACAACGACTACTACGCCTGACGTCAACTGACGCAAAACGCTCCCTGTGACTTTCACAGGGAGCCCAGCCACTCACACCAGGGTCATCAATGCCTCACGACTGAACGGCAGGATGTCATCCTCACGACCATCACGCACCTTCACCGCCCAATCCGGGTCTACCAGCAGCGCACGCCCCACCGCGACCAGGTCGAACTCGTCGTTGTTCAAACGCTCCAGCAGTTTTCCCAGGCTCGCCGGTTGCGCGACCTTGTCGGTATTGACCATGAACTGCAGGAACTCGCCATCCAGGCCGACACTGCCCACGGTGATGGTTGGCTTGCCGGTGAGCTGACGGGTCCAGCCAGCCAGGTTGAGATCGGAGCCTTCGAATTCCGGCTCCCAGAAGCGACGGGTGGAGCAGTGGAAAATATCCACACCGGCATCAGACAATGGTTTGAGGAACTCGCCCAGCGCCTCCGGGGTTTGCACCAGGCGTGCGGTGTAGTCCTGCTGCTTCCACTGGGAGAAGCGGAAGATGATCGGGAAATCCGGGCCGACGGCGGCGCGGGTGGCCTGGATCAGCTCAATGGCAAAACGCGAGCGGTTGGCCAGGCTGCCGCCATACTCGTCGGTACGCTGGTTGCTGCCCTCCCAGAAAAACTGATCGATCAGGTAGCCGTGGGCGCCATGGATCTCCACACCGTCCATGCCGATGCGCTGGGCGTCACTCGCGGCCTGGGCGAACGCATTGATCACATCCTTGATGTCTTGGGTGGTCATGCCGTGGACAACTACGTTGCCATCCTTGAGTTTTTCCACCGGCCCGTAGCCCGGCACGCTGGCATCAGGCTCGGTGCCGATGCGACGCACATTGCCCACATGCCATAGCTGAGGCACGATCTTGCCGCCTTCGGCGTGTACCGCGTCGACAACTTTCTTCCAGCCGGCCAATGCAGCCTCGCCGTAGAAATGCGGGACGTTCGGGTAGCCGTTGGACGCTTGATGGCCGACTACCGTGCCTTCGGTGATGATCAGCCCCACGCCTGCCGCAGCACGGCGACGGTAGTATTCGATGACTTTGGAATTGGGTACGCCGCCCGGCGAGAACGACCGGGTCATGGGCGCCATGACGACACGGGTCGACAGTTGCAGTGCGCCGAGCTGGAAAGGTTTGAACAAGGCTTGGACAGGCATGGGAGCACTCCACGTCAGAGGATTTATGATGCGGATAATATGGAGAGTGCAGAGCGCTGGATAGCACTATTGATCTGGGTGATTAAGGTGCAAAAGCGTGACGCGGAGCGTCCGGGGGGAGGCATTCCCACGCAAGCGTGGGAACGATCAGATCAGAAGCTCAGGCCAGGGCTTTTTCAATGGCCTGGACGATGGTGGGATCATCCGGCGCAGTGCGCGGCGAGAAGCGTGCCAGCACGCGCCCATCCTTGCCCAGCAGGAATTTCTCGAAGTTCCAAGTGATGTCCCCGGGAAACTCCGCCCCCTCGCCCGCCAACAGTCGGTACAGCTGGTGACGATCAGGGCCGTTCACGTCGAGCTTGCTGCCCAGGGGAAACGTCACGCCGTAGTTGAGGCTGCAAAACTCACGGATCTCATCCTCGGTTCCTGGCTCCTGCCCGGCAAACTGGTTGCACGGCAGGCCCAACACGGTAAATCCCTGATCCTTGTACTGCTGATAAAGCTTTTCCAAAGCCCCGTATTGCGGGGTCAAACCACACTTGGAGGCCACGTTGACCACCAGCACCACTTGCCCCTTGAAGGGCGCCAGCGGCAGCTCTTGTCCGTCCAAAGCTTTGAGTTTCAGGTCGTGGAAAGCACTCATGACGAACTCCAGATATCCCATGTTTTCGCATTGCGACTGTTCGAGAGTACAACTCGCAAGCCTGCAATCATAGACGCCGATGACAAAACCCGCGCGCAAGTTACTGAGCGGTCGGCCACGGCAAAATCGGAATCGCGGTCACGGCATTCTGCGGGCTGCCTTCGATCAGGCGGTCGCTGTAGACCAGGTACACCAGGGTGTTGCGCTTCTTGTCGAGGAAGCGCACCACCTGCATGGTCTTGAACACCAGCGAGGTGCGCTCCTTGAACACTTCGTCGCCGTCCTTGAGCTCGCCCTTGAAGCGGATCGGGCCGACCTGACGGCAGGCGATCGAGGCTTCGGCACGGTCTTCGGCAAGGCCCAGGCCGCCTTTGACGCCGCCAGTCTTGGCACGCGACAGGTAGCAGGTCACACCATCGACCTTGGGATCATCAAAGGCTTCCACGACGATCCGATCGTTGGGGCCGACGAACTTGAAGACCGTCGACACCTGGCCGATTTCTTCGGCCGAGACCAGCAGCGGCATGGCCAGCAGCAGGCCGAGCAATCCCTTCATCACACGCATCGTGTATTCCCTTTGGTTAAACCAGGATCAGGTTGTCGCGGTGAACCAGTTCAGGTTCAGCCATGTAGCCCAATAGTCCGACAATCGCATCGGACGATTGTCCAATGATTTTCTGCGCTTCCAGGGCGCTGTAGTTGGCCAGGCCGCGAGCGATTTCGCGACCGTCGGGTGCCACGCATACCACCATCTCGCCACGGCGGAAGCTGCCCTGCACCAACTTGACGCCCACCGGCAACAGGCTCTTGTTGCCTTGGGACAGCGCCGATACAGCGCCATCGTCCAACACCAGGGTGCCACGGGTTTGCAGATGACCGGCCAGCCACTGTTTGCGCGCCGCCAGCATGCCGCGCTCCGGTGACAGCAGCGTACCGATGCGCTCGCCGGCCTTCAGACGATCCAGCACGCGTTCGATGCGCCCGCCGATGATGATGGTATGGGCGCCTGAACGCGCTGCCAGGCGCGCAGCACGCAGCTTGGTCTGCATGCCGCCACGGCCAAGGGCGCCGCCGACACTGCCAGCCACGGCGTCCAGCGCAGGGTCATCGGCACGCGCCTCGTAAATAAGCTGGGCTTCGGGATTGTTGCGCGGGTCGGCGTCGAACATGCCGTCGCGGTCGGTGAGGATCACCAGCAGGTCGGCTTCCACCAGGTTGGCCACCAGGGCGGCCAGGGTGTCGTTGTCGCCGAAACGGATTTCGTCGGTGACCACGGTGTCGTTTTCGTTGATCACCGGGATGACTTTCAGCTCCACCAGCGCGCGCAGGGTGCTACGGGCGTTGAGGTAGCGCTTGCGGTCGGACAGGTCGTCGTGGGTCAGCAGGATCTGCGCCGTGTGGCGGCCGTGCTCGGCGAAGCTGGACTCCCAGGCTTGCACCAGGCCCATCTGGCCGATGGCGGCGGCGGCTTGCAGCTCGTGCATCGCGCTGGGTCGCGCGGTCCAGCCGAGGCGGCTCATCCCGGCGGCCACAGCCCCGGAAGAGACCAAGACCAGTTCCACGCCGGCCTCATGCAAGGCCACCATCTGCTCGACCCACACGCTCATCGCCGCGCGGTCCAGCCCCTTGCCGTCCGCCGTCAGCAGCGCACTGCCGATCTTCACGACCCAGCGCTGCGCACCCGTCACTTTGCTCCGCATCATCTTCAACCTTGGCTAGAGGACCGCGCGACCCAGCGCGGCCCATAACGTTATACCCGGATACCAAAACGCCGCTCCAGGGAGCGGCGTTCAAGTTTATCGCAACGGATCAGTCGCGCACGTAAATGATTTCCGGACCATCTTCATCATCCACGTCTTCCTCGTCCCAATCGTCGTCACCGATGTCATGGACCGACTTCACGCCACTGCGGCGCAGGGCACGCTGGTCGTCCAGAGCCTGCAGTTGAGCGCGGGCTTCGTCTTCGATGCGCTGGTCGAGATCGGCGAGTTCGGCCTTGAACACCGGGTCGGCCGCCAGGCGGTCGGCACGGTCTTCGAGGTAGCGCATGATGTCGCGGGTCAGGCGCTCGGTGCCTTCTTTGGCGATGGCCGAGATCACGTAGACCGGGCCCGTCCACTCCAGGCGGTCGACGATTTCCTTGACGCGCGCTTCGTGCTCTTCTTCAAGGATCTGGTCGCATTTGTTCAGCACCAGCCAGCGATCACGTTCGGCCAGGGAGGGGCTGAATTTGGCCAGTTCGTTGACGATGACTTCGGCGGCATCCGGCGCGCTGCTTTCATCCAGCGGCGCCATATCCACGAGGTGCAACAGCAAACGAGTACGCGCCAGGTGCTTGAGGAAGCGGATACCCAGGCCTGCGCCGTCGGAAGCGCCTTCGATCAGGCCAGGAATGTCGGCGATCACAAAGCTTTTCCAGCGATCGACGCTGACCACGCCCAGGTTGGGTACCAGGGTGGTGAACGGGTAGTCGGCAACTTTTGGCTTGGCGGCCGATACCGAGCGGATAAAGGTACTTTTGCCGGCGTTCGGCAAGCCCAGCAAACCGACGTCTGCCAACACTTTCATTTCCAGCTTGAGGTCACGCTGCTCGCCCGGCTTGCCTGGCGTGGTCTGGCGTGGCGCACGGTTGGTGCTGGATTTGAAACGGGTGTTGCCCAGGCCGTGCCAACCGCCCTGTACCACCATCAGTTTCTGACCGGCCTTGGTCAGGTCACCGATGACTTCCTGGGTGGCCGAGTCGATGATCGTGGTACCGACCGGTACGCGCAGGATCAGGTCTTCACCCTTTTTGCCGGTGCAGTCGGTGCTGCCACCGTTGGAGCCACGCTCGGCATCGAAGTGCCGTGTGTAGCGGTAGTCGACCAGGGTGTTGAGGTTTTCATCGGCCATCATGAAGATGGACCCGCCGTCACCGCCGTCACCGCCGTTCGGGCCACCGTTTTCGATGAATTTTTCGCGACGGAAACTCATGCAACCGTTACCGCCGTCGCCAGCTTTTACTCGGATGGAAACTTCATCAACGAACTTCATAACAAAACGCCTCTCGTCGCATGGACGAGCTTAAGAAACCAAGACATAAGACTCTTGCAAAAATGAGCGCAGCGACCTCAATCAACGACCGCAAATCCAGCGCTTGAGCTCATTACAGACAGCTTTGCAAGAGACTCACTCCACAAACGAAAAAGCCCCGTCGCAAGACAGGGCTTTTCCAGCGATCTCGCAATTAAGCTGCGATAACGCTTACGTAACGACGACCGAAGGCGCCTTTTACTTCGAACTTGATCACGCCTTCGACTTTAGCGAAGAGAGTGTGATCTTTACCCATACCAACGCCGTAGCCAGCGTGGAATTGGGTGCCGCGCTGACGCACGATGATGTTGCCCGCTTTGATAGCCTGGCCGCCATACATCTTCACGCCAAGGCGTTTGGCTTCTGAGTCGCGACCGTTACGGGTACTACCACCAGCTTTTTTGTGTGCCATGAGTCAATTCTCCTAGTGAGGAATTAGGCTGAAATTAAGCCTGAATACCGGTGATTTTGATCTCGGTGTACCACTGGCGGTGGCCCATACGCTTCATGTGGTGCTTACGACGACGGAACTTGATGATGCGGACTTTATCGTGACGACCTTGGGAGATCACTTCAGCCACAACGGTAGCGCCAGCAACGACTGGAGCGCCGATGTTCACGTCATCGCCATTGGCGACCAACAGAACGCGATCAAAAGTAACGGATTCGCCAGTAGCGACTTCCAGTTTTTCGATCTTCAGGTATTCACCTGGGGCGACCTTGTATTGCTTGCCACCAGTAACAATTACTGCATACGACATGGTATTTCTCCGATAATCCTGCTCACCCAGCGCTTTATAAGAAAAGGTATTGGCTGGCATGGCTGCATGGGATGGACGTCCCGAATGCAATTGCGTAAGGCAGGTGCTGCCCAGGAAGTTCAGGGTGCGCGATTGTACGCAAGGCTTTGATACGTTGCAAGTAGCCGCCCATCGCGCCTTGACACCCGGGGGTCAGGGTCCTAGCATGCCGCGCAACCCTTCTGGAGCGACTGTCGCTGATGCAACCCCAAGCTTTCTACCGCGCGGTCGCGGACGATTTTAGCGCCGTCGACGGCATCATCAAGCAGCAGCTGACGTCCAAAGTGCCGCTGGTCTCCAAAATCGGCGACTACATTACGTCGGCGGGCGGTAAACGCCTGCGTCCTTTATTAGTGTTGCTGTGTGGCAAGGCCTTGGGTCGCGAAGGCGATGACCTGCGCTTGCTCGCCGCCACCATCGAGTTCCTGCACACCGCTACCCTGCTGCATGACGATGTGGTCGACATGTCCGGCATGCGCCGTGGCCGCGAGACCGCCAACGCCATGTGGGGCAACGCACCCAGCGTGTTGGTGGGCGATTTCCTGTATTCGCGCTCGTTCGAAATGATGGTTGAACTCGGCTCGATGCCGGTGATGAAGATTCTTTCACAGGCCACGCGCATCATCGCTGAAGGTGAAGTGCTGCAGCTGTCGAAGGTCCGCGACGCCAGCACGACCGAAGAAACCTACATGGAAGTGATCCGCGGCAAGACCGCAATGCTTTTCGAGGCATCGACCCACAGTGCCGCCGCACTGGCCGGCGCCACGACCGAACAGGCCGAAGCGCTGCGCACCTTTGGCGACCACCTGGGCGTGGCCTTCCAGTTGGTGGACGACCTGCTCGACTACCGTGGCGATGCCGAAACCCTGGGCAAGAACGTCGGTGACGACCTGGCCGAAGGCAAACCGACCCTGCCGCTGATCTACACCATGCGCGAAGGCACGCCGGAACAGGCGGCCCTGGTGCGCAAGGCGATCCAGAAAGGCGGGATCGAGGATCTGGAAAGCATCCGCGCCGCCGTGGAAGCTTCGGGCTCCCTGGACTACACCGCACAACTGGCGCGTGACTATGTGGCCCGTGCCATCCAGTGTCTGGAAGTGATTCCAGCCAGTGAATACCGGGATGCCCTGGTCGAGCTGAGTGAGTTTGCGGTAGCCCGTACGCACTGATACTCCCCCTGCTTCATGTGGGAGCTGGCTTGCCTGCGATAGCATCGCCTCTGTATTGCTGATACACCGTGGTGCCTGCATCGCGGGCAAGCCCGGCTCCCACAAGGTCCTGAGGCGCCTCCCCCTAACTGCAATAAACCCTATACAATGTGCGCCCTTTAGCCATCCTGACTCTCAAGGAGACTTAGTGAGCACGCTGCCACCCTGCCCGAAATGCAATTCCGAATACACCTACGAAGACGGCGCCCAGCTAATCTGCCCGGAATGCGCCCATGAGTGGTCCGTCAACGGCGAGGCCGAAGCCGCTGGCGATGAAACCGTGAAGAAAGACGCTGTAGGCAATGTGCTGCAGGATGGCGACACCATCACCGTGATCAAGGACCTCAAGGTCAAGGGCACTTCGCTTGTGGTCAAGGTCGGAACCAAGGTCAAGAACATCCGCCTGTGCGACGGCGACCACGATATCGATTGCAAGATCGACGGTATCGGCCCGATGAAGCTCAAGTCCGAGTTCGTCCGCAAGGTCTGAACCTGCTGCTTCCATCCCGCGCCCGTCGCGGGATGGCGTTTCGCCCTCCCCGTTGATCCCGCGCAATATCCACACAGAAAAATCCAGAATCCGCCAATAGGCACTTGCTATTCTACGAATAAGAATTATTCTCATTGAAACCCATCAAGGAGATGCGACCCATGACTTATTTGATAGATGCCTGGCTGGACCGCCCTCATCCTTACCTGCGGATCCTGCACCGGGAAACCGGCGAAGTCTGTGCGGTACTGGAAGAAGAAGCGCTGCATGAGCTGCAGGATCAGGGTGATCTGGACGTCAGCGGACTGAGCTCCAGCGAACCTGGGGTGCTCAAGGAAGTGGTGCGCAACCTGTTTCTGTTCTGCTATGCCCGAGCGTTGCGCCCGGCCACGGAGTTGAATGGCAAGTTCCATCCATGAAGCACACTGTCCACTCTTTGGGAATGGGCTTTATGTGGGAGCAAGTCGAATCGTCGCACCGCCGCTCCCACACAAGCCCAACACCTGCAGAAATCAGCAGGTCTTACAGAACGTCAAGCAACTCGACGTCAAACACCAGCACGCTGTGCGGCGGGATGCTGCCAACGCCTTGAGCGCCGTACGCCAGTTCGCTCGGCACGTACAGGCGCCATTTGCTGCCGGCATTCATCAGTTGCAGGGCTTCAGTCCAGCCGGCGATCACGCCGCCGACCGGGAATTCTGCAGGCTGGCCGCGCTCGTAGGAGCTGTCGAACACAGTGCCGTCGATCAGGGTGCCGTGGTAGTGAGTACGCACTTGGTCTTCACGGGTTGGTTTGGCGCCAGTACCAGCGGTCAGCACTTCAAATTGCAGACCGGAAGCCAGGGTGGTGATGCCATCACGCTTGGCGTTTTCAGCCAAAAATGCCAGGCCAGCGCCAGCAGCCGCTTCAGCCTTGGCAGCCGCTTCGGCTTGCATGATTTCGCGGATGACCTTGAAGCTGGCAGCCATTTGCTCCTGGTCCACACGGCTTGGCTTGCCGGCGAAAGCATCGGTCAGGCCGGCGAGGATCGCGTCGATGCTCACGCCCGGTGGCGGGTTGTCGCGCAGTTGGTCGCCCAGTTGACGGCCAATACCGTAGCTGACGCGGGTTTCATCGGTGGACAGATTAACTTCGGACATGAAGGTGCTCCGCTGTAGGAGGGCACGATTTACCGTGCCCTCCAGATCTAAAAGGGCCAGCAGACTAGCACACAACACCCAACCTTGATGAGCGTCACGGCATAGCTATCTACAGCCGGGCACAAGCCGCCGCCGACCATGCTGGTGATTCCATTCATCACCCTGGGACCGTACCGATGAGTACGCAGAATAACCCGCTTGCCCTGCAACAAATCCATAGCCATCTGCTGGAAATCGATCCGACACTGCGCCCTTACAGTCGGCGCCCCGTCACCCTGCCAGCCGAGCGGCTGGCACTGGACACCCTCAACACCACACTCAAGCGCATCAACCTCGCCTACATGACTCAGGCCAGCGCCTTTTACCAGGCACTGGACCTGAGCGACCCCAGCCAACTGAGCCAACTGAAAACCCGCCTCGACACCCAACTGCAAGATCTGGATGACATCAGTACCGTCAATGGCCAGAGCCGCAAGATCTACCTGACCGACACCGCCGGCATCAAAGCGCTGGAACAGGAAACCCGGCTTAACGTCAGTGATGCCCTGCTATCCCCCTCCGACTTGCAGATACTGGAAGACTGCTCCCGCCCTCCGGCGTTACGCCCCGGCCTGTACGCCTTGACCTTCGATTACCAGGACGAGCGCATCGAGTTCGCCGGGGCGTTCGTGCTGACACGCCAGGCCAACCCACGTGTTGACAGCCTGAGCGGCGACGCGAGCGTCGGGCCGGTGCTGCTCTTCACGCCCTCACGTGGGCTGGAAGCCTTCGCTACCTTGCAAGAACTCGACCGCGGCCTGCTGCAAGCCATGACACTGCGCAGCAGCCACGCTGAATTCAGTCGTCATTTGCCAGTGCGCTATCAACACTTGACCGTCACCGATATCTGGCCGCTGGCACTGCAACCGATCACAGGTCAACCGCTGTTCGAATACGCCTATCAAGCCCTGCTCGACAAGCGCAAAAAAGACATCCACCACGCCTTGGCCTTGGCCGAGAACGCTCAACTGAACGCCACCCAGCTCAAACAGCACCTCGACAGCGCTCTCCACGCCACGCTGCCCGACCTCACGGCGCGCCTGGACTTTCGCGCGCAGCGCCTGCTGGAACGCAACCTGTTCAACGCCCTGCCCGACTGGTATCGCAGCGCCAACAAGCTCGAGCGCACGACCATCGACCAGCACCTGCACCACTACAACAGGGCTCGCCTGGCGTTCCTCGATCTGCTCGGCCCCGCCGCGACACCTCAAGCACTGGCCCGCCATCAATGGGCCGAGCAGTTGGCAGATGAGCTGGATATCCACGACCTGGACCCAGACCTGCTGCACATCACCACCGTTCGTACGGTGCCTCAGGTCGGCACCTACAACCAGCAACGCTCATTGGTGGAATTGGCCCTGCGCGGTCTGCACCCTGGCGACAGCACACCCGGCTCGGCGTTCCTCCAGCGCAGTACCCTGAGCTACGCCGGTGCGCCACTGGGTGTGGCCCACGCTCACCTCAACGTGCAAACCCTGCTCATGCTGCTGCAAGACCTGCAACCGCGTCTGGACTACGCCAGCACGCTGAAAACAGCATTGGCCACTCCACAAATCAAGCTGGCCGCACGCAGCTTCTTTGATCAACGCCTCGTACTCATGGCCCACATCGCCAGGCTGCAAGGCCATCTGGCCCCGGATGATTTCCGACGCTTCGAAGACCTGCAAAAACAGCCGAGCCAACAGTTGCACGCCCAAACCGTGTGGCTTCACGGCGCACAACTAAAGGACCTGTGGCTGCTGCGCGAAGCAGACGGCCAGGGCCGGATCACACGCTTGCTGCTGTGTACGCCCGATGCGCCGAGCGCCCAACAGTTCATTGCGTTCAGCACGCTACGTGAGTGCCAGACCCACATCATCGGCTGGACAGGCAGTACGGCTCGCCTCAAGGGGCGCACCATGATCGATTACCTGCTGGAGCAAGTGCCGCAGCGTTTCAAGCCAAAAATGCACGACTTCCTGCGCAGCATCAGCCGGCGCCCTGACGCCAACGAGCACCTGGAGGTGACCTTTGGCAAACCGAGCTCCTATACCGATTGCCTGGAAGCGATAACTGCGCACCGGTTGGCAATACTGTTGGATGACTACGAGTTCAGCTCGCCGGCCTGGTACCGCAGGGCCTCTGTCAATGATCGCAGCCGCCTGGCAAGCCTGGCCGACGATGTGGCCGGCGCACTGCGTGTCTATAACGCAAGGCCAGATGCTGAATCCAGCGTCCCCACGTTTGAACGCTACCTGCATGAACAAGCCAGGCTCAGCCTCAACCGACTGTTAGGTCGCCAGCAAAACGATATTGACCCGGACACCGTATTTGCCTACGCCCCCAAACCACTGATCGGCGCTGGGCCGGCGCCGGTGTCTTACACCACGCTGTATCGCGACGGGTATGAGGATGGCATCGGCTTTATCAATGAAAAATTTTCAGCCTCCGCGACCTTCCGCGGCCCGCCCGGCGTTGACCTGAGCCCATTGACGGCGCAGAAGGTTGCACGCTCCGTCACGGGCGTGTGGATCGGCCAACGCTACACCGACGAAATCCGCCGGCGCCTGCAAAACAGTGACAGCCCGGGTTATGGCGAACGACGCAATGCCGTGCTGGCAATCGTGCAGCTACAAATGAAAGGCGCCGCTCTGGAATCCTGCCTGCAAGGGCACCTCACTCAGGCTGACCTGGCCTGGCTGGAGAAAGCCATTGAGGGTCTGTGCGACAGCAGCCCCCTCGAGCGCAACACTTACAGGGTGCACCGGCTGTCCATTGATGGGGACTGGGTCATCGGCAACTACCTGTTCAGCCACGGCGACAACCCGATATTGCTTTACACCCCCAATGCGCCAGACGGCATTGGTTGGCGCGAGGCCAGGCTGTTCAACTACCTGCTCAAAAAAGTCGAGGGCATGCCTGCTTACTGGGGCGCGCGGGTACCGTTGCCGTCAGTGGCGCGAGTTGCGCTGTTCCTGAAAACCGCTCGCGAAGGGTTGCCCGCCGAAATCGACCGCTCCACCCCGAGCCCTGCACGGCATGACAGCATCCGGCCCAGCAACACACTGACCGATCTGCGCCATGAGTTCTACAACATGAACCTGCAGCGCAAGGTTGATGACGTGCACGCCACTACGGCCAATCGGCTTCAGATGATCACCGGTATTCTGTGGACCTGCGTCGAGTGGCTGACCGCCGTGGCCACCATGCCCTTCCCGTTACTCAGCCTGACCCTGGGCGGGCTGCTGGCCTTCAAGGACGCCATGCTCGCCCTGAATGCCTACCACCAGAACGACAAAGACAGCGCCCTGCAACACTACCTCGGTTACCTGGCCAACGTGGGTGGCGCGCTGTTGTTCGACGTGCGTCCGGCGTTGAAGGGCGTCTTCAAGTCACTGCGCCCGACCATCCGCACCAGCACGCATGCCGTCGACAACGCGCTGATCAGCCAGATGGCGGTGCTCAAGCCCGAGGACATGCAACCGGTGTTGTTTGACGGGAGTTCGCTGTGGGCGTCAAACACCCCGGATGCATTGGGTCGCTATTTGCTGTATCGCCATGACCCGCAGAGCGGCCAGTTGCTGTCCACTGCACGGTTGGTCAGCCGCAATGCCGACGGCCAATGGGTACGTTCCGGTGTGATCGGTGGCGGGCGCAAGAAGTACGAAAAACTGCTGGCCGATGAGAGCAGCCCGCTGGAAGTATTCGACGTAGAGCCCGACCAGGCCAAGACCTTCCGCGCGCTGCTCGACCCGGAGTTCAAGACCCATTTTCAGCATATGGAGGCCGACTTTGCCGGTGCAGCCCAAGGTAAGGCCTTCACCGAAGCGGCCCCCTTGCGCACGGCGTACGCCAAACAGATCGAGCTGCTGAACCAGCGCGCCGAGGCGTTCTTTTCGGCGTTGCCCGTTGCCGCGCCCAAATCCCCCTTGCCCGTATTCGCGGTCGAAGCCGCGCCTGTGGATATCCTAAAAACCCTGTTCAATCGCAACAAGCGCCTGATCATCGGCGCCCTCGACAGCTCCATTGCCAGCAAACAACTGTTGATCGAACAATTGCCTGCGTTGGCCGAACAGGGGCTCAAGCGCGTCTACATCGAAAACCTGCCTCGCGACCTGTTCCATCGCAAGCTGAAGATTCTTAACAACCAGCTCGGCGGCAGCAAGGCTCAGGCGCTGGCACAGATCGAACGGCATCTGATGCAAGTCGATCAAACCCTGGGGCTCACGGCCGATGCCCCGTTCACTTATCGAAAATTGCTGCTGGAAACCCAACGCTTGAATATCGCCATCGATGGCATCGACGGGTCCGCCTCGTACCATATGGAGCACGTACTGGCTCTGGAGGATGGTCCGCGCTTCATTCCCCGCAGCAGCAAGCTGCGCAATTTCTACTCCCACTCGGTGATTGAACAAAACCTGAAAAACAACCCCGGCGAAGGCTGGGTGGCGCTGGTGGACTCCAGCCGCCTGGGCACTAATGAACAGGCCGCGGGCCTGGCAGATCTGCAAAACACCCCGGCCCTGCGGGTTGAAGACGCCGCACCCGGCCAACGCATCGGCGTGTGGCCCGACACCGCCACTGGCGCACAGTCCCGCGGTGACTTCACCCTGGCCCTGCCAACCACCCACGTCACATTGCGCACATCCGGCACATCGGGCACGCCAGCAATCGCTGTCAGCCACTATGCCGTGTTCGACCTCCCCCCGGGCATTCGCAGCGATATCAACCTGATCAGGCAGACCCATCGCGGCCTCGACACTCGCTATTCAATTTCCACTCCCCGACATGCTGCCGCGCAATCCACCTTCAGCCAAACCCGGCAGCGGCTTTCGGAAGAGGCCAAAGCATTTTTCAGCGATTTCACAGTGCCCCCACGCAATGTGCCGGCAAACCTGGCCACGACCAGCAGTGAAACCGTGTTCATCGAGCGGCTGTACCAACAAAAACTCGGGCTGGTCATCGGCGAAGCCCACAGTGCCCGCGCCAGCAAGCGGCTGCTGATCGACAACTTCAAGCACCTGAAAAAACAGGGGGTCAAGACGCTATACATGGAGCATCTGCTCACCGACCTGCACCAGGCCGCACTGGAGACTTACCAGCGCACGCTGAAAATGCCGCCCATTCTGGAAAATTACCTGCTCGGTATGGACGCCGGCCATATGCCGCGATACCAGGGCCCGGACAGCTTCACCCAGGTGGTCAAGGCTGCCAATAAACACGGGATCCGCATCCGCGCGCTTGACTGCACCGCCAGCTATTACATCAAGGGGCTCAGTGGGGATAACAACCGTGCCCGGCTGTTCAGCTACTTTGCCAACCAGGTAATAAGTGCAGACCAGCAGGCCATAGGCCCGCATAAGTGGGTGGCGTTCATGGGCAGTGCACACACGGACATGTATGTCGGTGTACCGGGCATCGCGCAGTTGCAGGATGCCGTCAGCCTCCATGTGCGTGACACCACACCGCAATTGGCCAAGCCATTGCACAGCGCTGGCTGGCAATCGGTTGATGACAGCTACGGCGTGGCCTTGCGCAGCGACTACCGCGTCGAAGTGGGCATTGCAGGGCGGCCGCTGCCTCTCCCTGTCGAACCGCCGCCGGACCGCAGCAAGCTGACGGCACCCGGGCACTTCTTCATCGAGCGCCCCAGCGCCAACGAGGTCAACCTGGTGCATTTTTCGCGTAGTCATGAAATTCTCACCACACCGATTCAAATCGACGAAAAGGGCCAGTATTTCGTTGAGCGCTGGGAAGCCTTTAGCCGATTACGCTTCTACTACCTTTCTCAATTGGTCGAAGCGCTCAAGGCCTCCCCTCCAAGAGGCATGGGGCTGACACTCGTGGCGGGATAGGCCGCCAGCCCCCTGCCCGTTCATCGGGCAGGGGGTCTGTTTTACCCCCCCAGCCGAAAAAGTCATTTCAGAATCATGTATCGCCGCCGATACCCATCTACATACTTTGGCTGGCTCAAACAACAAGACCGTCCAGCAGACAGACATCAACTTGCGGAGCATTCGATGAATAGCTGGTTCGGCAACATCAGCGTCAACCTCAAACTCGGCCTGGGCTTCGGCCTGGTGCTAGTCCTTACCTCCATCCTGGCGCTGACCAGTTGGACCAGCCTGGGTGGCCTGATCGACCGCAGCAACTGGATGAGCGACATCACCCAGCTCAACTCCTCCCTGACCAAGCTGCGCGTGGCTCGCCTGCAATACATGCTGGCCAACGGCGACGAAACCACCGCGCAGAACGTGCAGACCAACCTGGACGCCTTCATCGCCCTGCAACAAAAACTGCTGAACAGCTTCAAGAGCCCTGAAAACCTCAAGCTGCTCAATGAGCAGAAGGCAATCATCACGGCGTACCAGCAGTCCTTGAACAAAATGCGCGAGGCCTACCGTAATGGCAACGCCTCCCGGCAAACCATGGGCGACAAGGCCGATATTGCCAACGCTCAGATCACCACGCTGGAAACCAGCGTGAAACAAATGGACGACAGCGCGGAGCGTTTTGCCCAATTCCAGGCAGTGGCCGACGCAAAAATGCAGTTCCAGCTGTCGCGCTACGAAGTGCGCGGCTACACCGGCAACGTCAATCCAGACACCGAAGCCCGCGCCGCCGCACAGATCGAAAAAACCATCAACGGCTTGAAAGACCTCAGCGCCGTCTTCGGTGCCAGCCAGCAAAGCGCGCTGACCTCGCTGGAAACCGCGTTGGGCGCCTATCGCACCGCCGTGCAGAACTACAAGGCAGCCAACGCCAACATCGTGGCCGCCCGTGCGGAAATGACCACCCAAGGCAACGAAATCGTCACCATCAGCGACAAGCTCTACGACATCCAGTTGGAGCGCCGCGACGCTGAAAGCAGCCAGGCGCGCAGCCTGCAATTGATCAGCACACTGCTGGCACTGCTGGTGGGCATCATCGCGGCCGTGGTCATCACCCGCCAGATCACTCACCCGTTGCAGGAAACCCTGGTCGTGGTCGAACGCATCGCGTCCGGCGATCTGAGCCACAACATCCAGGTCACCCGCCGTGACGAGCTGGGAGTGCTGCAACAAGGCATCCAACGCATGGGCACGACCCTGCGTGAACTGATCAGCGGGATTCGCGATGGCGTGATGCAGATATCCAGCGCCGCTGAAGAGTTGTCGGCCGTGACCGAACAGACCAGTGCCGGCGTGAACAGCCAGAAAGTCGAGACCGATCAGGTCGCCACCGCCATGCATGAAATGACCGCCACCGTGCAGGAAGTGGCCCGTAACGCTGAACAGGCTTCACAAGCCGCCTCCGATGCCGACGGCCAGGCCCGCGAAGGCGACAAGGTGGTGGCCGAAGCCATCGCCCAGATCGAACGCCTGGCAGACGAAGTGGCGCGCTCGACCGATGCCATGACGCACCTGCAGCAGGAGAGCAACAAGATCGGCAGCGTGATGGACGTGATCAAGGCGGTGGCCGAGCAGACCAACCTGCTGGCCCTCAACGCCGCCATCGAAGCCGCCCGTGCCGGTGAAGCCGGACGCGGGTTTGCCGTGGTCGCCGACGAGGTCCGTGGCCTGGCCCAGCGCACGCAAAAATCCACCGAGGAAATCGAAGGCCTGGTGGCCGGTCTGCAAAACGGCACCCAGCAAGTGGCCACTGTGATGAACAACAGCCGCAGCCTCACCGACAGCAGCGTCGAGCTGACGCGCAAGGCCGGCGCCTCCCTGGAAAACATCACCCGTACCGTGTCGAATATCCAGTCGATGAACCAGCAGATCGCCGCAGCCGCCGAGCAGCAAAGTGCTGTGGCCGAAGAAATCAGCCGCAGTATCGTGAACGTGCGCGATGTGTCCGAGCAGACCGCCACCGCCAGTGACGAGACGGCCAAGTCCAGCGTGGAGCTGGCGCGTCTGGGCAGCCAGTTGCAGCAGATGGTCAGCCATTTCCGCGTTTGACAAACCTTGCGCGATAAAATGACCGGCGGTAGTATCGGCCTGCGGGTCAACGCATCTTTGAGACAGCAACCCCAGCCACTAACTGGGTTTGCAAAAAAACCGCCCTACCAGGCGGTTTTTTATTGCCTGGGATTCCCCCTCAGCCCTCGCCTTCCTCGACAAACACCACCCGGTTCCCGAACGGATCCTTGATGCTCATCTCACGCGAGCCCCAAGGCGTTTCTTCGACCCCGGGCTTGGCATAACGGTAATCCTTGCTCAGCAACTGCTGCTGGTACGCGTCCACACCCTGCGCCTGAATCCGCACCGCCGCGCCCGGCGACGCATCGCCATGGTGCTCACTCAAATGCAGTACGCATTCACCCAAGGACACTTGCAGATACAGCGGGAAATTCGCCTCGAAACGATGTTGCCAATCCACCTTGAATCCCAGGAAATCGACGTAAAACTCCAAGGCCTTGGCCTCGTCGAAAATCCGCAGGATGGGGATGACTTTTCCTAAGTGCATGGCAACCGCTCCGTTTTTGAGAACGCCCACTATAGAGACGAAAACCCACGCCGCAAATCCCCGCTGCGCGCCAGGAACCGGCCTGGCCGCTGACCGTTCGCCTGCCCGTCGCGGTAGCTCAACACGCCGTTGACCCACACCCCGTCAATGCCCTCCGCGGCTCGCTGCGGCGCCTTGAAATCGGCCACATCGCGCACGCGTACCGGGTCGAACAACACCAGGTCAGCCCAATGCCCTTCACGGATTTCGCCACGCTCGGCCAAGCCAAATCGCGCCGCCGACAAGCCGGTCATCTTGTGTACGGCCGTATGCAGTGGAAACAACCCCACATCCCGGCTGAAATGGCCGAGTACCCGTGGGAACGCGCCCCATAAGCGGGGGTGCGGGAACGGGTCCTCCGGCAACCCGTCCGAGCCCACCATCGACAACGGATGCGCGAGGATACGCCGCACATCCGCCTCATCCATCCCGTAGTACACCGCCCCCGCAGGTTGTAGCCGGCGGGCGGCGTCCATCAGCGAAACGTCCCACTCGGCGGCAATGTCCTGCAAATCGCGCCCGCCCATTTCCGGGTGAGGCGTCGACCAGGTGATGGTGATCCGAAACGCATCGGTCACCTGTTTGAGATCCAGGGTCGAGGAACTGGCCGCATAGGGGTAGCAGTCACAGCCCACCGGATGAGTTTTCGCCGCCTGCTCCAGCGATGCCAGCAACTGCGGACTACGCCCCCAGTTGCCCGCGCCGGCACATTTGAGGTGGGAAATGATCACCGGCGCCTTGGCATGCCGACCGATCAGGAACGCCTCGTCCATGGCCTCCAGCACCGGTTCGAACTCACTGCGCAAATGGGTGGTGTACACCGCGCCGAACGCGGTGAGCGCTTCACTCAGTTGCAGCACCTCGTCGGTCTCGGCGTTGAAAGCGCTGGCGTAGGCCAGGCCGGTGGATAAACCGAGGGCACCGGCTTCGAGACTCTCTTGCAACTGCACACGCATGGCGGCGATTTCATCCGCTGAAGCCGTGCGATGGAGATCGTCCATATGGTTGCTGCGCAGCGCCGTGTGGCCGATCAACGCAGCGACGTTGACCGCCGGATGAGCCTTTTCGACAGCCGCCCGATAATCGCTGAAGCGCGGGTAGACAAATGCCGAAGCGCTGCCCAACAGGTTCATCGGGTCCGGCGGATCACTGCGCAACGTCACCGGCGACGCACTGATGCCACAGTTGCCGACAATCACCGTGGTCACGCCCTGGCTGAGCTTGGGCAGCATCTGCGGCTGGCGGATCACCACGGTGTCGTCATGGGTGTGCACGTCGATGAACCCCGGCGCCAGCACGCGGCCACGGGCGTCGATTTCGTCCGTCGCCGTCGCCGCAGACAAGTCGCCGATCGTATTGATGCGCCCATCAAGCAAGCCCACATCAGCCACATAGCCGGGCGTGTTGCTGCCATCGATGATCAGCGCCTGACGGATCAACGTGTCGTACTTCATATCAGTCTCCCAGCGGCAGGTTGTCGGGGCCGCCGCGATAATCGTCCAGGGCCAGCTTGATCCGGCGCAGACGCTCCTGGTTGGCGTCCGGCAACGCCAGCGCCAGTTCGGTGGCGAGCAGGTCGATGGCCAGCAGCATGCCGTAGCGCGCGGCGGTCGGTTTGTAGATAAAACTGGTTTCGGCCGGTTGCAGCGGCAGCACTACGTCCGCCAATCGCGCCAGAGGCGAATCGGCCAGGGTGATGGCAATGATGCGCGCGTCATAGTTGCGCGCCAGCGCCACCACGTTCAGCAGCTCGGGGGTGAGGCCGGTCAAGGAACACAGGATCAGCGCATGTTCCGGTCCCAGCGTCGCCGCGGTGACCCGCATCATGACCGGGTCATGGCAGGCGGCTATGGCATAACCCAGGCGCACCAGGCGTACCTGCAACTCATCGCTGCACATACTCGACGGGCCGCCCATGCCAAACGCGTGGATCATCCGCGCCTTGCCCAGCACGCTGACGGCATCGGCAAAACTTGCCTGATTGAACCCCGACAAGTGCTGACGCAGGGTCGTCTCGATATCGCCCAGAATCTGCCGGTGAAACGCCGATTGCTCCGGCAGCCCCGCCGGGTCCAGGAAGCGGCTGCCCACACCGCTGGCCTGGGCCAGTTGCAGGCGCAAATCGCGCAAGTCCCGACAACCCACACTGCGGGCAAAACGCGACAGGGTTGCCGTGCTGACCTCGGCCCGTTGAGACAACGCTTCCAGACTGGCAGACGCGGCAAAGCCCACGTCATCGAGCATCAGCCTGGCGATGCGCCCCTCACCGGCGCTGAAGGCGTCCTGTCGGGCGCGGATCTGGTAGAGGATGTCCATGGGGTCTCCGAATCACAAAATGCACGACAAACCATAAGTAAGACCGAAAGCGACCACGGAAATCAGGGTCTCCAGCACGGTCCAGGTCTTGAAGGTCTGGATCACCGTCATATTGAAGTATTCCTTGATCAGCCAGAAGCCGCCGTCATTGACGTGGGAAAAGATCACCGAACCCGCGCCGGTAGCCAGCACCAGCAATTCAGGGTGTGGATAACCCAGGCCCATCGCAACCGGTGCCACCACGCCGGATGCAGTCGTCATGGCCACCGTCGCCGACCCCGTGGCCACCCGCATCAACGCCGCGAACAGCCAGCCCATCACCAGCGGCGACAGATGGAAAGCATGGGCCAGACCCAGGATTTCGCTGGTCACACCGGCATCCACCAGGATGCGATTCAAACCGCCGCCTGCCCCCACCAGCAACGTAATGCTCGCGGTCGGCGCCAGGCATTCGTTGGTGAACTTGAGGATCGACTCACGGTTGAAACCCTGGGCCAGGCCCAGCGTCCAGAAACTCACCAACGTGGCTACCAGCAGCGCAATCACCGAGTTGCCGATAAACAACAGGAACTGGTTAAAGCCGGTGCCCGGCGTGGAGATCACATTGGCCCAACCGCCGATCATCATCAGCACCACTGGCAGCAGGATGGTGCCCATGGTCAGCGTGAAGCTCGGCAGACGGGTACGCGGCTCGCGCTCGATAAATTGGCGTTCCAGCGGGTTTTCCGCCGGCAACTGAATACGCGGCACGATGAATTTGGCGTAAACGGGGCCGGCAATGATCGCCGTGGGAATCCCGATCAGGATCGCATACAGCACGGTCTGTCCCACGGACGCGTTGTACGCCAGCACCGCCATCATCGCCGCCGGGTGTGGCGGCACCAGCGCGTGCACCACCGACAAACCGGCGACCATCGGCAAGCCGACCATCAGGATCGACACGCCCACGCGGCGCGCCACAGTGAAGGCAATCGGCACCAGCAAGACAAAACCGACCTCGAAAAACAGCGGCAGCCCCACCAGGAAGGCGATGCACACCATCGCCCAGTGCGCATTGCGCTCGCCAAACCGCTGGATCAGCGTACGCGCCACCTGCTCGGCACCGCCGGACTCGGCCATCATCTTGCCGAGCATGGTGCCCAGTGCCACCACCAGCGCGATATGCCCCAGGGTCTTGCCGACCCCCGCCTCGTAGGAACCCATGATGGTGTCCGCCGGCATCCCGGCCATCAGCGCAAGCCCGATGGACACCAACGTGATGACGATAAACGGGTTGAGCCGGTAACGTGCAATCAGCACGATCAATGCAATGATGGCGATGGCAGCGTATGCCAACAGCCCGAAGCCCGGTGATGCGGCCATGCGGTACTCCTCGGAAAGGGTCACGTCGAATTGGTTGTGAAACTCATAAATCATTACCGAGGTAGTTTTTCAATTTTAATGAAAGTAATTTTCGCGCACAGGCACGCCCTGTCGCAGTGGGATATGTGCGACAGCCCTGCATGAAAATTCGAAGGGCGTTCTTACATGAAATTCAAGCGGCGCTGAAACTAGAAACGACAGGTCCAGTCATAGAAGGCGGACGCACTGTCGTCCACCCTCCAACCAGGAAAACCAACAATGAATCGTCAATCCCTGCTTGTTCCTTTCATCGCCAGCGCCCTGTTCCTGGGCCTGAGTGGTACTGCGTCGGCCGCCGACAACCCGGCACTGACCAAATGCCCGGATGGCGCCAACACCACGGCCGCGATGGTCACCTGCAACGTCAACGAAACCAAGGTGCAGGACGCGCGACTGAACAAGGCCTACCAGGCCGCGATCAAGCTTCAGCAAGGCGATAAAAAGCAGCAATTGCAGAACGTTCAGCGCCTGTGGATCAAATACCGTGACGCCAACTGCGGCTTCATGGGCTCGGCCAGCGGCGGCACCATCGATCAGGTCAACGGCGCCGCCTGCGTGCTGGACATGACCCAGACCCGTGCTGCCGAGCTGGAAAGCCTGCTGCCACTGTGATCAGTCGTGCTGTACCCGGGCGCGCTTGAGCAGTTTCTTGCAGCGCTCGGACAAGTGCAGCACACGCAGGTGCTTGCCTGCCTTGGCATAGCGTTCGCGCAGGGTCATCAGCGCAGCAATCGCCGAATAATCGACAAAGCGCAGGTGACGACAGTCCAGGGTCACCTGCGCCGGGTCGTTGGTTGGGTCGAAGCGGTTGAGAAACGGTGTGGTCGAGGCAAAAAACAGCGTGCCATGAGCCAGGTAGAGCTTGCTGCCGTCGGCTTGCAGATGCTCATCGGCATACAGTTCGCGCGCCTGTTGCCAGGCGAAATTCAGCGCCGCGATCACGATCCCGCACAGCACCGCCGTGGCCAGGTCGGTGAACACCGTGATCACGGTGACCGCCGCAATCACCAGCACATCGTTGAGCGGTACCTTGTTGATCACCCGCAACGATGCCCAGGCGAACGTCTGCTGGGACACCACGAACATCACCCCCACCAGCGCCGCCAGCGGGATCCGCTCGATCAGCGGTGACAGAAACAAAATGAACAGCAGGATCATCACCCCCGCCAGCACCCCGGACAAACGCCCGCGCCCGCCGGAACTGAGGTTGATCACGGTTTGCCCGATCATCGCGCATCCGCCCATGCCGCCAAACAAGCCCGAGACCATATTTGCGGCGCCCAAGGCCACGCTTTCACGGTCGGGGTAGCCACGGGTCTCGGTGATTTCGTCGGTCAGGTTCAAGGTCAGCAGGGTTTCCAGCAGGCCGACCATGGCCATCAGGAACGCATAGGGCGCGATGATGCCCAGGGTTTCCAGGGTCCAGGGCAATTGCGGCAAGGCAAAGGTCGGCGGGCCTCCGGCAATGTGCGCCATGTCGCCGAGGGTGCGGGTGGGCAGACCGAGCAGGTACACCGCCAGGCCCACGCCGAGGATCGCCACCAACGCCGGCGGCACGGCTTTGGTGAGATGTGGCAACACATACACGATGGCCATGGTTGCTGCGACCAACCCGACCATCACATACAACAGTGTGCCGCTGAGCCAGGCTTCACCGCTTTTGAAATGCTCCAGTTGCGCCAGGGCAATGATGATTGCCAGGCCATTGACGAAGCCGAGCATGACCGGATGCGGCACCATGCGCACCAGTTTGCCCAATCGCAGCAGGCCGAAGGCGATCATGATCAACCCACCCAGCAGCACCGTCGCCAGCAAGTATTCCACACCGTGTTGCACCACCAGCGCGACGATCACCACCGCCATCGAACCGGCGGCACCCGAGACCATGCCCGGCCGGCCGCCGAACAACGCCGTGAGGGTACAGATGATAAACGCGCCATAGAGCCCCATCAGCGGGTTGAGGTGGGCCACCAGGGCAAAGGCGATGCATTCGGGCAACAACGCAAAAGACGTGGTGAGCCCGGCCAGGGCATCGGCGCGCAGACGGGTGAGGTTCATGGGGGTACCAGGGTAATGCGGGGGATGAGGCGGGGAATGGTACGGAATTGAAGGGGTTGCGGCTAGCGTTGAAAACCGCGTCGCCTGGATCGCAGGCAAGCCAGCTCCCACACTTGACCGTGTTCACAGTTCAAAATGTGGGAGCTGGCTTGCCTGCGATGGCAGCACCCCGGTCTCAAGCGAACATCAGACCATCTCGTGGCGAATCCACTCCACCACCGACGTCCGCTTCGGCGCCCAGCCCAGCAATTCACGCGCATGCTTGCCACGCACCCGGCTGTTGGAGCCCAGGCCGTAGTTGGCCATTTCATAGCCCCACTCGGCTTCCGCCTCGGCCAGTGGCCAATCCTGTGGCTGGCCGAGGTTCAGGGCCTGGGCAATCGCGGTGGTCATATCGATGAACGAGGCTTCGCTGCTTTCCACAAAGTAGAACGTGCCCGGTACATTCCTGGTCAGCGCCAGCAGGTACAGCGCCACCACGTCTTCGATGTGCACGTTGGACCAGATGTTCTGTCCGCTGCCCACATGGCGCACCACGCCGCTCTTGCGCGCCTGCTTGAGCAAGCGCGGCAGTTGCACGCTGTCGCGTTTCACGCCCAGGCTGTGACCGTAGATCAGGGTGTTGCAGATCACTGCCGAGTTCACCCCGTCTTTCGCAGCGGCGAGGATCAGGTTGTCGATGGCCACGCGCGCCGCTTTGTCGACGGTTGGCTCCGGCAGGTTGTCTTCGAAGTAGATCACGTCGCTGGATTTACCACCCGACGCATCCCCGACGATGCTCGAACCGCTGGTGTGCAGGAACGGCTTGTTCGAGCCTTTCAATGCCGCCAGCAGTGTTTCCACGGCTGCACGGTGATCGCTGCTGGCGGCATTGATCACCGCATCGGCCTGCTGCGCCTGCTCGGTCAATACGCCGGCATCGTCGAGCGTGCCGATCACCGGGGTGATGCCCAGAGCGGTCATTTCAGCCGCTTGCTCGGCACTGCGCACTAGGCCGGTGACACGGTGGCCGGCCTGGACCAGACCGGTGGCGATGGAACCGCCGATAAAACCTGCAGCGCCGGTAACGAATACGTTCATGGAAGGTTCTCCTGACTGGGTAAGTGATGGGCCCAGTATCAAGGCCCATGCGCCGCCGAATAAGCCCTCGTCGCCCAAATCAGTCTTGCGCGATAGTCACGAATCAGCAGGCATAGCGCACCAGCTTGGCTTGAATGAAGTCCAGGAAGCACTGGATGCGCAACGCCAACTGCGAGTTGCGATAAAACACCGCGTGGATCGGCTGGCGGTAGCCGCTGTTGAACACCTCCAGAACCGGCACCAACCGCCCGGCCTCGATATCGGCGATGGTCATGAAGTTCGACAGGCAGCAAATGCCCTGCCCCTCCAACGCCAAGTGACGCACGGTTTCGCCGCTGGAGGCCGCGATGCTCGGCTGGATCAGCCAGCGGTCGCCTTCCACATGGCGCAGCGGCCAGTGGTTGAGGGTGTCGCTCTGGGTGAAGCCGAGCAAGGTATGCTGCGCAAGCTCGGCCACGGTGGTCGGCGTGCCGTATTGCTCGAGGTATTCAGGGCTGGCGAGGATATGCAGCGGCGTGCACCCGAGGGAGCGCGCGTGCAAGGTGGAGTCGGCCAGGACGCCGATGCGGATCGCGATGTCGGTGCTTTGTTCCAGCAGGTCGATGATCAGGTCATCGCTGTTCAACTCCAGCTGGATATCCGGGTAGAGGCTGCGAAACTCGGCGATGTACGGGATCAAGCCATGCAGCACGAACGGCACGGCGGCGTTGATGCGCAGCCGCCCCGCCGGTTTTTTGTGACGGGATGACAGGCGCTCTTCCAGCTCGTCCATCTGCGCCAGGATCACCTTGGCCTGCTCGAAGAAATACTTGCCCTCTTCGGTCAGGTCCATGCGCCGCGTGGTGCGGTTGATCAACGTGGTGTCGAGCTTGGCCTCCAGGCGCGACAAGGTGCGACTCACCGCCGACGGCGTCTGCCCGACCTGCTCCGCCGCAGCGGAAATCGAGCCGCACTCAATCACGCTGACGAAGATCTGTAGCTCATCGGATCGGGCTTTCACGGGCAGTCCTCTGTATTCGGTGGGTAGCAGCTTACACCGAGAAACTGAACACCTGCGCCAGGTGCTGTTCGTAACGCACCACGTCGGCCTCGATGGCCGGGCGCTTCATCACGTCAACGCACAAGAAGGTCGGCAGGCCGGTCATGCCCAGAAACTGGTTGGCCTTGTGGAACGGGAAGTAGACCGCGTCCACGCCCTTGGCTTCGAAGAAATCGGTCGGGTCATCGAAGGCTTGCTGCGGTGCGTTCCAGGTCAGGGACAACATGTACTGTTTGCCTTGGATCAAGCCGCCGCTGCCGTACTTCTGCGACGCATCGGACCGGGTACGGCCATCGCTGGCATAGAGGCTGCCGTGACCTTCGGTGAACACTTCATCCATGTACTTCTTGACGATCCACGGCGCGCCCATCCACCAACCGGGCATCTGGTAGATGACCACGTCGGCCCAGAGGAACTTGGCGACTTCTTCGGCCACGTCATAGCCTTGGTCGATATGGGTGACTTTGACGTCGATCCCCGCGCGGTCCAACAGGGCCACGGCGGCGTCATGCAACGTGGTGTTGTAGCGGCCGTCGGAGTGTGCGAATTGTTTGCCGCCGTTGAGCAGGAGTACTTTTTTCATGGGAGGGTATCCAGAAGGTTGAAAATTTCTGGAGGCAGGCTATCGGCATTGCCCCTGCGGAATAAGCAGGGGCACGGCAAAACACCTTTGATCAAAAAGCACGAATAGCGCCGTACTTTTGATTTTAGCCACTGATCAACAGATGTCCCCCCAGCACTGCCATACCGATGAAAAACACCCGTTTGAACAACACTGCGCTGATGCGCTGACGCACTGCCTGACCCAGCCACATGCCCAGCAACGCGGGCAACAGTGCCAACAGGGACGCATTGATTTCGCCACCGCCCAGGGTTCCGCGCCAGGCCAATCCAGCCGCCAGCGCCAGGGTCGATACCGTGAACGACAGCCCCAGCGCCTGCACCAATTGATCACGGTTCAAGCCCAGGGCTTGCAGATACGGCACTGCCGGAATCACGAACACACCGGTCGCCGAAGTAATGATCCCGGTGATCAGTCCACACAGCGGACCCAGCCAGCGCTCGGCCGCGGGCTTGACCTTGAGCACCGGCAGGAACAACCCGCTCAGCGCGTACAGCAGCAAGGCTGCGCCCAGGGCATGTACCACCCAAGTCGTGCCGTTCATGCCCAGCCCCAGCGTACCCAGCCCGGTCCCGAGGAAAATCAGCAACAGCATCGGCCATAGCCGCTTGAGCAGCGCGCCCAAATGCCCGCCGATCGCCAACTGCCAAAGGTTGGTCACTGTGGACGGAATGATCAGCAAGGCCGCAGCCTGCGCCGGGAGCATAGCCAGGCCAAGCAAGCCCATGGCAACGGTGGGCAGGCCCAGGCCGATCACCCCCTTGACGGCGCCGGCCAGCAGGAAGGTGCCGATCACCAGCAAAGTCAGGGCTGGGCCAATGTCTTGGTAAAACGCCAGGAAGGTATTCATGGGGCGATTGTGGCGCTTTTCGATGGGATCGAAAATTCGCCATATACTGAGGCAGCCTCTTGTTTTGCATGAGGCTAAAGACGTCATCGCAGGCAAGCCAGTTCCCACATTTGATGTATGTGGGAGCTGGCTTGCCTGCGATGAGGCCATTCCAGTCACCCGAGAAACCCGACCATGCACTTTGACCTGATCGACCTGCGCCTTTACCTGCACATCCTCGACGCCGGCAACATCACCGCCGGCGCAGCGCGCAGCCACTTGTCCCTGGCCGCCGCCAGTGCCCGCATCCGCGCGATGGAAGCGTCGCTGGGCATCGAGTTCCTGGAGCGCAATCGCCGGGGCGTCACGCCCACGGCGGCGGGCAAGGCCCTGGCCCGTCACGCGCGTCTGCTGCTGCAACAGGCCGAACACTTGCAACAGGACCTGGCCGAGTATGCCAATGGCGTCAAAGGCCAGGTGCGCCTGCTGTGCAACACCACGGCACTCAGCGAATACCTGCCGGAGCTGCTGGCCGACTTTTTGCGCCAACATCCCAACCTCGAAATCGACCTCCAGGAACTGCCCAGCCTGCGCATCACCCAGGCCCTGCGCCAGGGCACGGCGGACCTGGGGATCATCTCCGACGCAGTGGACACCCAGGGTTTGCAGACCCTGCCCTTTCGCGATGACCCGCTGGTGCTGATTGCACCACTGGATCATCCGTTCACCCACGGCAGTTTCATCGACAGCCTGCACCACGATTTCGTCGGCTTGACCGCCAGCAGCGCCTTGACGGTCTACCTGGAAGAACAGGCCCTGCACGCAGGCTTTCGCCTGCAAACGCGCATCCGCGCCGAGGGCTTTGACGGGTTGATCCGCATGGTTTCAGGCGGCGCAGGCCTGGGGATCGTTCCCCAGGCGGCACTGGCGCGTTGGCCGCTGGCACAGCGTTTCAAGGTCCACTCCCTGCAAGAAGACTGGGCCTGCCGAAAGCTGCTGCTCTGCGCGCGCGCATTCGAACAGTTGCCGGGTTACGCCAAAGCCTTGTTCGACGCCCTGGCCCTGCCCTTGCGGAAGAACCCGTAATACACCGCCGACAGAATCAGCAGGAACGGCACCCCAAACACCAGGGTCATCTTGAACGCTTCGGTGAAATACGTGGTGATCATCACCGCGCCCATCAACACCAGACCCAACAGCGTGCTGTAGGGAAACAGACGCAGCTGGAACGACAGCTGCGGCCCGCCATGGCGCTTGCGGTAACGACGAAAGAAGCAGTGCGTGAGGAAGATCATGAACCAGGTGAAGATCGCGCCAAACATGGAAATGGCCATCATCAGCGTGAATGAGCTTTCCGGGTAAACCACGTTGAGCAAGGTCGCCAGGGCAATGCCCGAGCTGGAGAGCACCAACGCGTTCAGCGGAATGCCGCGCTTGCTCAAGGCCCCCATGGCCCTGGGCGCAAAACCGGCACGGGACAGGCTGAACATCATGCGCGTGGTGATGTAGAGCTGGCTGTTCATGGCCGACAGGGCCGCGATCAGGATCACGAAATTCATCACCCCGGTGGCACCGGGAATGCCCAGCGTCTGCATCACCGTGACGAATGGGCTCTGAGCCTGCCCGGCCTGGTTCCACGGCACGATGGCCAGCATCAGCGCCAGGGTCAACAGGTAGAACACCACCAGGCGCACGATGGTGGCGCGGAAGGCCTTCTTCACGGCCTGCTCCGGGTCGGCAGCTTCACCGGCGGCCACGGCGATCATCTCCACACTCAGGTAGCTGAAGATCGATACGATCACCGCGATCCACATACCGCTCAATCCATGGGGGAAAAAGCCGTCGTGGGCCGTGTAGTTCTGCACGCCATACTCCGGGTTGCCCGAGCCGAACACCACGTAGACGGCGAGGAGGATGAAGCCCACGATGGCGCTGATCTTGATCGTGGAAAACCAGTATTCGAAGTTGCCGAAAGTCTTCACGCTGATCCCATTGAGCAGGATCAACACGCTGGAAAACGACAGGATCCACACCCACTCCGGCACATTGGCGAACCAGTATTTCATGTACATCGCCACCGCCGTGACCTCCGCCCCCACCGCCAACACAATCGCCGCCCAATAGGCATAGCGCACCAGGAAGCCGGCCAGCGGGCTGATGTAGAACTCGGCGTAGGCTCCAAAGGAGCCCGAGGTGGAATGGGCCACCGTCATCTCCGCCAGGCAACCCATCAACAGCAAGGTGATCAACGCACCGATGGCGTAGCTCACCAACACACTGGGCCCGGCATAGCCGATGGCGTAAGCACTGCCCATGAACAGTCCGGTGCCAATGGCGCCACCGATGGCGATCATGCTCATCTGGCCGGAAGTGAGCTGGCGCCGCAGGCCCTGCTCACGATGGGTGATCTCTGCAAAGCCGTTGTCTGGCGTGGTCACGTGGTGTGCCCCTTTTCTTATTGTGATTGTTGTTGCTGGCGCTGAACCCTGTGGGAGCTGGCTTGCCTGCGATGGCGGTTGTAAATGCACCGACGCTATCGCAGGCAAGCCAGCTCCCACAGTCGATTTGTATTGCCCTTAAGTGACGCTGTTGCGGACTTTGAATTGCGGCTGGTCCCAGGTGTGGTTGTCGAGGATGTCGCCAAGGATTTCCACAGCGTCAAACACCTCGGTAAAGCTCGTGTACAACGGCGTAAAACCAAACCGCATGATGCGCGGCTCGCGGTAATCGCCGATCACACCCCGGGCGATCAGGGCCTGGATCACGGCGTAACCTTCAGGGTGTTCGAAACTCACATGGCTGCCACGCCGGGCGTGTTCACGCGGGGTGATCAACGTCACGTCATGGGCGGCGCAACGGGCTTCGACCAACGCGATAAACAGGTCGGTGAGCGCCAGGGATTTGCTGCGCAAACTCGCCATATCGGTCTGGGCAAAAATCTCCAGGCCGCACTCGACCATGGCCAGCGAGGTGATCGGCTGGGTGCCGCACAGGTAACGGGCGATGCCGGCGCTCGGCGCATAGCGGGATTCCATCGCGAATTGCCGGGTATGCCCGAACCAGCCCGACAACGGCTGGCGTACCACGTCCACCAACGCCGGGTTGACCCACACGAACGCCTGGGAACCCGGCCCGCCGTTGAGGTATTTGTAGGTGCAGCCAATCGCGTAATCGGCGCAGGCCGCGTGCAGGTCGATAGGCACTGCGCCCGCCGAATGCGCCAGGTCCCAGAGGCTCAGGGCGCCGCACTCATGGCTCAACGCAGTGAGCGCCGGCATGTCGTACATATAGCCGGTCTTGTAATTGACGTGGGTGAGCATCACCACCGCCACGTCGGCGTCGATGGCGTGGGGCAGTTCTTCCGGGCTGTTGACCAGGCGCAGGGAAAAGCCCTGTTGCAGCAACTCGGCCAAGCCCTCGGCGATGTACAGGTCGGTGGGGAAGTTGCTCGCCTCGCTGACGATCACTTTGCGATGAGGCTGGCGTTGGCGCTGCACCGTCAATGCGGCACTCAGCACCTTGAACAGGTTGATCGAGGTGGTATCGGTGATCACCACCTCGTTGTCACGCGCGCCGATCAACGGCGCCAGGCGGTTGCCCAGGCGCTGCGACAGGTCCGCCCAGCCGGCGCTGTTCCAACTGCGGATCAAGCCGTTGCCCCATTCTTCGCTGATCACCTGTTGCGCCCGCGCCAGAGCCGCTACCGGGCGGGCGCCCAATGAGTTGCCGTCGAGGTAGATCACGCCCTCGGGCAAGGCGAACTGGCGGCGCAAGGGCGCCAGCGGGTCCTGGGCGTCGAGGGCTTGGCAATGGCTTCGAGGGGTCATGGGCGGTCCTGGTTTTTATAAGTAAGAATGGACCAAATAATGAACGAAGTTTTAGAGAATTTTCGTGCAAAGTGAGTAGCAACAGGCTAATTAAGCTGTAGGAAATTCGAATTTAACCCCCAAACACGCGGATTTATTCTAACCATGATTCTCGACGCCACCGACCTGCGCCTCCTGCATTACCTGCAACAGGATGGCCGCATCAGCAACCAGGAACTGGCGGAAAAAGTCGCGCTGTCCCCTTCGGCATGCCTGCGCCGTTTGCGTCTGCTGGAGAGCGAGGGAATCATCAGCGGGTATCGCGCGGTATTGAATGCCGAGCAACTGGGCATCGAGCTGGAAGCCATCGTGCACCTGTCGTTGCGTCAGGATGTGGAGGACTGGCACGAGACGTTCATCAAGAAGGTGCAGGGCTGGCCGGAGGTGGCCAGCGCCTACGTGATCACCGGCGCCAGCAACTATGTGCTGCGGGTGCAAGCCCGCAACCTCAAGCACTTCTCGGACTTTATCGTGAACCACCTGAACCGCACGGCGGGGGTGACGGACATACGCTCGGAGATCGTGTTGCAGAAGATCAAGGATCGGGATGAGGTGTTGGACCTGGTCATCCGCAAATAGCCCCAACGCCACCGCACTCTGTGGGAGCTGGCTTGCCTGCGATGACGGTGGTGAATGCACCATTGCTATCGCAGGCAAGCCAGCTCCCACATTTTTAACCGCGTTCAGTCCTCGAGGGCACGCACGCGCTGCATACGCTTTTGCTCTACCGGCGCATCCGCCACTTGCAACTCAAAGTCGAAATCAATGTGCGCAAACCGCCCTTCCACGCCAAACTCCCGCGCCAGTTGCGGATCGTCACTGAAGCGAATTTCGGCGATCAATTCATCCCGCGTGGCGTAGGCAAAATCATCATGCAGATGCGGATCATCCGACAGGTTGATCTGCGTGGTCAGGTGCCGATGCCCCGGCGCGGAAATGAAGAAGTGGATATGCGCCGGGCGCTGCCCATGTCGCCCCAGTTGGTCGAGCAACTGCTGGGTCGGCCCGGTGGGCGGGCAGCCGTAGCCCGACGGCACGATGCTGCGAAAACGGTAGTTGCCATGAGCGTCGGTCTCGATGCGTCGACGCAGGTTGAATTCCGATTGCGTCGGGTCGAACCAGGAGTACGTGCCGCCCGTGTTGGCCTGCCACACATCCACAATCGCCCCGGCCAACGGCTTGCCCTGCGTGTCGCGCACCTGCCCGCGCATGAACAGCGGCACGGCGGCGTCCGTGCCATCGTCCAGCCGCGCTTCGTACTTCGACAGCGGTGCACCGGCCACGTACAGCGGGCCCTCGATGGTGCGCGGCGTGCCGCCGGTCTTGCCGGCCTCCTCGTCGGCGGCGTCCATCAGCAAGTCCAGGTAATGCTCCAACCCCAGGCCGGCGGCGAGCAGGCCGGCTTCCTGGTGCTTGCCCAGCTCGTTGAGGTAGTTGACCGCCTTCCAGAACTCTTCCGGGCTCACCTCCAGGTCTTCGATGATGTTCACGGTGTCGCGCAGGATCCGATAGATCAGCGCCTTGGCGCGCGGGTTGCCCGCGTCGTTGAGGTGGCCGCTGGCTTGTTCGAGAAACCGTTGGGCATGGGCCGTCTGGGACAGGCGAATGGACATGGTGCACTCCTCATCTTGTAATTATCAGGCTTGAGAACCGGCTTAGCGGTCGTCCCCATGGATCGACGAAGGGTGACGGCACAGGGCGTTCACTTCGATGGCCATGTAGGGGAAAAGCGGCAGTTGCATCAGCAGGTCGTGCAGTTCCTGCACGCTGTCGACATCGAACACGCTGTAGTTGGCGTAGTGCCCGGCGATACGCCACAGGTGGCGCCATTTGCCTTCGTGTTGCAGGCGCTGCGCCAGCGCCTTCTCCTCGGCCTTGAGGCTGGCGGCGCGCTCGGGTGGCATATCGAGGGGCAGGTTCACGGTCATTTTTACGTGGAACAGCATGGCAGGTGCCTCTTAGTGTTTGTCGCGACGGAAGAACGCCAGGCGCTCTTCATCGATGGCCAGGCCCAGGCCCGGTACGGCAGCAACGTGCAGCTGGAAATCCCGATAGACCGGCGGTTCGGTGAGGATGTCTTCGGTGAGCAGCAACGGGCCGAACAGCTCGGTGCCCCACGCCAGCGTGTTCAGCGTGAGAAAGGCATGGGCCGAAGCCAGGGTGCCGATACCGCCTTCCAGCATGGTGCCGCCGTACAGCCCGATGCCCGCCGCTTCGGCAATCGCCGCGGTGCGCAACACGGCGCGGGGGCCGCCGTTCTTGGCGATCTTGAGGGCGAACACCGAGGCTGCGCCTTCGCGGGCCAGGTTGAACGCATCCTCGACGCACTCGATGGATTCATCGGCCATGATCGGCGCCGGGCTCGACCGATTGAGCCGGACCATACCGCCACGGTTATTGCGCGAGATGGGTTGCTCGATCAGGTCGATACCGTTGTCGCCCAGCACCTTGCACGCCCGCAGCGCCACCGCTTCGTCCCAGGCCTGATTGACATCGACGCGCACGCTGGCGCGGTCCCCCAGGGCCTTTTTGATCGCAATCACATGGGCCAGGTCGTGGCTGACGTCACGGGCCCCAATCTTCAGTTTGAAGAGGCGGTGGCGGCGCAGATCGAGCATCTTTTCCGCTTCGTCGATGTCCCGCGCGGTGTCGCCGCTGGCCAGGGTCCAGGCCACCGGCAGGGCGTCGCGCACGCGTCCGCCGAGCAGTTCGCTGACGGGCAGGTTCAGGCGTTTGCCCTGGGCGTCGAGCAACGCACTTTCAATGCCGGACTTGGCAAACGTATTGCCGCGAATACTGCGTTCCAGGCGCTGCATGGCCGCGTTGATATTGCTCGCGTCCTGGCCGATCAACAGCGGGGCGAAATGACGATCGATATTGACCTTGATGCTGTCGGGGCTTTCGTTGCCGTAGCTCAGCCCGCCGATGGTGGTGGCTTCGCCGATGCCTTCGATGCCGTCGGCACAGCGCAGGCGGATAATCACCAGTGTCTGGTTCTGCATCGTGTGCATGGCCAGCTTGTGCGGGCGAAGGGTGGGAAGGTCGACGATGATCGTGTCGATCGACTCAATGGCGCAAATCGGCATGGCAATACCCGTGGGGTTACTTTCAAGTTTCAGCCGATTCTGTGCCGTATTTTTCAAGGCTTCCAATATAGAATGGGTCTCGCACAATACCTCACAGGTATGAAAGGAGCCGTCATGGAACTGCGTCACCTGCGCTATTTCCAGGTGCTGGGAGAGACCCTCAACTTCACCCGCGCCGCCGAACGCCTGCACATCGCCCAGCCACCGCTGAGCCGGCAGATTCAGCAATTGGAGGACGAACTCGGGGTGACCCTGCTGGAGCGTGGCCGACCGCTGCGGCTGACCGAAGCCGGGCGGTTTTTCTATGAGCATGCCAACGTGTTGCTCGAACAGTTGAACAAGGTCTGCGACAGCACGCGGCGCATTGGTCAGGGCGAGAAGACCTGGCTGGGCATCGGCTTCGCGCCCTCGACCCTGTACGGCGTGCTGCCGGAACTGATCCGCCGCCTGCGTACCCATGAGACGCTGGAGCTGGAGTTGGGATTGTCGGAGATGACCACGTTGCAGCAGGTCGAAGCGCTCAAGGCCGGGCGCATCGATGTGGGCTTCGGGCGCATTCGCATCGACGACCCGGCCATCGTCCAGCGTGTGCTGGTGGAAGACCGATTGGTGGCGGTGCTGCCCGCCGGTCACCCGTTGCTCGCCGCCCCCGTTACCCTCGCGCAATTGGCAGCGGAACCCGTGGTGCTTTACCCGGGCAACCCGCGCCCCAGCTACGCCGACCATGTGATCGCGCTGTTCGACACCCACGGTCTGAGCCTCCGGGTAGCGCAGTGGACCAACGAGTTGCAGACCGCCATCGGCCTGGTCGGCGCCGGCATGGGCGTGACGCTGGTACCGGCGTCGGTGCAGGTGCTGCATCGGGCGGACATCGGCTACACGCCGATTGTGGAGGTCACGGCGACCTCGCCGATCATCCTCAGCCGACGGGTGAATGACCAGTCGCCGGGGCTCAGTCATTGCCTGCAACTGGTCGAAGAATTGATCTGATTCCTCCCAAACACCACAAAACCCCTGTGGGAGCTGGCTTGCCTGCTCCCACATTTTGATCTTCATGGGGTTCAAAGGCTGCGCAGGCGCTTGCGTTGCAGGGTTTGGCTGGGCGATTCATCGAACAGCTTGCGATACTCCGCCGAAAATCGCCCCAGGTGGGTAAAGCCCCAGCCCAGGGCGATCTCGGAAATGGTTTGGGTGGCGCCATGTTCAAGGATGGCCTGGCGCACCGCACTCAAGCGGTGCTTTTTCAGATAAGCCATGGGCGACAGCGCGAAGTATTTGCGAAAGGCGTCGAACAGCTTGAACCGTGACACCCCGGCGGCGGCTTCCAGGTCCTCCAGATGCACCGCTTCGCGGGCGTGGTCGTGAATGTACTGCCGCGCGCGAACCAGATAATGCGGCAGCTTCACCCCCAACACATCGCGCAGTGTTTCGGAGTAATTGTTCGGCTGGGCCAGAATCAGGCCCTTGATCAACGAGCTTTCCAGGTCGCGGGTAAACGCCGGCTGTTCATACAACGCGCTGCCTTGTTCCAGTTCCGTGATGAAGTAACGCACCATGCGCCACCAGGCCGCCGAAGCGCCGTCCACCGCGTCCATCGCCGATTCAAAGCGCAGCGGCACCTGGACCGGCCGTTGCAGCAAACCTTCCAAAGCCTCGCTCATCGCCGTCCGCGTGATCACCACCTGCAACTTGCGGCAGTCGCCGGAGATCGCCAGCACTTGATGTTCATTGGGCGAGATGATCACCCCCTGGTCTCGGTTGGAACTCGCCCGCTCGCCGTTGCGGCTCAACTCCTGCTCGCCCACCAGGGGCAGGCTCAGGCTGTAGCTGCTGAAGTGTTCGGCGTCTTCGATATCGATGGTCACGTCGGTGCCGTACTCGATCACCCCCAGGGTGGTGGCGCGGGACTTGAGCACATTGGCGCTGTGCTGAAAACGCAGGCGCTCGGGTGTGGCGGTGGCCAACCGATGCGGGCCGCAGATGCCCGACATCCAGTTACAGGCGCCTTCCAGGTCGAAACGTTGGATCGATTGGCTGCTCATCAGGTGCACCCACGGCGGTTAGGCTTGTGCGCGCTCTGGCGGCGCGTCTGGTCAATCACAGTAGCGCATTGCACGGGCGTGCGGCAGCCGTCGCCACTTTTCGGCCCGGCTTCCCCGATTAAGCGGATAGCCCACGCTCGACCGTGCTGTTTTTAATGGGGCACCGATTAGCCCAGACAAGAAAGGTGCCTCCCATGCGTGGTCCAAAAAGCGTCGAGCAGTGGAAAAATTTTATTGAAGGGTGCCTGGATTTTCGCCCCGCCGAGGGGGTGTTCCGTATCGCCCGCGACCTGTTCACCGAGCCAGACCTGTTCGACCTGGAGATGGACCTGATCTTCGAAAAGAACTGGATCTACGCCTGCCACGAAAGCGAGCTGGCGCATAACCACGACTTCGTGACGATGCGCGCCGGGCGCCAGCCGATGATCATCACCCGCGACGGTGAAGGCCAGCTCAACGCACTGATCAACGCCTGCCAGCATCGCGGCACCACCCTCACCCGGGTCGGCAAGGGCAACCAGTCGACCTTCACCTGCCCGTTCCATGCCTGGTGCTACAAGAGCGACGGTCGATTGGTGAAGGTCAAGGCGCCGGGGGAATACCCGGAAGGGTTCGACAAGGCCACGCGCGGGCTGAAAAAAGCCCGCATCGAGAGTTACAAGGGGTTCGTGTTCATCAGCCTGGACGTGGCGGGCACCGATAGCCTGGAAGACTTCCTGGGGGATGCCAAAGTGTTCTTCGACATGATGGTCGCCCAGTCCGCCACCGGTGAGCTGGAGGCGTTGCCGGGCAAATCCGCCTACACCTACGACGGCAACTGGAAGCTGCAAAACGAAAATGGCCTGGACGGTTATCACGTCAGCACCGTGCACTACAACTACGTGGCCACGGTGCAGCATCGCCAACAGGTGAATACCGAAAACGGCACAGGCGCAGGCAGCACCCTGGACTACAGCAAGCTCGGCGCGGGTGACGCCAATACCGATGACGGCTGGTTCGCCTTCAACAACGGCCACAGCCTGTTGTTCAGCGATATGCCCAACCCCAGCGTGCGCTCCGGCTACGCCACCATCATGCCGCGCCTGGTGGAAGAGCACGGCCAGCCCAAGGCCGAGTGGATGATGCACCGCCTGCGCAACCTGAACATCTACCCGAGCCTGTTCTTCCTCGACCAGATCAGCTCGCAGCTGCGCATCATCCGCCCGCTGGCGTGGAACAAGACCGAGATCATCAGCCAGTGCCTGGGGGTGAAGGGCGAGTCCGACGCCGATCGCGAAAACCGCATTCGCCAGTTCGAAGACTTCTTCAATGTGTCCGGCATGGGCACGCCGGATGACCTGGTGGAATTCCGCGAAGCCCAGCGCGGGTTTCAGGGGCGACTGGAGCGCTGGAGCGATATCTCGCGCGGCAGCCACCGCTGGGAGACCGGGCCCACGCCCAACAGCGAAACCCTGGGTATTCAACCGGCGATGACCGGCACCGAATTCACCCACGAAGGCCTGTATGTCAACCAGCACCGCAACTGGCAAAGGTGCCTGCTCGACGGCCTCGATCAACACGCGCTGAAACTGCGGGAGGTGGAATGATGAATGCCCAATTGCAGTACCGGATCGAGCAGTTCTTCTACCGCAAGGCCGAGCTGTGCGACGCCCAGGACTGGGATGCCTATGTGCAGCTCTTCGATCCGCAGAGCGAGTTCCACCTGCCGCAATGGGACTCGGAGCACGTCTACACCCGTGACCCCAAACGCGAGATGTCGTTGATCTACTACGCCAACCGCTCGGGCCTGGAAGACCGCGTGTTCCGTCTGCGCACCGGCAAGGCCGCGTCGGCCACACCGATGCCGCGCACCGTGCACCTGATCAATAACGTGCGCATTGCCGAGCACGCGGATGACACGCTGGAGGTGAAATTGAACTGGCACACGCTGTTCTATCGCCTGGCCACTGCGGAGCAGTTCTACGGACATGCCACCTACCGCCTCAAGCCCGACGGCGATAGCTGGCTGATCACCCGCAAGCATGTGTTGTTGCTCAACGACACCATCAACTCGGTGCTGGATTTCTATCACCTCTGACCCTGTAGGAGCCGGCTTGCCGGCGATGGCGTCTGACCTGTTGAGCACTGTCGCCCGACAGACCGCTATCGCTGGCAAGCCAGCTCCTACAGTTATCCAATCCATGGAGAATGCTGGATGAATCACAAAGTGGCCTTCAGTTTTGCTGACGGCAAGACCCTGTTCTTCCCGGTGGGCGCGAATGAAATCCTGCTCGATGCGGCGTTGCGCAACGGCATCAAGATCCCCCTGGACTGCCGCGAAGGCGTGTGCGGCACCTGCCAGGGACGTTGCGAATCCGGCGAGTACACCCAGGACTATGTGGACGAAGAGGCGCTGTCCAGCCTCGACCTGCAACAGCGCAAGATGCTCAGTTGCCAGACGCGGGTGAAGTCCGATGCGACGTTCTACTTCGATTTTGCTTCGAGCCTGTGCAATGCGCCGGAGCCGGTTCGAATAAACGCGACCGTGAGCGCGGTGGAGCCAGTGTCGGCCAGCACGGCGATCCTGAACGTGCAACTGGATCAGGCGCTGGAGTTTCTGCCAGGCCAATATGCGCGCCTGTCGGTGCCGGGCACGGACAGCTGGCGGTCTTACTCATTCGCCAATCTTCCCGGCAATCAGCTGCAATTCCTGGTGCGTCTGTTGCCCGACGGTGTCATGAGCAACTACCTGCGCGAACGTTGCCAGGTGGGCGACCCGATCCTGATGGAAGCGCCACTCGGCGCGTTCTACTTGCGTCATGTCACCCGCCCCCTGGTACTGGTGGCGGGCGGCACTGGCTTGTCGGCCTTGCTGGGGATGCTCGATGAATTGGCCGCCAACGGCTGCAACCAACCGGTGCACCTGTATTACGGCGTACGCGGTGCCGAAGACTTGTGCGAAGCGGCACGCATCCGGGCCTACGCCGCAACGATCAAGGCGTTTCGTTACACCGAAGTGCTGAGCGCGCCTTCCGATGACTGGCCCGGCAAGCGCGGCTACCTCACCGAACATTTCGACCTGGCCGAATTGCGGGACAGTTCGGCGGATATGTACCTGTGCGGCCCCCCGGCCATGGTCGAATCCGTCCAGCAATGGCTGGCAGATCAGGCACTTCATGGCGTCCAGCTGTATTACGAAAAGTTTACGCAGAGTAATATCTGACCCCTCAGAAGTTTTGAGGGGCGGGTGCGACGTGCATTCACCCTGAAAAAAACAAGTAGAAGGGAACGTTAATGGCGGATGACATGGTTAACCCGGTAGGCCTCAAGCGTGGCCTGAAGAACCGGCACATTCAGCTGATCGCCTTGGGAGGGGCGATTGGCACTGGGTTGTTCCTCGGCTCGGCCGGGGTACTCAAATCGGCGGGGCCGTCGATGATCCTGGGCTACGCGATTGCCGGTTTCATCGCGTTCCTGATCATGCGTCAGCTCGGCGAGATGATCGTTGAGGAACCGGTGGCCGGTTCCTTCAGCCACTTTGCGCACAATTACTGGGGTGGCTACGCAGGCTTCCTCGCGGGCTGGAACTACTGGGTGCTCTACGTGCTGGTGGGCATGGCCGAACTGACGGCGGTGGGCAAGTACATCCAGTTCTGGTGGCCGGACATCCCGACCTGGGTCAGCGCGCTGGTGTTCTTTGTCGCGGTGAACCTGATCAACACCCTGAACGTCAAGTTCTTCGGTGAGGCCGAATTCTGGTTCGCGATCATCAAGGTGGTGGCGATTGTCGGCATGATCGTGCTCGGCTGCTACCTGCTGTTCAGCGGCAGCGGCGGCCCGCAGGCGTCCATCAGCAACCTGTGGAGCCACAACGGCTTCTTCCCGAATGGCGGCATGGGGCTGTTGATGTCCATGGCGTTCATCATGTTCTCGTTCGGGGGCCTGGAACTGGTGGGCATCACTGCCGCCGAGGCCAGCGAGCCACGCAAGGTGATCCCGAAAGCGATCAACCAGGTGGTGTACCGGATCCTGATCTTCTACGTCGGCGCCCTGACCGTGCTGCTGTCGTTGTACCCGTGGGACCAGTTGCTGCAAACCCTCGGCGCCTCGGGCGATGCCTACAGCGGCAGCCCGTTCGTGCAGATCTTCTCGCTGATCGGCAACGACACCGCTGCGCACATCCTCAACTTCGTGGTGCTGACCGCGGCGCTGTCGGTGTACAACAGCGGCGTGTACTGCAACAGCCGCATGCTGTTCGGCCTGGCCGAGCAAGGCGATGCGCCCAAGGCGCTGCTGAAGCTGAACAAGCAAGGCGTGCCGATCCGCGCCTTGGCGATTTCGGCGCTGGTGACGATGCTGTGCGTGGTGGTCAACTACGTGGCACCGAAGAGCGCGCTGGAGCTGTTGTTCGCGCTGGTGGTTGCCTCGCTGATGATCAACTGGGCGCTGATCAGCATTACCCACATCAAGTTCCGCAAAGCCATGGCCGAGCAAGGCGTGACGCCGTCGTTCAGGGCCTTCTGGTTCCCGTTCAGCAACTACCTGTGCCTGGCGTTCATGGTGATGATCATCGGCGTGATGCTGGCGATTCCGGGGATCAGCGAGTCGGTGTATGCGATGCCGGTGTGGGTGGGGATTATCTACGTTGCCTACCGGTTACGGGTTCGCAGGAGTAACGCGGTAGTGAACGCACAATAATCCCTGTGGGAGCCGGGCTTGTGTGGGAGCCGGGCTTGCCCGCGATGGCGGATTATCAGTCGCTGAATGTGTTGGCTGATATACCGCTATCGCAGGCAAGCCAGCTCCCACAGTTTTGAATGCATTCCAAATGAAGAAGCCCCGGTGATCCGGGGCTTTTTTTGTTCAGAGCGTGGAGCGCACTCGCCACAGCTCGGGGAACAGCACGGTGTCGAGCATCTTGCGCAAATACCCCACGCCCTCGGTGCCGCCGGTTCCCGGCTGGAAACCGATGATCCGCTCCACCGTGGTCACATGGCGAAAACGCCACTGGCGGAACGAGTCCTCCAGGTCGATAAACTTCTCGGCCAACTGATACAAGTCCCAATACCGGCTCGGGTCGCGGTACACCTCGCGCCAGGCCGCCTCCACCGAGTCATCATGCACCGTGGCCGCTGTCGGATCACGCTCGGCGCGTTTCGGGTCGATTGCCAGACCGGCCTTGATCATCAGGTTGATCGCCTCGTCATACAACGACGGCGTGGCAATCGCCACTTTCAATTCGTTCAGCAGTTCCGGGCGATGGGCATGGGGCCGCAGCAGTGCCGGGCTCTTGTTGCCGAGGATGAATTCGATCTCGCGGTACTGGAACGACTGGAACCCCGACGACTGCCCCAGGAACGGGCGAATCGCCTTGTATTCCGACGGGGTCATGGTCGCCAGTACCGCCCACGCGTGCACCAGTTGATCGAAGATCCGCGAGACCCGCGCCAGCATCTTGAACGCCGGCGGCAACTCGCCCAGGCGCACGTGTTCGCGGGCGGCCTTGAGTTCGTGGAGCATCAGTTTCATCCACAGCTCGGAAGTCTGGTGCTGGATGATAAAGAGCATTTCGTTGTGGTCCGGCGACAGCGGGTGCTGGGCGCTGAGGATTTTGCCCAGGTCCAGGTAATCGCCGTAGCTCATGGACTCGGAGAAATTCAGTTCGGCGTTATGCCATTCTTCGGGCGGCTGATAATCAGCAGAGAAGGGACATTGGCTCATCGCGCGGGCTCCTTGAAAGGTCTCAGGATCGCGCGGACCGGGCTCGCGTCCAGGTTGGCAAACCGCAGCGGCAGCGCGATCAGTTCATAGTCACCCTCCGGCACGTCATCGAGCACGATGCCTTCGAGAATCGCCATGCCATGGCGCGCCACGGCGTTGTGGGAATCCATGGTTTTGGACTGCTGCGGGTCCAGCGACGGGGTATCGATTCCGATCAAACGCACACCCAGGCTGGCGAGCAACTCAATGGTTTGCGGGGCGATAGCGGTGAAATTCGAATCCCATTCGGTCAGCGGCGCTTGTGGATAAGTGCGCAACAGCACGCGCTCGGGCAAGTTATCCACACGCCCTTCCAGTTGATGCGGTTGCACCAATGCGCCGCTGTTCAGGCAATGCAGTACGCGGCAGGGCCCCATGTACACATCCAGCGACACCTCGCCGATGGGCGCGCCGTCGGCGCTGTAATGCAACGGTGCGTCCACATGGGCACCGGTGTGCGGCGACAAGGTGATACGCCCGACATTCACCGGACACTCCGGACCAAACTGCCACACGCGTTCTTCCTGGAACGGCGTATCTCCCGGCCAGGTCGGCGTCGCCGCACTCAAGGGCGGGCTGATATCCCACCACGTTTTTATTGGGTTCATTTGAAGGCTCTCACTCATTCTGCAGAGAATGATACGAGGGGCGGTTGCGAATTTTCTTGCGAATACTGGCGCCAGACGGAGGATCTTTCGCACTTACTGCGAGGAATTGGGGTATTCACGCTCGATAATTTCTCCCAGCCACGGCAGATCTGCCACTGAAGATCCAATGTGGGAGCGGGCTTGCATCCACCTGCGCTTCTGGACATCCCGATGTCGAGTTCAGACCACTGACACAACGTCCCAGGCCTTAGGGTTGCTCTTTCCATTCCCTGCCTCGGAGCCCTCATGGCCAAGCCCATCACCGTACTGCGCGACACTCACCCACTGCCGGTCCTGGATGCCTGCAAATGGGAAAAACTCGAAGGCGACCCGCACACCGTCAACCTCAACGCCTACACCAGCGAAGACGGCAGCAAGATCATGGGCACCTGGATCTGCACACCAGGCAAGTGGTACGTGGACTACGTAAAGTGGGAGTACTGCCACTTCCAGGAAGGCTACTGCATCATCACACCCGAAGGCCTGGAGCCGATTCACCTGCGCGCAGGGGATATCTTCGTGGTGGAGCCGGGGATGAAGGGGACCTGGGAAGTGGTCGAGACGGTGCGTAAGTATTTTGTGTTTGCTTGAGCCGCAAAAACCCGGGAACCCGCCAACAGCGGGTTCCCGGAAAAGCCCCTATTTGGGCTTGCGATAGCTGTTGATGATCGCCGAAAAGTCCTTGCCCCCTTCCCCACGCTGGCTCATCGACTGATACAACTGCTGGGCCACGGCGCCGAGAATCACCGGTTGCTTGGCCTGACGCGCAGCTTCGGTGGCCAGGCCCAGGTCCTTGAGCATCAGGTCGGCACCAAAACCGCCGGTATACCCACGGGACGATGGCGCCGTTTCGATCACGCCCGGCCACGGGTTGTAGGTGTCGGAACTCCAGCAACGCCCGGTCGAGCTGTTGATGATGCCGGCCAGTACTTGGGTGTCGATTCCTAGCGCATCGCCCAAGGCCATGGCTTCGCTGACGCCGACCATGCTGATCCCCAACAGCAGGTTGTTGCAGATCTTGGCGATTTGCCCGGTGCCCACGTCACCGCAATGCACGATGTTACGGCCCATCTGCGCCAGCACCGGTTGCAGGGTGGCGAACAGTTCCGCGGTGGCGCCGACCATGAAGGTCAACGTCCCTGCGGCGGCGCCGCCGGTGCCGCCGGAGACCGGGGCATCGGCCACGGCCACGCCTTGCTTGGCCGCCACCGTCGCGACATCGCGGATGGTCTGCGGGTCGATGGTGCTGCAATCCACCGCCGGCACACCTTTGCCGATACCGGCGAGTACGCCGTCTTCATTCAGCCACACGCTGCGCACATGGGCCGCGGCGGGCAGCATGGTGATCACCAGTTCAGCGCCGGTTGCCGCATCACGCGGCGACTCGCTGATGGTGCCACCCAGTTCGGCGAGTTCCTTGAGCACCGTCTGGTTCAGGTCGAACAGGTTCAGCGCATGGCCGGCCTTGATCAGGTTGCGGGCCATGGGAGCGCCCATGTTGCCCAAGCCGATAAATGCAATCTTCATGGTCGTCTCCCGGAATCAACGCAGGTTGATGGTGGTGTTGACACCATCGTTGACGGTGTCGTCATCGAACCAGCGGCTGGTGACGGTCTTGGTCTGGGTGTAGAACTGCACCACTTGCTTGCCGTAAGGGCCCAGGTCGCCGAGCTTGGAGCCGCGCGAACCAGTGAAGCTGAAGAACGGGACCGGCACCGGGATCGGGATGTTGATGCCGACCTGGCCCACGTCGATTTCGCTCTGGAACTTACGCGCTGCCGCGCCGCTCTGGGTGAACAGGCCGGTGCCGTTGCCGAACGGGTTGGCGTTGACCAGAGCAATGGCTTCATCGAGGGTCGCAACCTCAATCACCACCAGCACCGGGCCGAAGATTTCCTGGGTGTAGATTTGCATATCGGTGGTCACGCCCGAGAACAGGGTCGGGCCGACAAAATTGCCTTGCTCGAAGCCCGGCACCTTGATGTCGCGACCGTCCAGCTCCAGCTTGGCGCCTTCTTTCACGCCGCTTTCGATCAAGTCCAGGATGCGTGCCTTGGCGCGCTTGGAGATCACCGGGCCGACATCCGTACCGGCTTCGCTGCCGGCGTTGACCTTGAGTTTCTGCGCCAATGCTTTCAGGTCCGGCAACCATTGCTTGGACGCGCCCACCAGCACTACCACCGAAGTGGCCATGCAACGCTGGCCCGCCGCACCGAAACCGGCGCCGACCAGGGCATTGAGGGTGTGTTCGCGGTTGGCATCCGGCAGCACCACGGCGTGGTTCTTGGCGCCCATCATCGATTGCACGCGCTTGCCGTGTTTGCCGGCCAGGTCGTACACGTGTGTGCCCACGGCGGTCGAGCCGACGAAAGACACGGCCTTGATGTCTTTGTGGGTGCATAGCGCATCCACCACGTCCTTGCCGCCGTGCACCACGTTGAGCACACCGGCCGGCACACCGGCTTCCAGCGCCAGCTCCACCAGCAACATGGTCGACAGCGGGTCCTGCTCGGACGGTTTGAGGACGAAGGTATTCCCGCAGGCGATGGCCATCGGGAACATCCACAGCGGAATCATCGCCGGGAAGTTGAACGGGGTGATGCCGGCGCACACGCCGATGGGTTGACGCAGGGTGTAAGTGTCGACGCCCCCTGCGACGTTCTCGGCGAATTCGCCCATTTGCAGGGTGCCGATGGAACAGGCGTGCTCCACCACTTCCAGGCCACGGAAGATATCGCCCTCGGCATCGGCGATGGTCTTGCCCTGCTCGGCGCTGAGGACCACGGCGATGCGCTTGGAATGTTCGCGGATCAAGGCTTGCAGCTTGAGCATGATGCGCATGCGTGCGCCGATCGGGGTCAGCTTCCAGGTCTGGAAGGCGCGATGGGCGGCGTCGATGGCGGCGTTGACTTCATCGGCAGTGGCGAACGGGACTTTGGCCAGCACCTCTTGGGTGGCGGGGTTGACGATGTCCTGCCACTCGGTGGTCCTGGACTCGACCCACTCACCGTTGATCAGCAGCTTGACCTGTTGCACGGAAATATCGGCAGATGCGTTCATGGGGTCTCCAATCTTGTAGTTATGCAGAGACAAGGCGCGTGAATCGCCTTGGAAATGAGGCGTTCGGACTGTTTTTGGAGTATAGATGTGCAAATCTCTAATAAGAACGCACATAAAAGCCGGTCCAACATGCAAAAAAACATCACCTCATTGGGCTCCCTGAACTGGGATGACTTGAAGTTTTTCCTCGAAGTGGCCCGCACCCGCAAGGCCAGCGTCGCCGCCAAGCGCCTGGCGGTGGACTACACCACCGTGTCGCGGCGCATCAGTTCGCTGGAAGTTTCCCTCGGCACCCTGCTGTTTGAAAAATCCCGGACCAACGGCTTCGTGCTCACCACCGAAGGCCAGCGTTTGCTGGGCTACGCCGAGTCCATCGAAAGCACCCTGCACATGGCCTGCGAGCAAGTCTCCGGCTCCGGCGTGGCGCTGTCCGGCCATGTACGCATGGGCTGCACCGAAGGATTCGGCAGCTTCTTCGTCACCCCGCAGTTAAGCCACTTCGTCGACACCTACCCGGCCATCTCGGTGGATATCCTGCCCCTGCCCCACTTCATCAGCCTGTCCAAGCGCGAAGCCGACATCGTCATCGCCCTGGAGCGCCCGGAACATGGGCCGTATGTGTGTTGCAAGCTGTGTGACTACAAATTGCAGCTGTACGCGACCCAGGAATACCTCGACCAGCACCCGCCCATCCGCAAACCGGCGGATTTGGCCGAGCATCCGTTTATCAGCTATGTGGATGACCTGGCGTTCAGCTCGGAGCTGTTGTACTTGGCAAACGTGGTGCCCGGCGCCAGCGCCAGCTTGCGCAGTACCAGCGTGATCGCGCAGTACGTGGCGGCGCAGCAGGGACGGTCGATGGCGATATTGCCGTGTTTTCTGGCGGCGCAGGACCCGCGGTTGTTGCCGGTGCTGGGGGAGCAGATTGCGATTACGCGGCAGTTCTGGATGTATTGCCGGGAGGACCTGCGCAAGTTGAAGCGGATTACCTTGTTGTGGGATTACATCCGGGAGGTGACGGAGCAGAATCAGGGGTTGTTGATGGGGGAGACGCGGGAGATGCGGTTCGCGGATTAAAGGGCCATCAACGATGATTCGCTTTAAATTGCAGGACGTTTCCTAGAGACTCTCTACCCCATTGCGCCCTACCGTTTGGGTCACTAGCCTCCTGACTTCGCTGCTCATCAGCGATCGGGTTTAGCGACTCGGATTAGTTGGGATGTGATGCCAAAGTATTGCCAGGCTTTTTTACCTGTCTCTACCATTTTATGGCGGCTGTACGCGGGAGACCTTCGGGTCTGCCGGGTTCCCAAATTTACCGGTTCGCTAACCCGTGTACAGCTGCCACCTCTTCATGTTTAGCGACATGCCGTGGTGACCCCTACTGCAAATTTGGGAAACATCATGTCAAAAATCGTCCCCGATCCCCCGCTTTCTTCCATCACTACCCTCGGCGTTGTCACTTTCGGCGATTACGGCGAAAACGAAAAACCCCTGTTCCGCGTCAACGCCGGCATGCCGATTGAGGAAGCTTTAGAGCACGCCTCCACCCTGCTTTTCTACTCCAAGAAACTCGCAATGGAAGCCGCCATGGATGTGCGTGGCGAGCAATACGCGTGGGCCGCGCATTACCTGTGTGAGATGGGCAAGGCGGTGGTGGATGACTTGACGTAAGCAATGACGCCAAGCCGTTAAGCGAATGCTGTTTAGAGCCATCCATACATCAAAGGTGGGAGCTCTATTGTTGGCAAGAAGGCGCCAGGCGCGATGGCCCTGCTGACCGCGTTTTTCCCGCCACTACAAGGCTCCTGTGGGAGCTGTCGAGCCCCGGCGAGGCTGCGAAGGCGGTGGGTCAGGTCGCATCTGTGTCGGCTGTGCCGCCGTCTTCGCAGGCAAGCCAGCTCCCACATTGGTTCTCTATGGTTGGCAAGAAAGCGTTCGGCGCGATGGCCCTGTTGGGAGAGCTTTTCCAGCCACCGCAAGTCCCCTGTGGGAGCAACTTTCTTGATGACCGATCGTTCCCACGCTCCGCGTGGAAATGCATCCTGTGACGCTCCGCGTTACGACTTCAAAAGTGGACGCGGAGCGTCCAGGGCGGCATTCCCACGCGGAGCGTGGGAACAATCAAAATTACTTAGCAAACGCTGTTTCATTCACACCGCAAACCCACTGTGGGAGCTGGCTTGCCTGCGATGGCAGTGTGTCAGTCAGTACATCCAGTACTGAGACACCGCGATCGCCGGCAAGCCAGCTCCCACAGTTGATGGGGTTTCACATTGAGATTGGCGGGGCGGACTCAGTCCGCAATCACCACAATCGACACCCGCCGATTCTCGGTGCGCCCTGCCACCGTGGTGTTCGGCGCCACTGGCTCGCTGCTGCCCAGGCCGCGCAGTTGGATGTTTTCTTCTTTCATGCCGACACCTTTGAGCACCGTGGCCACGCTTTGGGCGCGGCGCAGGGAGAGTTGCTGGTTGTAGCTCTCCTTGCCGGACGCATCGGTATGGCCGTCGACGCGTACGCGTTCGATGCCGACACCCAGCAGGGCCTTGCCGATGCGCTGGACGATGTCGCTGCTGGGTTGGTTGAGGGTTTCGACGTCGCTGCCGAACAGCACTTTGCCGGACAGGCCGAATGCCCAGCCTTCGTCGGTGAGTTCGAAACCTTGTTGCTTGAGGACGGCGACCTGGGCCGGGGTCAGGCCTTTGGGCGGGACCGTCTGGCAGCCGCCGAGGGCGAGCAGGGCCATCAGCAAGGTGATTAACATGAAACGCGCGGTGGTGAACAAGGGGTCAACTCCTGTGTTGAGCGTTGACGACGGGGCTCTCCGACTCCGCCGTTTGCTGGCCGCCCGAAGCCAGGCGCTTGGCCTGGTACATCGCCGCGTCGGCGGCATTGAGCAAAGTTCCGGGCGTGGCGCCATGATCAGGGTAGAGGGCGATGCCGATACTGAGGGAGGTCAACACCTGGGTGTTGCCGGGCACCGCAATCGGGACGTCCATGCTGGCAATGATTTTGTTGGCGATGCGCTGGGCATCCTCGACCTTGTGCAACGGCGCCAGCAGGATGGCGAACTCGTCGCCGCCCAGGCGGGCCACCAGGTCATCCTCGCGCAATTGCGCGCGCACGCGGTCGGCGACGGCTACCAGCACGGCGTCGCCGGCGGCATGGCCGAAACTGTCGTTGATCTCTTTGAAGCGGTCGCTGTCGAGATACAACACCGCCACTTGCTCCTTGGCCTTGGCGGCGCTGCGCAGGGCACGGATCAGGCGGCCCTCGAAGAACGCACGGTTGGGCAGACCGGTGAGGCTGTCGTGGTTGGCTTGGTGGGCAAGGGATTCGTTTTCGCTTTGCAGGTGGTTTTGCCAGGCTTCCATCTCGCCGAGCAACGCATTGAAGTCGCTGCCCAGGCTGTCGAGTTCGGCGATGCGCGCCGGTGGTACGCGACGGTCGAAGTCGCGTTCGCTGCGGGCGGCGTGGGCCACAGCGGCGAGGCTTTGCAGCGGAACGGTAATACCGCGCAACAGACGCCGCGCCAGGACCAGCGCCACCCAGGCGCTGAGAGCGGTGCAGATCAGAATCCCGGCCAGGCCGCTGAGCAAGAACCGCAGCAGGCTGCCACCGTGGCCCGTCAGGTGGATGCTGCCGATCGCTCGCCCCTGATGGAGGATCGGCTGGTTGATGGGCTGTTCCAGCAGGGTATGCGCCAGGGCCAGTTCAACCCGTGAGAGCATGCCGGTTTCCGGGCGCGTCCAATGGGCCAGTGACTTGCCGGTGGTATCGAACACTTCGGCTTCGGCCACTTCTTCGGTGGAGGCGATCAGGCTGAGGGCCTCGGTGGCTGCCGCGCTGTCGTTGAACACCACCGCCGCTTCGACGGTGTAGTTGATGGAACGAGCGATCAGGTGCAGGTTGTGTTCGGCGTAGACGCGCAACGCCAGCACGCCCAGCAAGGTCAGGGAGACGCTGGCCAGGGTCACCGCCACCAGCGCCAGGATCAGGTGCCCCCGACCGATCACCGAGCGCAGGGTCGGTCGCACTTTCAGAGCACTCATGACTCGGGCGCTCGCCGGCGGGACAGTTGCAAGACACTGGGGTGAATACGCACTCCGCTGCGCGCGACCGAGTCGAGGTTGACCTCGAACGACACCTGCTCATCGCCTACCCGAAGGCAGAACAGGCTGCCCACGGTGCATTGGTCACCGCCTTCGCTGATGCTGAGCACCGGGTGGCCGATCAATGAGGTGAACAATTGCGTACGTTCCGCGGCGCTGAGTTTGCCGATGTACACCGCATCGCAGGCACTGACGATATCGGGATGCTCGGCCAGCAGGCGTTGCACCACCACCGGACGCCCGGTGGCCTGGGTCGTGCCTTTGATCAGGTCGTCGGTGTATTGGGTCGGGCCGACAATGCACAGGCGCAATTGCGCAGGCTCTACCGGCCAGCGCGCGTAACTGAGAATGCCGAGTACCACTTGGGTCACCGCCTGGGCACGGTGGTCGGCCATACCGGCGGGGCCTTGCGCCTGGGCGAAGACGTGCGGCGCGAGCACACACAAAAACGCCACCAGCAGCCTGCGTCTCCAACTCGAACTGCGCTCTGTGGGCGAGACAGCCACGTTCATGCAGCGATTCTCTCAGGTGTTTTCAAGGTGATGCCGCAACGATAGCACAGCGGCGGAAAACCCCACGGAGCAGTGACTTCGCGGGGGCCGCTATTTTTTCAGAAAAATCAGACGCCTGAATCAGAAATATTGAATGACCCGTCAGTCAGTTTTCTCAGGCGCGGCATCCAGTTCCAGCATCAGCCCGCTCAAACGCTTGACCTTGCGCCGCACAGCCTCCTCAAACACGCCGCCACGGGGCTCGATCAAGCTGAACCAGCGCTTGGCACGGGTGATGCCGGTGTAGATCAGCTCTTTGGTGAGCACCGGGTTCAGCGCATCCGGCAGGATCAGTGCAGTGTGGGTAAATTCCGAACCCTGGGATTTGTGCACAGTCATGGCGTACACGGTTTCCACATCGTTCAGACGACTGGGTAGCACAAAACGCACACCACCCTGGCCGTCGTTGCGTGGGAAGGCAACGCGAAGTACCTGAGGACCACCATCGCTTTCAGGCAGTTTGAGGGCGATGCCGATGTCGCCGTTCATCAGGCCCAGGCCGTAATCGTTGCGGGTCATCAGTACCGGGCGCCCCTCATACCACTGCTCGTCGCCCTCGATAAGCCGCACTTTGCGCAAGGCGGCGGTAATGCGCTGGTTCAGACCTTCAACGCCCCACGGCCCCTTGCGCACGGCGCAGAGCAACTGGAACGCGTCGAAAGCTTGCAGCAGTTGTTGCGCCCAGTGGGTCCAGGCCGCGCTGTCACGCGACGTATCCGGGGACGGACGGGCGCTCTGCAACAGGTTGAGGTAATGCCGATAACCCTCGGCGCCATCGCCCTGCCCGTCCAGTACCAGGCGTTCCAGGGCGTGATCGTGTTCGCCCTTGAGGCTGACGCAAAACAGGTCCGCATGGCTGCGCGCCACCAGCAGCTTGCGCGCCTCTTCGGCATTTTGCTGATTGACCCAGCGCGCCAGTTGGCCGATGCCGCTGCCTTCGCCAAACCGCCTTGAGTAACGCAACATCACTACTTGCTGGGCCAGCGGGTGGCTATTGTCGAGGTCTTCGCGCAGGCCACTGGCGCCGAGGTCTTCACCGCTGACGGCTTGCAGCCATTGCCGCGTCTGGGGGCTGTACCAGCCGGCTTCGGCGTCGCGGCACAAATCGCCGAGTACCGCGCCCGCTTCCACCGACGCCAGTTGGTCCTTGTCACCCAGCAACACCAGGCGTGCATGGGGCGGCAACGCGTCCAGCAGGTTGGCCATCATTTCCAGGTCGATCATCGAGGCTTCGTCCACCACCAACACGTCCAGGGGCAGCGGGTTAGCCAGGTGATGACGGAAGTGCCGCGTACCCGGGCGACTGCCCAGCAAACGGTGGACGGTGGTGACTTGGGTTGGGATTTTTTCCTTCACGCTGTCGGGTACTTTCAGCGACAGCACTTGTTGACTGATGGACTCGGTGAGGCGTGCGGCGGCTTTACCGGTGGGTGCGGCCAAGCGAATACGCAACGGGCTGCCGGCCTCCACGGCCGGCGCCTGCAACAGCGCGAGCAGGCGCACCACGGTGGTGGTTTTACCCGTGCCGGGGCCGCCGGTGACGATGCTGAAGGCACCGCGTGTGGCCAGGGCACAGGCAAGTTTCTGCCAGTCGATCACGCCGTCGGGTGGCGGTTGGTCGAACAAGCTGTTCAAGCGTTGGGGCAGGTCGGCCGAAACGCTTTCCAGGGTGGCCAGGCGCAACCGCAGTGCCGTGTCGATGCGTCGCTCGTAAGTCCAGTAGCGACGCAGGTACAGACGCTTGCCCGACAACACCAGGGGACGGCTTTGGGCGAGCTCACTGCCATCGACAGCCAACGCGACCAAGGGGCTCGCCGCCAGGGCATGGCACCAATGGGCGCCATCGAGACCGTTCAGCAGCTGTGACGGCAACAGCAGGGTGCCGGTTTGCAAGTCGCCCTCGGGTGGCAGTGACAGCGCGAAGTCCGGGGCCTTGAGGGTTTCGAACAGGTCGAGACACACGTGACCATGGCCCAGTTGGTGGCTGGTCAATGCCGCCGCCAACAACACCAAAGGGTCGGCCTGCGGGTCGAGCTCGTACAGAAAACCCACGAAGGCTTTGTCCAAGGCACGCAACCAGCCACGATCGACCCAACGCTCCAGCAATTGCAAGAGGTCAGCGGCGCGGGTGAGGGGCAGCAGCTCCTCCGGCGGTAACGGCGACATACTCATAACAGGACTCCTTGTTCCCAGGCAGGCTCAACCTTGGGCGGGATGGGTTTGCCCTGGAACAACAGGTCCAGACCTTCGATCAATTCCCGTGGCGGACGGGTAAAGTACGCGCCTTGGCTTGCGGACTGGGTGCCACGCAGGAAAATGTACAGCGCACCGCCGATATGTCGGTCGTAGTCGTAGTCCGGCAAGCGCGCCTTGAGCTGACGGTGCAGGGCCAGCAGGTAAAGCACGTATTGCAGGTCGTACCGATGCTCAAGCATCGACTGCTCCATGGCATCCAAGGTGTAGGCCGAATCGTCGGGGCCGAGCCAGTTGGATTTGTAATCAGCCACGTAATAACGACCATCGTGTTCGAAGGTAAGGTCGATGAAGCCCTTGAACATGCCGTTGAGCAGCACAGGTTCGGCGGCGACGCGGGAAACACCCTTGTGGGTGTATTGGCACACCAGCTTGTCGAGGGCCAGCACGTCGACTTTATGGCTGGCGAACCAGAACTCCATTTCGATCTGATACCGCTGCAGTCCGCTCAGGGTGACCCGCCCGTTATTCACAGGCAAAGGTGTTTGCAGCAACTGGCCCAGCCAAGCGCTCAGGGTGACGATCCAGCCTTCCCAGCTGCGCCTGTTACAGCGGGCACCTACGGCACTTTCGATGGTTTGTGGAGAGGCATTGAAGCCCTCCTCACCCGCCCACTCCAGCAGACCGTGAAGGAAGGTTCCCGGGTTAGGACCACGTGGGAAACGGTGAATGTCTGTGCCGGACGCTGCCACTTCACGCGGTGCGTCGGGGTCCAGACGCTCGTCATCGAACAGTTTCTGGGCCTGGGGGCTTTCCGGTGCTTCGAGGCTGGCGGCGCTCATGCTGTCGCCAATGCGCAAGGCACTGTAGGAGGCGATCCACCAGTTTTCCGCCGCCTTGCGTTTGGGCAGCAGGGGCGCCCGCAACGTGGCCTCATTGCGGGGTGGATGGAAGACCATAGCTTGGGCTTCGGGAACCTGGGCATAGTCGATGGCCGCGCAACCTGCTTGCAGGTCCAGCAACCAGCGCGCCAGCCCGGCGGACTCCGCCAACGGTGCCCCGGCGCCTAGCAGATAGCCCAATGCCGAGAGGTGCAGCACGGAGCTGTTGCTGTTGCCTCGCTTGAGGTCGGCGATCCCCAGCCAGCATGCATGCTTGGCGCGGGTCAGGGCGACATAGAACAAGCGCAGGTCTTCGGCCAGGCGCTCGTCGTCAGCCTGGGCGATCAGCTCGGGCGCAGGGCGCAGGCTGACTTGGGATTTGCCGTGTTCATCGTGGTAGTGCAGCGGCAAGCGGCTGCCGTCCACCGGTTTGGCCGAGCCGATGAACGGAAGGAATACCAGGTCGTACTCCAGGCCCTTCGACTTATGGATGGTCACCACCTTGACCAGTTGCTCATCACTTTCCAACCGCAGAATTTGCTCCTCACCCGCCTGACCGGAGAGCGCCAGGTGTTCAGCTAGATGGCGGATCAGCGCCTGTTCGCCGTCCAGCTCAGAAGCGGCTTGTTGCAGCAGTTCACTGAGGTGCAGCAGGTTGGTCAGGACACGTTCGCCATCACTGCGGGCGATCAGGGTTTGCGGCAGTTTGAAGTCATGCAGCAGGCGACGCAGCATCGGCAGCACGCCCTGGGTACGCCAGACCGTGCGGTAGCCACGGAACTGCATGACGCGGCTCTCCCAGGCAAGCTCATCCTGGTTCAGACGTTCCAGTTCCGGCAGCGGCAGGTTCAGGGTGACGCAGGCCAAGGCGGCACGCAGCGGGCGCTCGACGTCGGGTTCGGCGCAGGCCTTGAGCCAAGCCAGCAAGTCGTGGGCCTCCTGGGCGGCAAAGACAGAGTCTTTGTCGGACAGGTAAACGCTGCGCACGCCACGGGTAGCCAATTCGCTGCGCACGGCCTGGGCCTCCTTGCCGTCGCGTACGAGGATGGCGATGTCTGACGGGAGAACGCCTCTAAAGCTGTCGTCCGCTTGCAGGAACCCGGCAGTGCCTTGTTGACCGCCATTGAGCAATTCAACAATGTGCGAGGCGCAGGCCGCTGCCAGTTGCTGGCGATACACCGCGTTGGAGATCGGTTGATCGGTGGGCAGGTGCCAGAGGTTCAACGCCGGCAGGGTCTGGCCGTTGACCTGCAATCGCTCTTTGCGTCCTTGGGACAGCACCGAGTGAAACGGCACCGGGTTGTCGCCATTCGGCTCTCGAAACAGGAACGCGCCGCGGCCCGTTTCCGCGCGCTGGAACACATGGTTCACCGCCTCGACCATCGCATGACTGGAGCGAAAGTTGGTGCCCAACGTGTGGTGGCGACCGGTGGTGGCCAGGCGCGCGCGCAGATAGGTGTAGATGTCCGCGCCGCGGAAGGCGTAGATCGCCTGCTTGGGGTCGCCGATCAGGAACAGGCCACTGTCGAGGTGGTTGTCTTCGATGCGGTAGATGCGGTCGAAGATGCTGTACTGCACCGGGTCGGTGTCCTGGAATTCGTCGATCAAGGCCACCGGGAACTGCTCGCGGATCACACTGGCCAAGCGTTCGCCACCTTCGGCTTGCAGGGCAGCATTGAGGCGGATGAGCATGTCATCGAAGCCCATTTCGGCGCGCCGGCGCTTTTCTTCTTCGAAGCGTTTACCCACCCATCCGGCGGCGTGTTGCAACACGGCAGCGTCGGGGGTTGGCAGCGCATCGAGGGCGGCCTTGAGTCCGGCCATCGCATCGATACCGGGATGTTGCGGTGGCTCGCCTTTCCAGGCTTCGGCCATGCCGTCGGGTGTGAGGCGGGTGAAACCGGTGCCGATGTCCAGTTGTTCGAGGCTTTCGTCAGCAGCCCAGGCACTGATCTTTTCGAACCAGGGTTCGAAGTAGCGCGCTTGCATCTTGCGCCCATCGACGGCTTTGGTCGCCACGGCCTGCAGGCACAGGTCACGCAGCTCGGCGGCCCATTGCTGCCAAGGCGCCTTGAGCGTTTTAAGCGCTTCGCGGCGTTCTTGCAGGCAGGCATCGATCAGCTCGGCGGGCTCGCGGGTTTCATCAGCAGGCCGTTCGCTGCCAAACAATGCGCGAACCCGTGGCATCAGTGCGGCGGGGCCTCCCCAGTTATTGCGCACCCAGTTGAGGGCATCGTCTTGCATCGGGTAGCAGAACAACCTCCAGTAATCGCGCAGCACCTCGCCGAGCAGGTCGCTGTGGTCGGTTTCCAGGGTCTGGGTGAACAGGCTGCCACTGTCGAACGCGTGTTCGCGCAGCATGCGCTGACACCAACTGTGAATAGTCGAAACGGCAGCTTCGTCCATCCATTGGGCGGCGATGTCGAGACGGTTGGCGCAGGCGGACCATTGCTCCGATGGATAGTCGGCGCGCAGATCTGCGATGAGGGTGTCGGGCTGTTCAATTTCTTCGCGGAAGAAGCGCGCAGCCTCGGCCAGGCGGATACGGATGCGCTCGCGAAGTTCCTTGGTGGCGGCGTCGGTGAAAGTTACCACCAGGATTTGCGGCGGAAGCAGTTCGCGGCCAAAACCGGATTCGTCTCCACCGTGGCCGAGGACCAGGCGCAGGTACAAGGCGGAAATGGTGAAGGTTTTGCCGGTGCCGGCGCTGGCTTCGATCAACTGGCTGCCCTTGAGCGGGAAGGCCAGGGCCAAGGGTTTGCGGGTCATGCGCCAGCCTCCTCGCCCGTGAGTGATCGCCATGGGGCGTTGAGCAGGGGGCGATACAGGGTTTCGCACCAGCCTTCGAACTCTTCGCTGGCGATGAGTGCAGTGAAGTCGGAGAACTGTCGCGTGAGCGCTGGGGTTTCGCGGCGCTCGCCGTCCGTGGTCAGGCCGTCCCCCTCGTAGGCTTTACTTGCCGCCGCCAGGGCTTTGGCAGGGTCGGATTGACTGAGCCAGGCAAACGCGGTTTTGACGGCTACAGGTAATGGCTTTCTCATTCCCGCCTGCCAGGCCAGCAACAGATTGCCGAGGATTTCCTGCGCAGCGGTTTTATCCAACGGAGCCAGCAATAGCGTGTCATCACTCGCCACCAAGCCGGTACTCAGCGACAGCCCACAGGCACAGGCCACCACGTGGTTGACCCAGGGCCGAATCAGGCGATGCCATTTGCGGGTCTTGATCGAGCCGATGCTGTTTGGGATCGTGGTGACGCTGAGCAACCCACCATCACTGCGTCGATGCAGCCCACTGATCCAGCCCTCCAACTGCACGCCCTGATACGCAAAACTGATCGGTTCGGCGCCAGGATGCGGGGTGGGCCAGAGGGCCAGCAATTGTTGATAACGTTGCAGCAGGCCGGGCAACGGCTCGATCAACTCATTGCGCAGGCACTCGCCGAAACCGACCATCGGCAACAGGCCGCTGCCTTGCAGACGCAGGGCCTGTGCGTTGAGCACGTGGTCAGGATGCTCGGGCTGTGAGAGTGCGGCATTCAACAGGCTGTCACTCAGGCTATAGCGTTGCAGTGCATCGAGGACGAAGGGCTCTTCGTCCGCCAACGGCACCTCGGCGGCTTCGAAGAAAACTTTCAGGCGCTGGCTGAAGAAGTGTTTGACCGGGTTGCGCAGGAAGTCTTGCAACTGGCCCAGGGCGAGGGGCTCTTCCTGTTGGTGCTGGGCCAGTTCATCTTCTTTGACGACGGCGTCCGGCGCTTCGTGCAGCAACTGCCATTCACGGGCATAGCTGAACAGCGCATCCCCTTCATGAAAGTAGCGGGCGCTGAACGGTTGCAGCGGATGCTCTTGTGTCATCGCGTCTATCAGCAGTTTGTCGTTGTTTGCAGGGTGCCAGCCACTGGCGAGGTGGTCACGCAACTGGCCGACCAGCACTGAGGCCGGACGCTCGCTGTTGTCACGAATATTGCGCCCCACCCAACTGATGTAGAGCTGGTCGCGGGCCGACAGCAGGGCCTCGAGCAACAGGTAGCGGTCGTCTTCGCGGCGTGAACGATCGCCGGGGCGATAGTCGCTGCCCATCAGGTCGAAATCCAGCGGAGGCTGGGCGCGAGGGTAGTCGCCATCGTTCATGCCGAGCAGGCAAACGAGCTTGAACGGTATCGCACGCATGGGCATCAGAGTGCAAAAATTGACAGCCCCAGCCAGAAAGCGCTGGGACAGACGGCCTTGGTCCAGACCGGCCAACCAGGCTTCACGGACGACAGTGAGTGGTAACGCGTCGTGCAGGCCGACGGACTCGCAGGTTTCCAGCCAGGTCTCGCGAAGTTGTTCGAGCTGGCTCAGCAGGTAGTCGTCGTGTTCGCTGCCAGGCAGGAAGAACATTTGCATCAGGTGGTGCAGGCGCTCGCCCCACTGCTGGGGTGTGGCGGGTTCGGACAAGGCTTGATGAGCGTTGTTGAGGGCATCGAGCAAGGCGACCAGAGGACCGATCAGCGCAGCGTCGAGGCCGCCGATTTCATCATAGGGTTCGATGCCCTCGCAGGCGACGCCGGTACCGACTGCGTATCCCAACAACATGCGACGCAAGCCGAATCGCCAGCTGTTTTGTTCCAGTTGTTTTGGCAGGCCCAACCCTTCGCGCTGTTCGGCGTTCAGTCCCCACCGGATACCGGCACCTTCGATCCAGCGGTGCAGGGTGGGCAGATCACGCTCCTTGATGGCGAAGCGTTCGCGCAGGGCTGGAACATCCAGCAAGTCCAGAATTTCGCTGACCGGGAAACGGCTGTCGGGGAGTTTGAGCAAGTGCTCGACGGCGATTAGCAGAGGGTCACGACCGCGCTGGCCCTGGTCGGTCAGGGTAAACGGGATGAAGCGAGGGTCGTTTCGTTCCAATTGGCCAAAAACCGCGCTGATGTGCGGCGCGTAACTGTCGACATCGGGGACCATGACGATGACGTCCCGGGGACGCAAGGTGGGGTCGGCGCTGAAGCGCTGGAGCAATTGGTCGTGGAGCACTTCCACTTCGCGTTGGGCACTGTGGGTGATATGGAAACGGATGGATGTATCACGCTCCAGATCGACGGGGGGCCATAGCTCGCGGGTTTCGTTAAGGGGGCGCAGTTCGAGGATGTCGTCCTGCAGTTGATTGAGCAGTGTGTCGGGTTCGCTGTCGCTGAACAGGTCGATACGGCCATCACGAAAGGCGGCGCGATAGCTGTTGGGGTCGTCGTAGCTGTCCAACAGGCTGATGTAGTCACGGCCCTGTTTACCCCAGGCGGCCAGCAAGGGGTGGGCGTGTTGATGCAAGGTTTGTGGGTCAAGGGCGACCGGCATGCCTGTTTTACGCGCTTGGCGTTTATATTCATTTCGCAGCAGGTCTTTGTCGGCAACGATGTCGGACCAGTGGTGTCGGCAAGGGTTGTGTACACAGAGCAGGACTTGGCTGAATTTCGCCAAACCGGCAAGAGCTTCCAGAGCCTGCGCAGGCAAGGATGAAATCCCGAAAACAATGACCCGGGACGGCAGCCCTGACGGGGCTTTTTCCAGCGTATTGATGCGTTCGATAAAGCGTTGATGAACGCCGGCACGGCTTTCAGCCATGCCGGCCTCCCCGACGTCCAACAACAGGGCGCGCCATAGTTCGGCTTGCCAGCAGTTCGCTGGGTTCAGGGGTTTGGGCTCTCCTCGACTATTGCGAAGTTGGTGGCGCCCTGCGGCCCAATCTTCTAGCCAATCGGCGCGGTAGACCTGGTATTGGTCGAACAGATCCGCCAGGCGTTCGGCCAATTGATAGCGTTTGCGCAGGTCAGTGTCGTGGGTGAGAAAACGCTGGAGCGGCTCAAAGTGCGGTTGGTCGATGAGTTCGGGGAGCAGTCGCATGAGACGCCAGGTCAGCGGGGCCTTATCGAGCAGAGACTTGGCGGGGATTTCATCTTTTCCCAAGACCATCCGGTAGAGCTGCCACATAAAGCTACCGGGCAGTTGAACGTCGATTGCTGCGGCGATGCCGCAGCCACCCATGTCATCGTCCTGAGGGTCTTCGGCCAAGGCCAACTTGAGCCATTGAGCGATGCCATTGCTTTGTACCAGGACTATTTCGTTTTCCAGGGGAGTCAGAGGGTAGCGACGCATCCAGCTGACTACCAGGCTGCGCAGTTCGTCCAGACGGTTGCCGTGAACCACCATGAATCCAGCGCTGAGGGACGTCGCATCCGGCATAACGGCTTCCTTGGGAAAAGCAAAATCGAGGGTGCGACTTTAGCACTGTGGGGAGTTGTTGGCGGAGTTGGGATGTTAGCTGGCTTTTCACCCGCCCAAAACAAAACCCCATCTGCTTTCGCAAATGGGGTTTCGGAATTTAATCTTGACGATGACCTACTCTCACATGGGGAAACCCCACACTACCAT